>NZ_AP018448.1:1870714-2182500 GCF_030294945.1 Streptomyces graminofaciens | reverse complement strand
GCGAGCGTCCACCCTGATCGATGGCGTGCGATGAAGGCGATCCAGTGGCCCTCCTGACCACGGCCCGTGCCAAGTTGGGATGGCCGACTGGATCAGCCCCGAGTCCCTCAAGGAGCCGGTCCTGACCGCCGGCGAGGGGCACAGCCTGAAGCTGGGCAAGGCCCAAGCCCTGGTACGCGTCGCCGTACGGGCCGCACGGTCGGCCTCTCGCTCTTCGAGTCTCTAGAGGCTCGGCAAGGACCGCACCCTGGCCCGGATCGACGCGGCTCTCGAGGAGCTCGCTGGATGACCACTTCTGTCTGGTTCGAAGCAGCTCAAGCCGCTTGGTGCTCGACTCGTGTACATGGACTGGCGATTGGCGCGGGTTCCATAACGGCGGAGTGGGTGTCTACCGCGCGGTTGAAGGCCGCGTGGTCAGCAGGTGCTTCGGCGTGTGAGGGCATCCCGGTCTTGGTGTCCCTCACGGACGTGGGAACCGTCAGCTCGAACCAGGTCTTCTTCCCCGTCGCACAGGGGTGTGATCCCCACTCCGTTGCCAACGCTGCGACGAGGAAGAGACCGCGCCCATTCTCGTCCGCGGACCGAGCTTGAGACGGACGCACCGTAGTGGGGTCGACATCGGTGACTTCCACACGGAGCCGCTGTCCGGTCCACTGTACGGACACAATGCACGCGGCCCGCGTGTGCATGACCGAGTTCGCGACCAGTTCTCCGGTGAGCAACTTCAAGTCCTGGGCCAGCTCCTCGTTCAGGGCCAGCCCGAGCCGCCTTGCACGGCTCACAATTCTGTCTCGTGCAGCCGGCACCGCCTCGACCAGGGGCGGGACGGTAAACGCGTAGGGCGATTCTTCGAACGGGCGCGACATAGCTGGGACCTCTCGGTGGGCAGGGGCTAGTGTGTCAACGCGATCTCCCAAGTGACTGGATCGCTCGCCGACTTCACCAAGCAGCCCGGCAGAGCAACCGGGAAATCCAGTAAGAGCCCGGCAGGCGGCGGACGTCCACCATGGACCACAGGCTGCCTGGCTCCCTATCCCTGAAGTTATATCACCTCAGTAATGCCGCTGTGGCTGTGCCAGCCACTCGCCCAGGGCTGCGACGACCGAGCGCTTTCCCCACTCCGCGAACACACCGTTCTGCTCATCCTCCGGCAAAGCGGCCAGTGTCGCGGTGGCTCCTTTCGGCACGAAGATTGACCACAGGTCGGACCAGGATCGTGAACCGTGCCCACGATCGGGCGCCATCGCGATCGTTCCCGGCTCGCGGGTGTCGTCCGCAAAGGTATGCAACTCGCCGTCGGCGTCCGCGTAGACCGCGGCACTCGCGAAACGGCAGGTCCGCTTCTCGGTGAGGTCCGCGAGATGGGTGAATCCGGCGGGGCCGAAAGCCTCCAGAGCCTGTTTCACCATCGGTCCCGGCCAACCAGCGAACTCCTCAATGTAGAAGCCTGAATCCTCGACGAACAACGGCTGTCCGAGAATCGCGTAAGCCTGCCGGGCCTTGTGCTCCGCGATTTTCGCAACTGACGTGGTCTGGATCTCATGCAGCTCCAAAGCCACCTGTTCCACTTCAACACCCCAAGGCGCAAGATGCTCTTGGGCTGTACGATACTTCCCGCCATTCCCTGTGCACATCGCAACCGTGATACCCGGCATGAATCGAAGAACCCCTCTTCGGGAACAAAACTCGCGGAACCACGTGGCCGCAGGTCCCATATTCGGTTGCCGCGTGAGGCCATTTCAACAAGATCGGGCACCATCTGCTGCCATCAATCGTCCTCCGGGAGCACGTCGTCGGCCGTGTTCGGCATGGGCGGCAGCGGGATGGGCTCTGGTGCTGACTCGACCCCCGCTTTCGTCAGACGATTGGTGTGCCAGGTTGATCAGTTGGTTGGGTCATAGCAGCCACTTGCGCCGGGCCGCCAGCCATCGCAGCGTGACCTCTCCGCACCACGTCTGGTGCTGACGCAGGTACGGCGACCAATCGGCTGGGGGCTGTGAACCGGAGACCAGGAAGAAGCCCGAGAGCGCGGCCAGAGCGGCATCGAGTTGACCGTTGTCGACTCCGCGAGCTGTGGGGTGATTCCTGAACACAGTGGTGGCGTCGTGGCCATCAGCGTGTGCTGTGGCCAGGAGGAGTACGAGGTCGAACCAACTAGCTCCAAGGCAAGGCCAGTTCCAGTCGCAGATCCACGCACTGCCATTGGCGTCGACGAGGATGTTGTCCTGGCGGAGGTCGTGGTGGAGGACTGCGTCGCCAGCGACGGCTTGCCGCCACTGGGATTCCAGCTCGGCCAGGGGGGCCAGTCGGCCTGTCGGGACCCATGTGGGGAGGACCGCGGCGCTTGTGGCGCCGGCGGCGAGCAGCCGCCAGTCGTCGAAGTCACCATCTTCGCCGAGTGGTTTCAGACCGACCTGCTGGAATGCAGCGGGTGGCGTGGACAGTGCCTCGGCTGCGGTCGCGTATGCGTCGAGGCTGGCTGAGAGCTCTTCGGTCCTCCACGGCGAGCTGGGCATACGGCCGCTTTCGATGGCGTCGAACCCGAGGATCACCCATCCATCCAGTTCCTCACTCCATCGGTGTTGAGGCGCTGGTACCGCCTGGGGCAGGGCCTGGTTGACCTCGGCTTCTCGCCGGTAGCAGTCGGCGATGTGTGCAAAGTCTGCGCTGTTGACGGCTTTGACGAACTGGGTGCCGCCCGTTCCGGTGATCACGCTGGCGAAGCCTTGGGTGAAGCCGCTTCCGGCACTCGGTCGGGCGGCCACGCTGCCCCCGAGTCGTCGGGCGATGAGTTCGCGGACACGCTGGGGCAGGTCGTTCCACTGGGGGCGTACGGCAGTGGAGTGGTACGGCGGCCTCGGGGTGATGACGATCGGCATTCCGCAAGCGTGAGGCCAACGGCCACGTGGCCGCCAGCGAGATTCACCATGCCGTCTCGGCCTCACAAGGCGACGGCGAAGCGTGTGGAGGGTCGGCGGCCGGTCTTCTACACGCTGGCCTCCAGAGGTGTGATTGCCCAGCATCGGGATGTATGCCGAGGCCAGCCCGGTGTCGAACGCCGGCGACTACCAGGCCCGGCGCGGCAGCATCTGCTACCGGCCCCGGTCGAGTCGGTAGGCGTTCGTTCACACCCTGAATGCCTACGGCCTGGCCACGAACCGTCTCGTGCCTGGGCTCCTTGAGCAACGTCAAGAGGCCGACGGCACCGTGGCGGTGCCCGAGGTTCTGCGGGAGTGGATCCTGGGCGGTTTCCTGGCAGCGCCGTCCCGCATCGTTGAGCCAGAAGCATCCTGACGCAGGTCGTGGTGAAGCCCTGCCCTCCGGCTACGGGGAGGCCGGAGGGCAGGGCAGCTCTTCACCAGGGCCGGCTACGGCAGGCCTGGGTGTGGCTACTGGGAGAGTTCGCCCAGGTGCTCGTGCGTCGTCGTCAGAGCCCTGGGCGTTTGGTCGGCGGAGCGAGATCCAGGATCTCTGCCCGAAGCTGCCCGCAGGCAGCGGCCGTCTCCCTGCCGGCAGACAGGTGGTGGGACACCGTCCAACCGGTCAAATCTCTGGAGAGTGCGGCGATGAATTCCTCTTCCCTCGAGCTTGGGAGCAGCGGGCTGCCGTGCACGGGATTGAAGCTGGAGAGCCTCAGTATGAGAAAGCCTCCGGCGTAGGGAGCGAGCAGCTCGGTCAGCGCCGCTTCGTCATCGGGCCGTGTGTTGTGCTCGCAGAGAACGTAGTTCAGCACCACCGGGCGCAGTTCAGCAACAGCTGCCCACAGCGGCAAGACGGTTGAAGGATCGTCCGCGCGGGGGATGACCACCCTGCGCTGAGCGGCGTTGGCGCCGTGCAGCGAGAACATGAGGCGATCCGGGAGCCAGGCCTTGGGCTTCAGGAGATTTCGCACCCAAGCCTGCGGGGCGATGCTGGTTACCTTCACCTGCCGAGCCATTCCCTGGTCGACGATCGTTTTCGCGGCGGTGGTGACGTGGTTCCAGTTGGCGGCAGCGTCACCGACTCCGGCGAAGTCGACCCAGATGAGGGGGCCTTGCTGGGTACCTACCTGTTGCTCCAGCTGTCCTACTGCAGAGGTAATCTCTTCCGCGTGCAGATTTCGAACAAAAGGAGTCCGCGCGAAGGTGGTGGCGCAATGCGCGCAGCCATACCTGCAACCCGCCTGGGCCGACATGCACACCGAATAGGCTTGGTGCTCTCCCTCCCAGAGTTGCACGGCTTCGAAGGTAGCCATGTCTGACGTTTTGAAGACGTGCTTGATGCTGCGGTCGGGTGCTTTCGATGGCAGAGTTGAGACGACCTCGACCGAAATTCCGGGCGTGGATATTCCTTCCATCGAAGGAGTTCCTTTCCAGGAGTTACTCGTGCAGGGTCGGTGGGAAACGGGACGATAGCTCGTGACTGGTGTTCACGTGCGTCGATTGCTCGTGAATGCATGGACTCTCTATCGCGAAAGCAGGCGACGAAAATTCTTCTATTTTTTGGGTGGGCCAAATCGATGCGAGGACCTGGCCAAAGCAGCGTAAAACACGATCGCGTCGACCAAAAATCACCGCCGTGATATCACCCAAGAAATACGGTGGTGAAAGGGAGGTGAATCCTCTCGCGCAGTCGGGCTCTGCGGAGAGAGAGCGTGGCCTGCCGGGTATCTCGTTGAGGGCGTCCGGATCTGATACGTGACGAGGGCTTGGGGCAGGGGACTCTGAAGATCTGGATGGCGGTTGACCGTCATTACGGCCGCACGCTGCTCCGACAGGCCGCTCGTTGACGCGATCTTGCTGTCGCATCCCTGCCCGCCCCGCTATGCTCAACAGCAACGCGTTGAAGGAGACGAGTAGCCGCGGGATCACGCGAGGAGAGAGAGCCGCCGGTAGCTGGGAAGGCGGTCTTGCGTCCCAAAGTGAAGACCCTCCTGAGCGCGGGGAGGAACGGCCTCGTTGAAGGCCCAATGCCCCGCCGGCCGGCCCCCGTCATCGGGCATGAATGAGGCCGTGGCTCTCTGAGCTGCGGTAAAGGCGCGGTGGCACCGCGAGTACCCTTCTCGTCCGCGCCCCCAAGGGATCATGACGACGCCCTTTGGAGGGCTGCGATGATCCACATGACTAGCCGTGTACTGGTGTCTGGCCTGCGAGAACATGTCGGGCAGACCGTTTCTGTGTCGGGCTGGGTGAACACGCTCCGCCTGCAGCGCAAGATGCAGTTCGTCGTCGTACGTGACCACACCGGCATGGTGCAGGTCACTCACAAACGCGGCGGCGAAGGCGACGAGGTTGAGACCGCGCTGGAGGGGCTGACGCCGGAGTCCGCAGTCCGGATCACCGGTCGCGTGGTCGACAATCCGATCGTGAAGCTCGGTGGCCTGGAGATCATCCCGGAATCGGTCGAGGTACTGAACCGGGCAGAGACTCCGCTACCCATCGACGAGCAGACCGGACTCGAACACCGCCTGGACTGGCGGTTCCTCGACGTGCGGCGCCGGCCCCAGGCGCAGCTGCTGTTCGCTGTGCAGACCACACTCGAGCAAGGGATGCGGGAGTACGCGTACGGGCAGGGGTGCACGGAGATGCACACCCCGAAGCTGATGGGCACCGCCTCGGAGTCAGGCGCTGAGGTGTTCAAGCTCGGCTACTTCGACCGCTCCGCCTACCTGGCTCAGTCGCCGCAGTTCTTCAAGCAGATGGCGATCTCGGCGGGTGTCGACAAGGTCTTCGAGATCGGGCCCGTCTTCCGCGCTGAGCCGTCGTTCACCTCCCGGCATGCCACCGAATTCACTGGTGTGGACGTGGAGTTGGCGTGGATCGACGGAGTCGAGGACGTGATGGCGTTCGAGGAGCAGATGCTCGCACATGCCATCGCCAAGGTCGCCGACGCACACGGTGAGGCGATCCAGGAGACGTTCGGTGTCGAAGTGACGGTACCGACGACGCCGTTCCCGCGGCTCACGATGGCCGAGACGCAGGAGGTCCTGCGGGCCAAGGGATGGGACCCGGTCGGCGTGAAAGAGGACCTGGACCCAGAGGGCGAGCGTGGGATCGCCTCGTACATCAAGGAACAGACAGGGCATGAGTGGGTGTTCGTCACCCACTATCCGACGAGCATCCGGCCCTTCTACCACATGCGGCCGACGGACGACCCGGGTGTGACGCTCAGCTTCGACCTGCTGTGGAAGGGGCTGGAGGTCACCACCGGTGCGCAGCGTGAGCACCGCTACGACGTGCTCTTGAAACAGGCTGCGGAGAAGGGGATGAGCACCGAGCCGATGCAGGACTACCTGAACGCCTTCCGGTACGGATGCCCGCCGCACGGCGGTCTGGGCATGGGGCTCGGGCGGGTCCTGATGGTGATGCTCGGCCTCGACTCGATTCGGGAGGCCACGTTCCTGTTCCGTGGCCCGAACCGGCTCACCCCGTAGTCACGCCAAGAGCCGGGGCCGCTGCACCCTTTGGAGGGTGCAGCGGCCCCGGCCTGGTCAGTAGCGAACGTGTCGCAGATCGAGCTTCCACGCCTCGTCGGGGTGCTGGTCCCAGTAGGCGCGGAGTGCCAATTCACGTTCGGCGAAGCGGCCTTGGTGGCACAGGCCGCCGTGGGAGAGGGTGACGCTCATCGCGAGCGAGGAATCGGTGGTCACCCAGTGCGGGGTCAGGGCGTGGCTCCACAGTCGGTCACCGGGCCCCATCCGTAAGGACTCGCGGTCAGCCGGGTCGTGTTCGGGCGGATCCTCTGCGGTGGTCTCGCCCACCACAGCGGCCTCGGCCGTGAGGTGCTTGTCGGGGTTCCTGTAGCTGTGGAAGGTCTTCGTGCCCTCGACCTGCCACACGAGCCCGTGCGAGTTGTCGTTGTGATACGTCGATGAGGCACCGCCCGTGGAGATGAACAGCAGGGGCGCGCACCGTTGCCACGTGAACCCCCAGCTCGACAGCCGGGTTCGCCAGGGGACCATGACCTGCTCTTGGAATCCGCTGAGGAGTCCGTCGTAGAAGCGGGTGAGGTTGAAGTGGACGAGGCGGAACGTCCACGTGGCCACTTCTTCGACCGGGGCTGTGCGGAAGGCCGACGTACGGTCCATGCGTACGGACCAGTCCTCGTCTCCGAGGATGGTGAAGCGCACTTCCTCGTCCCGCCGGACGGCGTCGAGGACGTGAAGGGCGGGCGGAAAGCTGAAGCCGGTGGGGGTGAGGATGTTACTGACGCGCCTGTTGGGAGGGATCCGCCACTGTTCGATGAACTCTTCTGGTGTGGTGACTGGGGTCGTCATCGTCCACTCACGGGGTGTCGTCGGCGCGGCAGATGGCCGCGCACTCTGGGGTGGTCCGGTCCTGCGGTTCGGCCTGGAGAAAGCGACTGATCTCCGCGCGGGGCGCGCGGACGCTCACCCCCGTTTTGCCGTAGGGGCAGCGGCGGATCTCGCCGCTTGCGGACACGTACAGCGTCGCGGACGCGCAGGATGGCCGTCGCTCGGGGTACAGGTGCATGGCTCGCAGCGCGGTGAGGTACTCCTGGAACCGCGGGGTGAGCTGGAAGTAGCGTCCGAGAAGGTCGGCGTCCTCGCGCTGCTGGGCCAGGTAGTTGTAGAAGGTGAAGCCGGCGCGCTGTCGTGCCGTGTCGTCGAGTGCCACCGGGCTGAGCTGGATCTGGACTCCTGACTTGTGGATGCGCTCGTAGACGTCGTGGCACTCCTGGGCTGTGAGTTTCCAGTACGTGAGGTGGAGAACTCTCTCTGCCGGGGGGACCTGCTCGAGGGTCGTGATTGCCGACGCCACGGACCGGGTGGTGCGCCCGAGTGCCATGGCACCGGCCGAGTCGGCGGACACGGTGACGTTCGCGAGCAGGCGCGCGATGTCGGCCAACCGGTCGACGTCGTCGGGGTCTCGGGCCGAGGTGACTGTCGACACGGGAATCCCGAACTGGTGGGCGAGCCGTACGAGCTGGCGGAGTTGGGGGTGGTGAGCGGGTTCGCCGCCGGTCAGGCAGATCGCCTCGACGCCGGTCTCCCTCAGCCGGGACAGTGCCCGGGTGTAGGTGGCGATGTCGAGGAAGCCGTGGGCCCGGTCGGCTCGGAAGCAGAATCCGCAGGCGATCTTGCAGTGGCCAGCGGTGCTGATGAGTGCGGAGCGGAACCGCTGCCGGGTTAACGCGGGCGGGCGCTCGGGCTGGGTAACGGTGTTCACTGCACCCCCGTGCTGTCCCATACGGCGATCTCCACGGTGCTCGCGTAGAAGTCGCACATCTGCGGGTCCGGCCGGTCTCCGCGGATGAGGAGTTGTTCGTTGCGTGAGGGCCCCCCGCAGATCGCGAGGGCAGGGCACTGACCGCATTCGGGGATCGGGGCGACGTTCTTCGCGATGCCGCCCAGCAGGTTCGGGTCCGCTCGCAACTCGTCGAGCGTGTGAAGGAAGGTGGGTGCGGTGAAGTTGATGTCGCAGAGGCTGACCCGGTTGCCGGGTAGTAGGGCGACGTTCAGGGTCCGGTCGCTCTGGATGTGGTCGAAGAGCATGGGGCGGCGCCGGTCGAGGGCCTGGAATGCCCGGTCGAGGACGGAGAACATCATCCCGCCGCGCCCGAGGGCGACGAGGCGTGCTTGGTACAGCTCCTTGGCCAGCTCCCTGCCCTCGACCGTCCAGCGTCCGCTGGTGGGTATCGGGGTGTTGGCGTAGATGAACTTCAACCCGAGGTCGTCGATGATCCAGCTGACGGTTTCGGCGAGGCGGCCGATGTTCGCGGTTGTGGGGGTGAGGTTGCATCCCACGTGGATGGCGCCTGCGTCGAGGAGCCTGCGGACGTTGCGTCGGATCCGGTCGTCGGCCGCCTGCCCGCCCAGGAGCCGGCGGTTCTCGGAGTTGATGGCGGGCGGTCCGTCGATGGAGATTCCGACGCCGTACTCGTAGCGGGCGAAGTGGTCGATCATGGCGTCGGTGATGCGGGCCCCGTTGGTGACGACCGTTCGGCGGACCTGCTTGACGTCGTACTGCGCGGCGAGGGAGTCCGCGAGGGTGTCCCCGTACTGCATCAGGTCGAACCGGGTCGTCGGTTCGCCACCGAACCACTGGATGGCCACCTCGTCGTGGCCGGCGTTCGTCTCGAAGAGGTAGGTCAGGCCGTCGGAGATTTCTTGCTCGGTCATGTCCGGCTTGCCGGTGTTGGTTTCGACGAAGCAGTAGCTGCACTTCATGTTGCAGGCGTCGGTGAGGACGACGCGCAGGCCGCTGATCCGTACGGGGACGGGATCCAGGTCGAGTTGGTGGAGCCGGTTGCGGAGTGCTTCACGCTGATCAGCGCGAGGGCTGTCCTGCGTGAAGCCGAG
The DNA here is from genome assembly GCF_030294945.1 of Streptomyces graminofaciens. NCBI lineage: Bacteria > Bacillati > Actinomycetota > Actinomycetes > Kitasatosporales > Streptomycetaceae > Streptomyces > Streptomyces graminofaciens. Next base: position 2,173,199 of record NZ_AP018448.1, on the reverse strand, counting down.
CTCGGCGAGAGCTTTGTGGGTCGCGGTCGGGGGAACCGCGGAGAGGTCGGTGACCTCCCCGCGGTCGAGGTACACGCTGTCCAGCGTGACCGGGTCGAGGAGGGCGCCCTCGCCGTCCCGGACGTACTGGATGTACTTCCCCCACAGGAGCTGTGAGGTGACCACCTGTGTTACGCGGCTTCCTCTTCGAGGATGCCGCGCTCGGCCATCACCTTGCGGACGAGCTCCTCGCCGGCGGCCTGCAGCTGCGCTGAGGCCTCCGGTGAGCCGCCGTCGGCGAGGACGATCACGCCAGGGAGCGTCGGGTTCGGGGCGATGACCGTGATGCCGGCGGGGTCGGTGGTGACCACCATGATGGCGTTCTCGACCGGGACCCAGTCCGCCTGATCCTTCACCGCTTCCAGGATCTCGGCCTGCTTGGCCTGGAAGGCGTCACGCTCGCCCATCCAGACTCCGGCCTTCTGCTTGGAATCGACGACGTCGGCGTAGAGCAGGTGATCGTTCTTGTTTCGTCGTGGTGTCGGCATGGCACTCATCTCCTGTCGCTGGCGCGGCGCATTCGGATCTGACGTAGTGCTGTGCGGGCCTGGAGTTCGGGCCCTTGACGAGGGTGCTCCGGATTTGTGGGGCGAGCACATCTCAGGGGTGATATCACGGCGGTGATATTCGCGGGATCACGTGAGTACGCTAAGTTGCAATCCTTCGCCGCTGACACGCACTCCCCGCGCTCTATCCAGTCGTCCGGGGCGCCCGACCAGGTCCCTCACACGGGGTTTGCAAGGTACCGATGCCTGGCTCGGCGAGCCGTAAGACGGTGCCAACTGACAGACGGGCTTATCGACTATCTTCGCCGATCTCTTTTGAAACCTCGGGTACCGGGCGAAATAGTCAACTGCGCCACCTTCCGACGGGCGTGGCCACATAAGTGACCTAAAAGCCCTTCTTTCCTTCTGCGTGAACAGCATCATCTCGATGTTGCTGGGAGTGGTCTACCCGGCCGAGCGTCACGCTGGCCATTCCGCTTTCTTCCCTGTGAGTTATGGGCCGCACGGTCGGCCTTCCACTGCCGACGGTTGGAGCATGGGACCGGTGAGTTCCGCCGGAGTATTGAGTCCTGCAAGTAGTTCGACGATCTTGTCGATGTTGGTAAGTCTTCGTACCCCTGACTCCAGCATGGACAGGAAGGCTTGACTCAGACCCGTGAGCTCCGCCATGTCACTCTGGCGTAGTGAGCTGCCGATTCGCACAAGGTGACACACTCGGCCAAAATCACGGGCCCAGAGAGCTTCCCGGACGTCCACTCGCTTCCAAACCTCTGGTACCACCTGGGGCGGTGGCGAAGGGGTAGCTGATACGTGTCGCGAACAAGCGCCGCAGTACGGTTCGTTGTTGTATCGGCTCAGAGGTCGTCGACACCATCGACACAGGCGCCCATGCCGCTCAGCGGTGTCCGTGGCGGATGAAGGCGAAGGGCTGCTCTCCTGGCCCCTCGTCTCGACCGTCGTTGCGCCTGTGCGTATCGGGATCCTGTGGGTGTCCTCGTCAACTGCTAAGGCGAGCGGAAAACGATGGCCGGCATCATTCGACATCGGGGGCGCCAGTCTGTGACGGGAAGTCGAGCTCTGCCCACGCCGATATGCTGATACTGAAGGAGTCGTTCATCTTCCACCGGTCGGCCAGTGCGTCTATGAGCCTTAGCCGGGGATCTCTGTCTGGCTCCGAGGAACTTTCCGTCAACTGGCGGAATTCGTGGACTGTGTCCGACACCTCGATTCGCAGGCCACTTCGTACTCGCAGATACCGTGTCTCGATCTCTGCGCCCGGGTGCACATTACCGTGACGTATCGCGTCGGTTAAGATCTCCGAGAGAACGAGGACAGCTGAGTCCTCAATACTTGAGAGGCCCCAACCGCCAAGCACTTTACGGAGTTCGCGACGCGCAAGGCCGACGCAGCGCGGATGGCGACTCCAGCGGAGCACCACCGCACTGCTGCTCTTGGGACCGACGCCATCATCCGGCCGATAGATCACAGGCACTCCGATGCCTCCCCGTACAAGTGGCTTGGTCGCAACGACCGTAGGAGCCGATGGGGAGGCGGACCCGGAGGAATTTTCCGGGTCTGCCAACGAACCTCTTCTATAGCGCCGCTACCTGATGGCGCCGAGCCGCATGGCCAGGTCCTGGACATCCTGACGGCGGGATCGCTTGTGGAGCCGACGAGCTAGGTCCCGAGCGAACTCGTGTGCCTTGATCTGCTCGGGAGCGGTTCGGTAGGCGCGCTTGAGATGGTCTATCGCCTCATCTGTCCGCCCTGCCTCAGCATAGGCACGAGCAACATCCAGTCGCGCCCGCCCCCGTCGTTCTACCGGCAGTCCTGCCGCTCTGACTCTCGGCGCTACGTCCACGGCCAGTTGGACGTCCTCGAATTCCAGGGCGAGCGCCAGCCGGTGGATCTCTACGTTGCCGGGCCCGAAGGAGGTCCACATCGCGTTGGAGTCGCCGCCGAGCAGGTGCGCTGCTTCTTGGGCTTTACCCATCATGTGATCTGCCAGCGCCCGGTTCCGCATCCGGGCTGCTGCGACGGCTCCGTTGAGGAACAGGGTCCCGTACAGGGAGAGAGAAGCCGGTGTGGAGCGCCACCAACCGGGTTCGAGGTCGTCTGCCGCGTCGAGGGTGACGTTCACCGCCTCTGCCGGCATGCCGGCGCCGAGTTGAACATGCGCGACCCCTCGGCGCAGAGCGAGCATTGTGGCGGGGTCTTCGGACTCTGCGGCCGCCATGTCGCCTTGGTCTACAGCGGTCCAGGCCAGGTTGGTCTCACCCACCTTTCGTAGAAGAACCGCTGCCACGTGGCAGGTCAGTGCGAACAATCGGAGTGCTTCGACGTGTTCGGCGCCAGCCGTGCGCTCCTGTGTTGCCAGCCGGGCGTCCGCGAGTAGCCCGGGCAAGCACTCTCCAAGGCGCGCGAACTGGCAATCCTGAAAGAGCCGCCAGGCTTCGTCGACTGCGAACGAGAGACGTTCGAGGCGCACGGTTTCACGGCCGTCGTACAGCGAGCCCGCCAGCCGTCGCGACTGCATGAGCGCGGTGCGAATCGCCGGGATGCTGGCCGCGTGACGACCGCGGTCGTCCAAGAGCGTCGGCGTGCCCTGAAGGTCCTCAACGTGCACTCGCAGAGCGTGTGCCAGGTCCGCGAGCATCTTCACGTTATTCACCGGTATGCGTTCGGACTCGATCCGGTACACCCAGTCCTCAGAGCGTCCCAGAAGATCGCCGAGCTGCCTTTGGCTCAGACCTCGGCGTTTCCGGTAAAACCGGACTCGCTTGCCGAACGGAAGATGGTCGGTCATTCCCCGCATTGGCGTGCTCCCCTCAGCCTGCTCGATCGAGTTTCACACGGCGTGAGCGCGCGGGAACAGGAGAACCATCATCTGACGGCGCGTGTGATCTGGAACGTAGGCTGATCCCATCGGAGGGCAACGGCGGGGTGCAGGTCCTCGGCGAACATGGAGGGCGAGAGCAAGTGATCTCAACGCAGGCATGGGCGGATGCCCGGCGGCTGTGGGACTTCCAGCAGATGGGTCACGAGCTGCGACCTTGCTCCGTGGCGATCGGACTCGGCAGCCATGACCTCGGAGTGGCCGACACCACCGCAGACCTCTACCACCGTGGCATGGCGCCGCTCATCGTCTTCACCGGAGCGACCAGCCGTACGACGCGTGAGCGGATGCCCCGAGGTGAGGCCGAACACTATCGGGACCGTGCGGTGGCGCTCGGGGTGCCTGAGAGCGCCATCATCGTCGAGCCGAAGGCCCGGAACACGGGCCAGAACATCCGTTTCTCCCGCGCTCTGCTCGAAGCACAGCGTGTTCCCGTCTCGTCAGTCCTGCTGGTCAGCAAGCCGTACGAGGAGCGACGGGCCTACGCGACGGCGCGAAAGCTCTGGCCGGATGTCGAGTGGGTGAGCGCCTCCACGCCCATGGCGCTCTCCGAGTACGTCGATTCGATCCAGGATGCCCGTCTGGTCATCGACATGCTGGTGGGGGCCCAGCAGCGGCTCATGGTGTACCCGCAACAAGGGTTCATGATCGAGCAGGAGATTCCCGACGACGTGGCGGCGGCTTTCGAACGGTTGTGTAGCGACGGCTTCACGAGCCGACTCGTACCGGAAGAGGCGGAGCGGGCCTGAGTGTCGGTCCACCCCGCCTCAGATGGGTCCGCACCTGGCGGCAGGCTACGGTCGATCTATGTCTGTGGGCGCGAGAATTGCTGTTGTCGGTGGGGGCGCCTCTGGCCTGACCACAGGTGTTGCCCTCCTCGAAGCCGGGTTGTCCGTACGCCTGATGGCGGCGGAGGTCCCCGGCCCTACGTCCCTCGCTGCTGGGGCGATGTGGGGGCCGTACCTGGTCGAACCGTGGGCACGAGTACGCGAGTGGAGTCTCACCTCCCTCAGCGAATTCCGAAGCCTCGCAGGCGACCCCACGACCGGCGTGCGCATGGTCAGCGGGATCGAGGCGGCTCGCAATTCTACGCCGGCGCCTGAGTGGAGCACGATGCTGCCCGACTTCCGCATGTGCGAATCGGACGAGTTGCCCACCGGTTTCGCAAGCGGCTACCGGTTCACAGTGCCTCTCATCGATATGCCGGTTTACCTGGAGTACCTGCTCCGCCGCTTCAGGAGGGCAGGAGGGACGGTGCAGCACGCGACGGTCTGTTCACTGGACGAAGTCGAAGATGCTTCCGTGATCGTTAACTGTGCCGGTCTGCGAGGCGGGGATCTCGCTGGAGACCTCGATGTCCGACCGATCCGGGGTCAGCACGTGGTCGTGGAGAACCCCGGCATCACGGAGTTCTTCTCCGAAGACACGGGTCTGTCTTCCGATCTCCTCTGCATCTACCCGCACGGCGACATAGTGGTACTTGGCGGAACCGCGCTCGACGGTGAGGCGGGTCTTCAGGACGATCCCGAAGCTGCTCGAGCCATTGTGGACCGTTGTGCTTCGATCAGGCCGGAACTGGCGAAAGCACCCGTCATCGCCCACCGAGTGGGGGCCAGGCCGACTCGTCCTGCAGTGCGCGTCGAGGCAGAGAACCACGGAACAAGGATCACCGTGCTTCACAACTACGGACACGGCGGAAGCGGCGTCACGCTGTCGTGGGGCTGCGCACGCGAGATCGTCGGTATGGCGGCCACGATGAATGCGCCGTGAATTGGTGCCTGACCTTCGAGGGTTCTGTGCTCTTTCAGGCGGCACCCCATTGAGCTTGGGCATCCATGTTTCTGAGCGTCTCTATGCGATACGACAACTGCTGGGCAGCAGCAGTATCTCCTTGATCCGCACGTCGAATGAAGGACCCGAGTGTGTGAAGGTCTCGGATTTCACAGAGAACCGATAGACCCGACCAGTGCCGGATGTCGTAGCCGTACCGTTCGCTGAAATCATCCAGTTGTCCGACGCTTCGCCCGAAGCGGACTCCTTGGAACGTATTGGCCAAGTCGATCTCTCGCGGGCCGAATGCCGCCTCGTCCCAGTCTCCGAGCCTGACGTCCTCGCCATCCCAGAGCGTGTTGCCCGGATATGCGTCGCCGTGGATGTGCCCGTGCCCCAAGGGAAAATCCAGCTGTTCGTATGCGTGGAGGAGTTCCTGCCTGCGCTCCATGAGCCACGCCCGTTCGTTCGACGCCAGGTAGGTACTGGCTTCCACGGTGGTCTTGAGTGAGGCAAGCGGTTGGTGCCGCGGCAGTGACACCGGCGGTGACGGTAGGGAATGCAGCGTTCTCAGCAGATCGCCCAACCGCCCGGGCGGAGGTGCGCCGTGTTCAGGTTGCGGGTAGTGACACCAGAACGTGACGACATATGGGCCGTATGCCACAGGCTGGGGTACATCCACAGGCTCTGTCGCCGGGAAGTCGTTCGCGACGAGCCAGCGCGTCAGGGAGACAGCGGTCGCGAGGCGTTGCTGCTGTGAGGCGGGACTGACGCGCACCACAACGCCTTCCGTGGCAAGAAGGAACACGGAAGTGGCGTGGTGGTGAAGCGAGACGAGGGAGCGGTCTGTCAGACCTGACGCCTGGCAGGCCTTGCGGGCGGCGGACTCAGGAGAGACCGTCATTGTCATGAGGTGAGGGCCTTCGCTCTCGTGTCGATCACCTGATAGCCGCGAGTGGCGTCGGCGAGCTCGCGACCAACCCGGCTCCGGGCGAACCGTGGTTCTTCAAGAAGCCTAGCTACTCCCTGCACGGCGTCGCCGAGCTGTCGGATACGGCGGTCGACCGGCAGCTCCAGGATGGGCTGGAGTTGCTCGCCGGCTCCCTCGATCTCCCCGGCGGTGATGCGCGCTGTGACGATGTCGAGGCGTGCCAGTGCTTCGTCACCGTACGACCGCTGTTCCTTCGGGCCCGTCTCGTAAAGATCGATCGCGGCGGCAGCGTGCTGCTCGGCCCTCTCGTGTTCGCCGAGGAGAGCGTACGTTCCGCCGATGTAGTACTCCTGCTTGGCTTCCGGGAAAGTGAGCAACCCCCCGAATCTGGTGAGTCCGTTGGGGTCTGTCTGCTGCTCGCGGGCATGCTCAAGTTCCTTGAGCGCTGCCAGGGCCGTGTTCCGGTCTCCGACGCGTGCCGCGGCCCTGGCCCCGATCGCCGCGGTTCTGACCCGGGTCTCGCCGACGTGGGCGAACCGGATCGCCTGCTGTGTGTACTCGAGGGCGGTGTGCCGGTGTGTCGACCACTCTGCGATCAGCGCCGCTGTGCCCTTGACCCACGCCCGGAGATCGTCGTGGTCGGCATGCTCGGCGAGGGTCCCGGCCGTCTGGAGTTGGGCGACAGCGGAGTCCTGGTCGCCGAGATTCTGTGACGCGTGGGCGAGGAGCAGGCAACTCGTGCCGGCGAGGAGGTACAGCTCGCGGGTTTGGCGCGGGGGTTGGTGGCCGCTCAGCAGCGAGAAGAGTTGGTCTCTCGTCGTCAGCAGGTCGTGGAAGAGGGGGTACAGCGGAGCATGGACGTAGTCCGTCGCGATCCGGGTGATCCTGGATTCCAGCCCCTCAAGCTCGACGTCGCTCACGTTGCTCTTCGTGGTCACTTCCGCGAACTGCAGTGACTGGGCCGCAGCTTGTGTCGCGAGCTCGTGGAGGTCTGTTACCTGCTCGCCGGTTGCGAGCTGGAGATCGACGGCGGGTGTTCCCGCGTGCGGCAACGGCAGTGGCGTAAGGGCTGCGTGCTGCTCACGGAATGGTGGGGGGAGCAAGGCGTCGGGTGTCTCGATGCCGTTGAGGAACCTCGCGACCTTGTCGAGGTTCGTCAGCCGGCGGTCTCCTGCTTCGAGCATGGACAGGAAACCCTGGCTGAGCCCCGTCATGTGGGCCATGTCGCCCTGGCGGAGCTTTGCCCGCTCGCGGATGAGACGGCTTGCCCGCCCGAAGTCCCAGGCAGCGATGGCAGACTGGACTTCCGGATGCTGCCAGACGGCGTCTGGAACGCGGGGCTGAAGGCGGGTGTCGAGACGCCTGCCGCGTGCGCACGCGGAACACCGGTCCTCATCGTTGTACTGGCTTAAGCGGCATCCGCAGTCAGCGCATGCGCGAGCGTGCCTTGGCATCGCACCCCTGTTTCTCGTCTGCGCCCGACAGCGTAGGCGGGGTGCGCGCATGCCGGTATCACTCATGTAATAGGGGCAGTTGAGGCGCGCTGGCGGGCAGCCGCGATCAGGCGCGGCCGAGGGCCGTTCTGGCGATCGCGTCCAGGAGCCGTGGGACGTTTTCGAGACTGTCGAGGACCACGTCGGCTCCGGCTGTGGAGAGTTCGTCGGCGGTGGTCTTGCCGGACGCGACTCCAATCACAGGAGCGCCACCCTCAAGCCCAGTACGGACGTCTTCGAGGGAATCTCCGATGATGACCGTGTTGGAGTGGCTGAAGGCGGTGGTTCCGTACTTGGCCTGGGCTCGCTCCTGTGCGACGGAGACGAGAGCCGGGCGGTGGTCGTCGTCCGAGGAGTATCCGCCGATTTCCGTGTCAAGGAACTCGTCGAGGTGGAAGGCTTCGAGCTTCAGCAGCGCGTTGGGCTTGAGGTTTCCCGTGACGACGGTAGGAACGCAGCCCGGTAGTGCGTGCACGGCTTTGAGGGCGTCCACGGCGCCAGGCAGGAGGACGCCTTGCTCTCGCAGATCGTCGGTGTGTGCGGCGAGGCGCCGCGGCAGGAGTTCCACCATGCGCGGCACCAGGCCGGGGACGTCTGCCTCGGGGACGCCGTTGTCCAGGAGCAGGGATCGAATGGCTAGGGGCATGGTGACACCGGTGCCGCGGGCCGGAAGGCGTTCCGCGGGGCGGCCGACGATCTCGGCGAAGGTCTCCCGGTACACCTGCCGGTCGATGTCACCGACGTACAGCAGAGTGCGGTCGATGTCCCACAGAACGAGGATCTGCCTGGCGTCGGTCAAGTTCGGCTCCCTGCTGCCGTCACAGCGGCGCGTCGCTCCAGTACGTCCTGAGCGTACGGGCTGTGGGCGACGGGCTGGAGTTGTTGGATCATGCTCGTGACGTGGCTGTCGAACCGTGCCGACTGAAGCTTCTCGGCGAGGTCGAGGACCTCGTGTGCCGTGGCGCAGCCGGCCTCGATGTCGCCCTGCTCGACGTGGGCGGTTGCGGCGCGGGAGAGGAACAGGCCCCTGGTGCGGTGGTCCGCTGGGTTGAGTGCCTCCCGGGCCCTCGTGAAGCTGTCGACGGCATTGCGGGGGTCGCCGAGGTCGAGATAGCAGCTGCCTGCCTGTCCTTGGATCTCGCCCTCGTTGATCCAGTACAGCCACGGGGGATCGTGCTCTGAGCGTCCTTGAGCACAGAGCTCGGCGGCTCGTCCGAGTGCGGCGAGGGCCGCTTGCCGCTCGCCGAGTTTCGCGTGGCCGCGGGCCTGCCGGGTCAGCAGCATCGCTTCGAGGGCGGGTACGCCGAGATTCTTGACCTTCTCCCGGGCTCGTTGTGCTGCTGTGACGGCGTGATGCGGCGCTCCGGTGGAGTAGCCATGGATGGCGATGTAGGACAAGGCGCCGGCGCCGAGTCGGATGTCTCCCGAGGCCTTGGCTGCGCGGAGCGCGGCATACAGGTACCCGAGCGTCTGGTCATGTTGGCCGGAGTCGAAGACGAACCAACCCACCTGGGTGGCGGTGTCGGCGATGATCGCTGCGAGCTGCCGTCCACTCACCTCGTCGTACGAAGTTTGCTCCACGAGGTGCTGGAGGAACTGAAGGTGCTTATCGCCCAGCGCGGTGAGGGTGCCACTGCCATCGCTCGCGTCCATGGTCCGCAGGCTGTCCGTGGTCCGTTGGAGTCCGTTGAGCAGACTGGGAGAGAGACGGCTTCCCCCGGCCGCGCGGTAAAGAGGTTCGGCTTCGGCTGCGTCCCACTGATTCACGAAGGCCGTGAGCGCTATGCCGCTCGCGGTGAGGAATCGTCGACGGTCCATCGCGCTACCTCCTACCGCAGTCTCCAGTGCTGCCACCATACGGGCCGTGGTCCAGGGCAGGATCGGATCAGCGTCACCAGCGAACTGGGGCGGGGACGGTTGCGACGCTTGGGCTGTGGTCCGAGGAAGGGGGAGTGGGACGAGTTCAGGAGGCACGTCCAGGCCCGTCAGGAACTCGACGATTTTGTCGATGTTGGTGAGGCGGCGGCCGCCTGCCTCCAGCATGGACAGGAACGCCTGGCTCAGGCCGGTGAGTTGGGCCATGTCGTCTTGCCGGAGGCCGGCCTTCTCGCGGACGAGGCGGCTGGCTTGGCCGAAGTCCCATGCGGCGAGCGCGTTGCGGACGTCTGGGTCGAACCAAACGTATTCCGGCACAAGAGGGGTGTGTTGTTCTAGGACCCGATAGCGAGCGCATGCGAAGCAGAAGGTGTCGGTGTTGTAGCTGCTCAGCTGGCCGCCGCAACGGTCGCAGTTTCGCAGCGACTGCTGACGCACGTCATGCCTCCCCGTGGTGAGCGACTGCAGCCCCAATTACCCCTGGTAGAGCCGCGATCACGCAAGTGATATCACCCTGGGAATGTGTACGCGGGACGTTTTGCCGCCAGTGTGGGGGTCCCGCAGCGCGATGTAGAGACGAACCGACCAAGAGCGTGATCGTTTGGTCTACCTGATGCTCATCGCGCTACGGGGAACGTGAACCTGTCGTTGATCCCTCGGAGTCCACGTTGTCCTCCGCCACACGAACAGCGCTGTCCTCGAGCCCTCTGCTGTCCCCCCACGGTCGACCTCATGAGCCTTGCCTGGCAGGAACGCCCTGCCACTGGACGGTGTGCGGTGGCCATTAGCATCTCCGCCGTCGTGCTCCTGGGCATTCTCGTATTCATTTTCGTCAGGAAGAGTGGACTGAATGCAGCGCACGCCATCGTGTGCAGTCTGTTCGGATTCTTCCTGGCGAGTACGTCGATGGCCTCGAGTATCAGTCGTTTCGTCACTGGAATTGCCGAGATGATCAGCCAGATTAGATTTTGAGGTCGGCCCGTTCTGTGGTCGCGCATCGAATTTGCGTTGCGCTGAAGACTCAAACCCCTTCCATTGAGTGCCGTTCCTCCCTCATTCTCCCGAGGCTCTCTGATGACATTGACCCCTAACCGAAAACGCAGGTTGTATCGCGCTGCACGCGTCCTTGAGGCGAGTATTGGCGGCGGTTTCCGGTCTTCGAGGTGTGACCATTTGCGATTTGAGGGCTCTTGATGCCTCTTGTGTATCACCCGGCTGGTCACGACGATGCCCTGCGGGTGGCTCTGGAGGAACTTGAGGCGGGCCGCTGGCGAACGGCCAAGAAGCTGCTGCTGGACACGGGTACTCACTGGGCGCTGCGGACGTCGCGTACTCAAATGTTGGCCGTTGCTGCTGCTCGGTCGGACGTGGTCAGCGTGTGGTTGAGCGAAGAGCCCGGCAGCTACGACGCGCAACTGATGAGTGCCCGCGTGGCCGTGGAGCGCGCGTTGCGTGCACACCGCCAACAGCATTTGCATGCATGGGAGTTCGAGGCCAAGGCGAGACGTGAGTCACTGCTCGCCGCCAACCGTGCACCGTACGACCCCCTGCCTTGGGTGTGCCTCGTGACGTTGGCGCAGATCGACACCCGACAGGTCCGTTCCGAGCATCGCATCGTGCCGGCCGAGCCCATGCTGCCGCACGGTCCGTGGAGCTTGCTGTACGAGGTCAACCAGCGAGATCCGTACAACCGTGAGGCCTATCACCGGGTGCTGCAGTTTCTGCTCGACGTTGAAGGGCCCGGGGGTGCTTCCTTGGCCGCGGTTTTCGACTTCGCAAGATGGGTGGCGTCGCAGCGGCCAGTGGGATCGCCGCTGCTGCTTCTGCCCGCGTACGCGCAGATCGAGCAGCGACGTCGATCCCGGGCTGAACCGTTGTGGCGTCAGCAGTGGGCACAGGACTCGACGCTCGGCTACACAATGAGCGCCTTTTACGAGTGGTTCCGCAAGATTCCCGCTGAACTGTGTTCGGTCGCCGATCTGAGCTGTCTCGCATATGCGTTGTGGGCAGGGAGCCAGTATCTGGAGGCGGCCGAAGTGTTCGCAGCGATGGGCCCGTACGCGGCTCGGGAGCCGTGGGCCTCAGTACACGAGGGTGCCACCGGTCCGGACCCGGGAGAGGCTCTGCTGCTCCGAGCACGTGCCGAGTCCTTCTCTTACGCCCGCTCTCACGGGCAGCGTGCCGGGCCGCATCCCTGAGGGGTGCTCGTCCAACCCAGATTGGCATGAACCTGCCCTGCCTTGTTTTCACTGAATTTATGGAGGTGGTCCTGTGTCTCGTGTGGGCGCCAGTCATCGAGCGTCGTTTCGTAAGTCCGACGACGCGTACTTGCGGGAGCTTGGCTACGAGCCGGTACTGACCCGGCGGATGGGTCCGTTCGGGAATTTCGCGATCTCGTTCAGCGTGATCAGCGTTCTGTCCGGCTGCATGACCTTGTACGGCTTCGGCCTGAACACCGGCGGCCCGTCGGTGATGCTGTGGGGCTGGCTCGTCGTGGGGGCCATGGTGATGTTCATCGGTGCCGCCCTCGCCGAGGTGACCTCCGCCTATCCGACCTCCGGGGCCCTGTACTACCAGGCAGAGCAGCTCGGCGGGCGGAAATGGGGCTGGTACACGGGCTGGCTGAACCTGCTGGGCCTGCTCGGGGCGATCGCCGGCATCGACTACGGGGCCGCGCTGTTCACGGGCGCCCTGTTCAACCTGCAGTGGGGATTCGAGCCAACACCGGGCAAGATCATGGTGATCTTCCTGTGCATCCTCGTCCTGCACCTCGCCCTGAACCTGTTCGGGGTCCGGCTGGTCAGCATCCTCAACAGCATCAGCGTCTGGTGGCACCTCGGCGGCGTCACGGTGATCGTCGGCGCTCTGGCGATTGTCCCCTCCCACCACCAGTCCTCGGACTTCGTGTTCGGTGAGTTCGTCAACAACACCGGCTGGAGCCCCCTCTACGCGGCGGTGCTCGGTCTGCTGCTGGCCCAGTACACGTTCTGCGGTTACGACGCCTCCGCGCACCTGTCGGAGGAGACGACCGACGCCCAGGTGTCCGCATCCCGCGGGATCATCCACGCGATCGGCTGGTCGTGGCTGGCCGGGTTCGTCCTGCTGGCCGGGCTCACGTTCGCGATCCAGGACTACGCGGGCACCGTGGGCACGGCGACAGGAGTGCCGCCCGCGCAGATCTTCCTGGATGCCCTGGGTGTGGCGGGGGCGAAGGCACTGCTCCTGGTGGTGATCATCGCGCAGTTGTGCTGTGGCAATGCCGAGACCGCCGCGGCCAGCCGGATGGTGTTCGCGTTCTCGCGTGACGGGGCGTTGCCGGGCTCGCACCTGTGGCGGCAGGTCGACCGCCGTACCGGCACTCCGCGCATGGCCGTGGTGCTGGCGGTCGCGTGCGCCGCCGTGCTGGCCCTGCCGAGCCTGTACAGCCCGGTCGCGTACGCGGCGATCACCAGTATCAACGTGGTCGGCATCACCCCGGCGTACGCGATCCCGATCTACCTGCGCATCAAGAACCGGGACCGCTTCCGGCCCGGCCCCTGGAACCTCGGCAACTGGGGCGTGGCCGTCGGCACGATCGCCGTTGTCTGGGTGGTGTTCGTGACGGTGCTGTTCTGTCTACCGCAGACGCGCCCCGCCGGCGGCGGCCTGGTGTCCGTGGAGACCTTCAACTACGCGCCGATCGCTCTGCTCGTCGTCCTCGCGCTGGCATGGGCGTGGTGGCGGAAGCAGGGCAGCTCGTACGAAGTGCCGGCCCAGAACTTCGACCGCTCGGCGGCCACGTACGAAAACGAGGTCGTCTGATGACGAGAACCACGAGCGGCAACGGCACCGTGGCACGCCTGGCTGCCGCGTCCGTCCCCGAGCGGGGCGGGTGCTCCGAGAAGGCCTTCTCCCTGTCCGACCTGCGGAACCTCGTCAAGGCGGGCGCCATCGACACGGTGCTGCTCGCCGTCCCCGACCTGCAGGGGAGGCTGAAGGGGAAGCGTTACGACGCGAACCACTTCCTCAAGCGCGTCGCGCATCACGGCGCCGAGGTGTGCGCCTACGTCCTGGCCACCGACATCGACATGAGCCCGGCCGACGGTTTCGCCCTGACCTCGTGGGAGACCGGCTACCAGGACCTGTCCGTGCAACCGGCTCTGTCGACTCTGAGCGTCGTGCCGTGGCTGCCACGCACCGTTGTCGTACTCGGCGATGCCGTCCACCACGACGGAACGCCGATCGACATCGCACCCCGCCAAATCCTCCACCAGCAGCTGACCCGGCTGTCGCGGCACGGTCTGCACCCCAAGGCGGGGATCGAGACCGAGTTCGTCCTCTACAGGGGCACGTACGCGGACGCGGAACGGGCCAACTATCAGGGCCTGCGACCGTTGACGACGGAGAACCTGGACTACGCCCTCGATCACGACCCCGTATCCGACCGGTTCCTGCGCCGTCTTCAGCGGGCGCTCGCTGGCGCGGGGATGCCCATGGAAGCGATCAAGACCGAGGCCGGTCCTGGCCAGGTCGAGGTGACCTTCCCGTACGGGAGCGCGCTCAACGCCTGCGACCGGCACCCACTCTTCAAGCACGCCGTGCGCACCCTGGGTCTGCGCGCCGGTCTGGCACCCACGTTCATGGCAGCCCCGGAAACCGACCGAGCCAACGGCCTGCACCTGCACGTCTCGCTGTGGTCGAAGGCCATCAGCCAACTCAACGAGCCTGGCAGCGAGTACGGACTGTCCCAGATCGGTCAGCACGCCATCGCGGGTCTGCTCGCCGGCCTGCCCGAGTTGGGCCCGTTCTACGCACCCAACGTCAATTCCTACAAGCGGTTCACGCCCGGCTCGTTCGCGCCGACCACGTTCACCTGGGGCCGCGACAACCGCACCTGCGCGGTCCGCGTCGTCGGCCGCGGTGAAGGGCTGCACCTGGAGATCCGTGTGCCGGGCGCGGACGCCAACCCCTACCTGGCGCTGTCGGCGGTACTGGCGGCCATCGACCACGGTCTCGAGCGGAAGCTCACCCTTGGTCCCGAAGCGACCGGCAACGCCTATCGCGCAGGTGGGATCCCCGTGCCGCCCACCCTCGGACCGGCTCTGACCGCCTTCCAGAACAGTGCCCTCGCGCAGGAAGCCTTCGGCGCCGGGGTGGTCGAGCACTATGCCCGTCTCGCCCGCCTGGAACTCGCCCACGACGAGCGCCTCGTCACCGACACCGAGCGGCAGCGATGGCTGGCTCGCGCCTGACAAGCCCGCCTCACCGAAAGGACGCACAACCGTGAGTGCCCGCCCGACCCGCCCGCCCGCGACGCTTCCGCTGACACCCGCACAGCTTCGGATCGCCCAGAAGGTCGCGGAGGGCGAGAGCACCCACGCGATCGCCTCCGAGCTGTCCATCACCGTCGGCACGATCAACGTGCAGCTGAAGCACTGCGGACAGAAGCTCGGCGTGAGAGGCCGGGCCGCCGTCGTCCACGCCTGCTTCGTCACCGGGCAAATCCAGCGTCCCGAGACGGCCACCTCCCCGGAGGCCTTCTCGGAAACGGAGATCGAGACCTGGCGGATGGTCGCGACCGGTGCGACGTCACAGGAGTTCGCGGACCGGGCCCGCATCAGCCGTGACAGCGCGCTGGCGCGGGTCAGGGCCCTGCGGGAGCGCGTCAAGGCCGAGAACGACCCGCACCTCGTGACGCTCGGCTGGAGCTGTGAGGTGCTCGACGAGTCCCTGACCGAGATGGCCTCCGGGACCGTCCTCCGCGTTCCCACCCCCAGATGACCAGCTCAGGCCGCAATGTCAGTGCCCACTGGCAAGCTACCCACCCACAACAGGACACTGAGTGCATCCGACCCGTCACCCATCGTGGCGTGGTCGGATGGCTCGGCGAGCGGAAGGGCGCACCGTGACCGACATGCCCAGCGCACTCCACCACCTGGTGGAGTCGGTGACCGACACGTACACGGTGGTCGCCGAGCACCCCAGGCCCGGCGACATCCGGCCTTCCGTCTGGGAGGTCAACGGGCCTGACGGCGAGAGGTGGTTCGGGAAGCTCCACGCGGGCGCGAAGCTCCACCACCGCGAGGTGACCGCGTACCAGAAGTGGACCGTGGCCATGGGCGCGGACCGTGCACCCGAGCTGGTCGCCGCAGACACACAGACGCGCACCGTCCTGATCACCGCCGTGCCCGGAGGCGCTCTCGACACGCTACGCCTGCCGGCCGAGCAGGAACGGGCGGCCTACGAGCAGGCGGGCGAACTGCTCGCCCGGTTCCACACCGCGGCAGCCGACGAGCCGACCCCGGCAGCGACGGAGGAGGCGTGGGACGAGGCGGTCGCCCAACTGCTGGACCGTACGGCGGCGTACGTGCCGGAGTACGACCTCGCGATTGCGCGCACACTCGCCGGGCAAGTTCCTCCGAGCCTGCCCCAGGTATCCCAGCACGGCGACTACATGCCCAAGAACTGGATGTGGGACGAGACCGAGCAGCGGCTGCGGATCATCGACTTCGAACGGGCAGAGCTTCGGCCCGCCGCCTACCGGGACCTGAGCCGGCTGCGCTACCGGATCCTGCGCCACCGCCCCGACCTCAACGCCGCCTTCCACCACGGATACGGCCGGCCCCTCACCACGGAGGAACTCGTCGCATGCCGGGCGTACGGGGCACTGGATGCTCTGGACTCGCTGAACTGGGGGATCAAGCACCGCGACGGCGGCCTGGTCGACGAGGCGCACATCATGCTGGAGAACCTGCGCCTGGAGACCCGCAAGAGGGTGTGGGGCGGGTGGCGTACGTGAACGTCTTCGCTGGAACCGCTGCGGCTCCGCACCTGTTCGGCGTTCGGTGCTATGCCTCCGAACCGACCGCCGCCAACGCCCTCACCCCGTTCGTCGACAGGGGAGTGCTCACGGAGGACAACGCCTTCACCCTCCTCACGGCATGCCGTCCCTCCGCACGCGAAGGCCGGTGATCTGTATGGACGAAGCAGGCTGGGGCGAGACGTTGACCGCTGACGTGCTGGAAGACCGGTACGGGCTGGTCGCCGACATCGTCGAACCAGTGCACATGGGCACGGACACCATCAACCGGCGGGTCCTGACGGACGATGGGCTGCGGCTGTTCGTCAAGCAGTACCCCTCGATGGCCGACCTGGACAAGGCGCGCAACGCGTGGGACATGTCGGAATACTGCCGGGCCGCGAAGCTACCCGTTCCATGCGTGTGGCCCGACGCCAACGATAACCTGGTCACCATCGCGGGCGGCAGCGCATGGGCCGTGGTCGACGAGGCTCCCGGACGGGTGAACCCCTCGGCGATGACGGTCCCCCTCGCCGAGCACATCGGCGTCGTCATGGGACGCATGCACCGTGCGCTCGCCGCGTACCCGTTGCCCGGGCGCGTGCAGCAGACCCGCTGGCGGGCCGAGCCCGTCGAGGACGCTGTTGCGAAATGTGACACCGTGATGACCAGAGCCACGCGCCAAGGCCACGACGGTCTCGACCAACTGCGCGTCGACCTCGACCAGCGGCGTGAGGACCTGCGCGCCCACGTCCACCTGTTGCGGGAACACCTGCCCGCGACGCTGGTGGAACAGGCGCTGCATGCGGATCTCAGCCGCACCAACCTGATCACCCTCGCCGATGCCGTCACCGGCGTCATCGACTTCCGCTGCGCCAACGCTATGCCGGCCTGGGAGTTGGGGCGGGCGGCTTTCGACCCGCGCACCGTCGCCACCAGTACCGAGTGGGGGGCTTGCGCACTGGCGATGGCCAGGGCCTACCGCTCGGAGCACCCCAGTCTCCCGATGCGGGAGGTGCGGGCATGCGCCCGGATCGCGCTGCTGTACATGCTGTTCAGCTTGTACGGCGCCACCACCGCCGAGTACGACCTGCCGGGGGAGGCGGAGGCGGATCTGAAGCGGCACTGGCGCGAGCGTCAGATCGCCATCCGTCGCCTGCTCAGTGGTCTTGAGGACCTCGAAGACGAACTCACCGGCCTCGGGGCGAGCGGAGGCACGTCGTGACCATCCAGCACCTTCCGACTGCGCTGAACGAAACGGCTGGCGAGCGTCAGCCGCAACCACGAACGGCATATAGGGGGACGCCTTGGCGTATCAAACCGTGATCGGTCTGCACCTGGTACTCATCCGCGAACAGCGTGATCCGTTGGGATTCGGTACGACCTCCCTGGCCGGGCACCACGTGTCGGCGGAGGGCTGGAGCCGATGACGACCATCCCGAAGCCCACCGCGACAACCGCGCCGACCGGCGAGGCGGAGGTCTCGGATGAGGAACTGAAGTTCGTCATCCCCGGCGACCGCCGTATCGAGGCCGCCAACGCGATCACGACCCGTGCGATGGCCCGGCGTCTGCCCCAACTGATCCGCCGGTCCCTCGCACTGGGCTGGCAGGTCGACCGCGCCGCAGTCATCGCCCTGCTCGGCGTGCAGCTCCTCTCGGGGGTGCTGGAAGCGTTCGGGCTGATGGCCACCACCGGGGTGATCAAGCCGCTGATCACCTCGCAGCACATCAGCGGCGACCAGCTCCGCTCCGCCGTACCTTCCCTTGTCGTCCTGTCGGGGGCCATCGGTCTGCGTGCCCTGCTGGGTATCGCCTCCACCGCCCTGTCGTCACGGCTGGCCCCGCGTATCGCCCGGGAGGCCGAACTCGAGCTCCTCGACGCGGCGACCAAGGCGGAACTGGCCGCGTATGACAACCCCGGATACAACGACCGCTGGGACGCGGCCGACCGGGGAGTGGAAGTCTCCAGGGACCTCCTCACTCAAGCGCAGTACATCCTCGCCGCATCGGCATCGCTGATCGCCTCGGCGTTCGTCCTGACCGCCGTGCACCCGATCCTTCTGCCGCTGCTCCTCCTAGCGGCCTTGCCGAAGGGCGTGGCCAGCGTGCGTGCGGCGCGCATCAGCTACATCGCCTCGCTCGCCACGACCAAGGACCGGCGGCTGCTGGGCATGCTGCGCTGGTACCTGGTCGACAAGCAGATCGCCGACCAGGTCCGGTCCGGCACCATGGCGCCGTTCCTGCTCGACAAGTACCGCACGGCCGGGGCGCGGATCGACAGGACCACCGACCAGGCCACCTGGCGCTCGGCCAGGATCTCCCTTGTGGGCGGGGCAGCGGGAGGTCTCGCCCACGCGGTGGTGTGGGTGGCCCTGGCGCTGCTGGTGTCCGCCGGGCAGATCTCGGTCGCCGCCCTCGGCACCGCGTTCCTCGCATTGGGCCGCGTCAGCGCGGGACTGGACGGGGTCGTCGGCTACGGAGCCCAACTCTTCCGTACCGGAATGTACTTGGACGACTGGGCGGACTTCATCGACGAAGCCGGTGGGCATCGCATCGACCGTGGCTCTCAGGCGCCGGCCGCCCCCGCCGTCGTACGCGCCGAGAACATCACCTTTCAGTACCCGAGCGCCGACCGTCCCGCCCTCGAGGACGTCTCCTTGGAGGTCCGGCGCGGCGAAGTCGTCGCGCTGGTGGGCGAGAACGGCTCCGGTAAGACCACCCTCAGCAAGATCCTTTCGGCTCTGTACCTGCCCGATCAGGGAGCCGTCTCCTGGGACGGCATTGACACCAGGGGCCTGGACGCGCATGCCACCTGGGAGCGTGTCGCCGTCGTACCGCAGTCCTACGCGAACTGGCCCCTGTCAGCGATGGAGAACATCACCCTCGGCCAGGCCACCGAGGACGGAGACGCCGCAGTGCTCGCCGCGGCCCATGCCGCAGGCGCCGACGAGGTCATCGACGGGTTGCGCAGCGGGCTGAACACCCTGCTGGCCAAGGAATGGTGGGGTGGGCAGGAACTGTCCGGCGGACAGTGGCAGAGGATCGCGCTCGCCCGCGCATTCCATCGGCCGGCCGGACTGCTCGTCCTGGACGAGCCGACCGCCGCCCTCGACCCAAGGGCCGAGCACCGCATCTTCACCGGGCTGCGTCGGCTTGCCGCCGACCGCGCGGTCGTCCTGGTCACCCACAGACTCACCAACGTGACCATCGCCGACCGCATCGTCGTTCTGGACAAAGGCCGCGTCATCCAGCACGGCACCCCCGAGGAGCTGCTGGCCCAGAAGGAAGGCTTGTTCCGCGAACTGTGGGATCTGCAGAACGAGCGCACCGGGCGCGTACCCGCCCCGACCAACTCCGACCAGCACGTCGAGCCAAATCAGTCTGCCCTGTTCTGAGCAGGCGGTGCGGATAGGGAGTTCCGCGAGATCGGGTTGGCCGACGGCGGGCGCATACGTCTTCGAGCACACAGTGCCGCAGCGCCGTTGGCGGCCCGGACGAGAAGACAGTTGCAGTGAACTGTTCACTGAGATTTGCTAGGAGCATGGCGCAGTCAATCTCTCCCCAGGCCCTGGTACGCCAGCGACTGTTCAGGGACATGAGCGTGGAGGAGGTCGCTGCGGCCGTCGGTGTCACGTCACGTGCCGTGCGCCACTGGGAGACGGGAGCACGGGCCGTTGGCGATCGGGCTTTCGGACGGCTGCTGGAGGTGTTGCGCTGTGATGCTCGGGAGTTGACGGGCAACGAGCCAGGCACCGAGACCCTCGCGGACCTGCGCCGCGGCGCGGGCATCAGCACGGAAGAGGCCGCCTCAGTTCTGCGGCGCAAGCGGGGCGCACAGGGTCTGCATCTCAGCGCGGAGAAGATCCGGGACCTGGAACGCGGCCGGCACGTACGCGGCTGGATGTGGCGCTCTCCCGAAACCCTGGGGCAGGTGGCGCGCATGTTGGCCCAGGTCTACGGGGTTCCCGTCCGGGTGGTGATGGATGCCTGGCACCGCAGCCGCCCGGACGACCCCCTCCCGGTACTTCCCGCGCGGCAGGCACGAAGGCCGTCCGAGGAATCGATGACCGCCTGGCAGGGTCTCAACGACCGGCAGCGCACCTACCTGACCTGCATCTTCCATCAGGACCAAGAGGCCGAGGAGGAGCAGCGGCAGAACCGCTACGTGGGAGCACGGCGCCAGCCGGCAGTCGAGTGGCGGCGTATGACGCTTGCCCTCTCCGTCCCGTCCGACGTTGTCGGCTACACCCGCATTCAGGAGCGGCTGCGCGAGGCCGGGGTGCATGATCCGGGAGCCGGGTCTTCCGTGGCTGCTCTGGAGCGACGCGGCCTGATCCGCGTGTACCGGGACCGGGTGCATCTCGACGGACTAGGGGACGTGCCACGCACCAGGGTTGAGATGACCCGGCGTGGCAGGGCGGTGACCCGCGTGGCGCTCGGTGTCTCCCGCGAAGCGGGACCGCCCGCGCCGCTCCTGTCGCTGTGGTTGTGGAAGATCATGGTCCGTGTCGCACGCGCCGGGGTGCAGGGAGTGGACGGCAGTCTCGCCGGACGTGGACCGCACTACCTCGCGGTGGGGCAGAGCCCCGACGGGCGTACCCCGAGCAGGGGCTTCATCGTCCTTCGGCACCCGGACGGGGTGGCCCACGGGCCGTACCGGTGGCTTCTCACCGACTCCGGTCGGCGCCACATCACCGACCACCTCGACGCCTACCGTGCCCTGTATCCCGGTATCGACACCCAGGGGCTCGAAGATGTTTTCGATTAAGGTCTTCGGGGGAAGGGCCACTGTCAGTGCCCTGTCGTAGGGTTCCGGCTCGTGAAGCAAGCTGATGACACGACAGGCATTCAGCAGACACATGCCCTGCTGGAAATCGTCAAGGCGTTCGCCGTGTGTGAGCACGCGATGGCCAGCGAGGAGCTGGACGGCCCGAAGCGTCTGGACCGGCTCATCGAGGCCCACGGGATCCTGATGGCGGCGTGCGGCCCCGGGCATCTGATCCGCTTCGAGGAACTGCTGGGGAGGCTCACCGGTGACCGGGCAGGCTCCCTGGAGGGGCTGCTGCCTGACTGGATCGACACTCAGGCTCTCGCCGGCGTGCGGTTGATGGACAGTGAGGGGGTCGCCACCGAGGACGGGTTCGACTTCCGGCACGAAGCCCAGCGCGTCATGCGGGCCGCGCAGAAGGTCGGCAAGTTCAGCGGCCAGGTGACGAAACCCAAGCTGGATGACGAGTACAGCCAGGAAGCCGTCTTCAGCGCGATCAAAGGCCCCTTCTACGAGAGGCACCGCACCACGCTGGTGGAGAACCCGACGGTCCTGAAGGGCGGTCTCCCCGACCTCAAGCTGCCGTCCCGGGCGAACGACTTCTACAAGCCGATCTCCCAGTACGCGCAGTACAACGGTTGGTGGTGGCCTTGTCCCGCCTGCCAGTGGCCGATGAAGGTGGCAGCCACTCGTTCTGGTGCACGCATCCAGGGCAGGGTGCGGTGCCTGTATCCCTGGCACGAGGAGACCGGTGCGTCCTACGAGTTCGTCGTGACCGCTCGGAAGAAGTCGGCACCCACCCTGAGCCCGACGTTTGGGTGCAGAGTCCCGTCCGGACGCTTCGCGGCACTGTGGACCGGGGCCCTACCGCAGGTGCCGGAGGCCAAGCCCGTCGAGGAGTACGTGGCGTTGGTGCGGCCGGTGTGGCGCTACACCGTGGTCCCCGGCCTCCCCGAACTGGCTCTTCACCGGGCTGTCTCAGCGGACCTTGAGGGCACGGCTTGGACGTCACACCTGTGGCCCAACGGAGACCAGTGCGATCACTGGATCACCCACCCGAACAGCGGGAAGCCGGCGTTCCCCGCCGACTTCAAGGACTACACGTGGGTGAACCATCTGGTCAGCAAACTCCACATGGACGGTGGCGACCGAGGAGGAGCGGATTACCTGGTCGTGCCTGACCACCGCCAGGAGCAGGTGGCCCAACTCGACATGGTGTGCCGCACGTACGGGATGAAGGCGGCGATGACCGCCACCGACTACGTCGAGATGGTTATCACGGGAGTCAAGGAGGGCCGGGTGTGAGCGGGGAGATGACAGGGCGGGAAGCCGGTCTGGCGGGGGCACTCGCACTGGCGGCGCACTACTTTCCGCGTAAGGACGACGAGGGCCGGGTGCTGGCCGGTTTCGAAGAGGCTTCCTTCTTCGCCCACCGCAAGCCGCGGGCGTGGTCGGAATGGGCGGGCCTGCCGGTGGCCGAGAGGAACGTCATCCGTCAGGTGATGGTCCTGATGTCGCCGGAGTGGACGGACCCGAAGAAGCTCAAGTCGGCGGCCCTCGCGTTGCTCGGAGCCTTCGCTCCCGATCCCGACATGGCCGACAGGACAGGTGGTTCGCTGCGACTGCCGGCCAGAGAACCCGAAACGGCCGACGCCGTGATTCCCCGGGTGGGAGGGGACTGTCTCGGCTACGCCCAGCGCATCACCGGCCTTTTCTTCACCTTCGGCAAGCGCCCCAAGGCGCAGGCGTTCGCCGGGCCGGGAACGCACAGGACAAGAACCGCCTACCTGGGCAAGGAGCACGGCACGACCAGCCGTGACATCCATATCCAGGAAACCCCCGGCTTCCGGGAGGCGCCTGGCCACGAAGCTCTGCCACAGGTGAGGACCCGTCCACAGCGCGACCGTGTGGCGCCGACGGTGAAGGAGCTTCTGAAGGTCGCCAAGATCCTCAGCGGCCAGGACAAGAGCGTCGCCTACCTCCACAGGACCCTGAAGCGCTTCTTCAAGGGCATGAAGACCACCGACGGCGAGCTGACAGAACTCGATCTGACCTCGGGGGACCTCCAGGTCCTCAACGCCCCCACGGGAAGCGGCAAGACGGTCCTGGTGCGGGTCATGGCGTCCTGGGCGGCGCTCAACGACGTCCGTATCGCCTTGGCGGTCACCGACGTCCGCGCAACCCTCGACATGGCCTGGGACATCAACAACGACCTGGCCTACCTGCACAGGGAGAGACATCTCCCCGAGCCTGCTCACTGCACTCCTCTGATGTCGCCGACGAGCATGCACCGACGGGCCACGGACTACGCGGCCCTCAGCCCCTCCACCCAGATCGACCAGTGGGATCGTCGTGCCAGGACCGACATCGGGCTCCTGTCGGCCGGCTGCGCGCAGCGGGCCCTCATGGACCCACCGAGCCTGTACCCGTACGGCGAGGAGAACTGCACGTCGCTGACCTCCGCCGTCACCGGGTCCACCCGGCACACCTGCTCCTTCGCCCCGGTGTGCGGCAAGTTCCAGCAGTTCTACCGTGCCGCTGACGCGGCCGTGATCGTCACCAACCACGCGAACCTGCTGGAAGGCCGGACCCGCATCGGCGTCGTGCTGGACGGGCAGGAGTTCCGTGGCAAGGCGCGCGGTACGAGGGGCATGAGCGTGCTGGAGATGGCGCTGCGGGCCTGCGACGTGATGCTGATCGACGAGATCGACGCCTTCCAGACGGCAGCCGTCAGCCGCTGCACCTCGGAGATCACCCTGGCGTCCCGGAAGCGGACGACCGCGCTTCGGGAGATCGATCAGGACGCCAAGAACCTTCCCATCGTCCACGAGATGGACCTGGTGTCTCCGGTCAGCCACGCTCGGCTCATGGCCGAGATGCTGCTGTTGTGGCTCTGTTCCGGCAGCGGATTGAAGCTGAACCCGGGCAACGAGACGGACAGCCCCGACGGAGCCAGCCGTGACAACACCGGCTGGCGCCTGGCCCGTTCCCGGGACCGCGAAATCCTCCAGCTCCTCTTCCCCGACCAGACGGCCGGCGAGGACATCCCCCCGGACCTCTTCGCCCTTCTCGAAGAGGTCATGCCCGCCCACCGGCATGAGTCCGAGTTTTATGAGGAGAACGAACTCCCCGAGGGAGCCGACTGGGAGGCCGTCCAGACAGCCCTGACAGTGCTTACCGCCCAGCGGGGCCAAGACCATCTCACCGACACGCGCGAGGAGATGCGTAAGCTCCTGGCAGGCATCGTGCCGGATGCGTACAAGCGGTCAGCGGTGGTGAACCTACTGGTCACTCGTACTGTGCTCCGGGAACTCGACGCTGCGCTGGACAGTCTGCGCGAGCGGGCACAGACCCTGCGTTACCTGGACCTCGGGTCAGTCCGCAAGATCCTCGAAACCATGCGCAGCAGTACGGTCGCCACCCTCTACCCTCTGGCGATGCTGGGCCGGTCCATCCACGGCTACCAGGTGAAGGGAATGGACAACAAGGAGAAGGAGGCGGAACTCCTCTCCCGTTCCTTCGGTGGCGACCCGCACACCTTCGTCTCCGAACTCGGCGGCCTCACCGCCCTGCTGACCGCCGGAGTGCAGCGACCGGTCATGGGCCTGTCCGCCACCGCCTACCTCCCCCAGGCCGTGCAGGAGCACATCCACGCCCCCGTGCGCTGGTGGCTGCCCGACACCCGCCCCGAGTCCATCGTCACCGTCCCCACCCCGGTTCGAGGCCGCAACGGCGACGCCATGAGGATCGGAGGACTCCCGCCCGAGCTGAAACCCAACGCTCTCCGCGACCTCGGCAGGGGCCTGTACGAGCAGCAACTCGCCAAGCGCCTAGCCCGACTGGAGAAGCAGGAACCGGAACGGGCCCGCGTCATCCTCGCCGTCAACTCCTATGAGCAGGCCGCCTACCTCGCCTCGGGGGTGGCGCAGGCCGACGGCCTGAACCACCGGGTCTGCCTGCTGGTGAAGAAACCGGAGAAGCAGAACTACGAGGAGCATCTCCCCGCCCACGTGGAAAGGATGGTCCGGGAGGAGCTGAAGGAGTTCCCCCACCGCGGCGAGATCCTGATCGCCCCTCTCGCCGTCATCGGGCGAGGCCTGAACATCGTGGTCGGTACCCGTTCGGCGGTCCGCGACATCTACCTGTGCGTCCGCCCCGTCCTAAGCATCGAGGACACCGACTGGATGCATGCGAGCGTCAACGCCGCCGGAGTCAACACCCTTCCCGTAGACGGTAGCGATGAGCCCCTTCCAGTCCTGCGGAAGGCCAGCGAAGCCTCGTGGAAGCAGCTCTCCAAGATCCTTCGTTCGCCGGCCCGGTTCTCCAACATGGACCACGACCTCCGCAAGGAACTCGTGGCAGGCATGCTCGTGCTGCTCATCCAACTCGCCGGCCGAGCCCGCCGCGGCGAGACCGACATGACCCTCCACATCGTGGACCACTCCATCCATGACAAGAAGTTCAGTTCGGACCTGGCCACGATCATCAAACAGATCTACGCCGACTGGAATCCGGAGCAGCGCGAGATCATGAACGAGCTTTACGGTCAAGCGCTTCAGGCATTCCTGACCTATGCGGGACTCGACCGCGACATGATTTGAACCACCCACTGCCAGTCTCCGCCTTTTCGAGACGGAGTTGCGACCGCTTCCCTCTGCCCGGGGAGAAAGACCAGAAAGACGAGGTAACGCCCAATGGGGCGAAGCAACAACCAGCGGGATCTCACCGCGCGCACCACCTCGATCAGGTGCACCAGGGAACTCCTGGACGGCATGACTGCCATGGTCTGGGACTTCGGGGACTACCACTCGCCTACACGCAAGGCATGGAGGGAACTGAGGGGTACAGCCGCGCAGAACAGCAAATGGATCAAGAACGAACAGGAATCCGACCCGTTTCTCGTTCCGTACTCCATCGCCGTCACCGTTCTCCAGCAGATCACTGACGGCTACGTCTACCTGGACAAGAACCTGGCGTTCATGGTGACGCTCAACCCCGTGAAGCCCGAGATCCTCAGGGATGTCTTCGCCTACCTGGAAGGAGTCGTCCGCAAGGTTCCTGTGGACGAGATCCCTTTGAGGGATGTCCCCGACCTGGCCAAGCGCATCGCGGAGACCGCTCCCCAACGCCTGAGTCTCGCCGACAACATCCTGCCCAAGGACGACGGCAAGCCCGCCAGCCCCGACAGCTGGGCCTACGAGGCGGTGAGGTGGCACATCGCCAAGAAGCTGGCTTCCGTGTCGTTCCAGGACCGGGAGATGGAGCCGGTCCTTGAGGAGTACGAGGGGAAGAACGGTGAGACCAAGCACAGGACCGTCGACTGGCAGCCCTCAGGGAACGTCGCATCGTTGGACTACCGACCTGTCAGCAACGGTGACCTGATCGCCTGGGACAACCCCATCGGTCCGGTCTTCGCCGGTCTTGCCCACCCGGTGGACCTCGGTGATGCGGTCAAGGCCCGGCCTGAGAACCCCACCCGGGCACAGGTCCAGTACGCGCTCTCCCGCCTGTCGGTCAAGATGGCCACCTACACGGCCGAACCCAACCCCGTCCTGAACCTGAACGCGCACATCCGCCGTGTCAACAACACCGTGATCCACTCCAGCACCGTCCTGGTGGACCAGGGGAAGGACCGGCCGCTGCTCTCCCTGTCGTTGGACGGACGTGGCCTGCGTCAGACGAACAGGCACGCGTTGGAGATCCTGGCGAAGATGGACGCCGACAGGACCTCGCTCAACGCCATCGAGGAACGCGTCACCCACGAGCGAAGCCTGCTCAACGCCAGGGACGAGAACGGCAAAAGGATCGACATCCTGACGCCACCGCCCGGAACGATCCGGCCCACGATGCCGAAGACGGACTCCTTCGCCGTCGGCACCGGCGCAGGCACCCACCACCTGGCGCTGCTCCAGGAGCACATCGGTCGTGCTCTTGGTGACAAGGTGTCCGCCCTTGAGCTGAAGTCGAAGGGGAACATCTTCGGCAAGCGAGCCCATGAGCCGGCCACCTCCGCCGAGGGCAGGGACAAGACGCGGAAGAAGGAGAGCGGCGAGTACGTCGATCTCGTCGGCAAGCCCTCGCCCGAGAGCATCCGTCGCTCAATCGAGACGGCCGGGTACAAGACCCTGCGCATCCTGTGCTTGTGGTACCGGGACGAGACCCGGATGCGGATGATCCACGGCCTGGCCCACCCCTACGGCCTCGACCCGGACGAACTCGACCCCATCGAGGGTGAATCCGTCCCCCTCGCGCCTGGCATCGAGGCCGTCTTCTGCAACGCCGAGGAGCTTCTGGCACACGGTCCCGCTACCCAGCGGGCCTCGGACACAGAAAAGATCACCAGCCGGTTCGCGGAGCCCGGCGTTCTTCTCGCCGCCTGGTGCGAGACTGAGATCCCCGTGCGAGGCGAAGAGCACGAGGGAATGAAGCCTGCCGACGTGAAGAAGGCCCTTGAGGAAAGCGACGCCAAGCACCAGGTCGTGCGCGAACTGGCCAAGGTCACGGTGCCGTCCCAGTTCCTCGTCGGCCGCGTGTACGACCCCTTCACCAAGACCTTCAGCATCGTCAAGAGGCCCAAGAAGGCCTTTGAGGACCACCGCGTCTACATGGGCCTGCTGGATCTCTACCGGTCGTGCGGAGTCGTGGACGACCGCTTCGAGCGAGCCCTTTACCCTGACGACGACCCCTACCCGCTGCCCCGCATGGCGTTCGTCGGTATCCACATCCGCAAGCAGGCCACCGATCGCAGGTTCAAGGGAGAGCCAAAGAGGATCATCTGCGCCAGTGCGATCATCCCCTCCCGGGAACCCGGCGGCCCCTGGCGCATGCTCGGCTGGAGCAACATCCACCCGGAGTGGGAGCAGTACGCCTTGGCGCAGAGCAACTTCCACGCCGCCAACTACCCCCTTCACACGGAGGACGGGGACAGCGATTTCCAGCGCTGGGCACAGGCTGGCGAAGACGTCCAAGAGGCTCTCAAAAACCTTCACGACGAACTCGACGGACTCCCGTATGCCCTGATGATCGACGGCCACGCATGCCGCCGCGTATGGCCTGGCCTCCAGAACAAGAAGCAGGGCCTCAGTAAGGACACCGACGACCCTCGCCTGTGGCTTCCCGGAACCGGGCTTCCTCTTTCCTGGAACCCCGTCAGCATCCTTCGGATGAACTGCATGCAGGCAGAGATGCCGCGACTGGTCTCCGTCACCGAGAAACAGAAGAACGGCAAGACCGTCACCCTCAAGACCTCAAGCGACCTGTATTACCCGGAAGACCGGCCCGAAGGCCACCCCTGGTTCCTGTTCACCGTGCCCCGCAACTACGGCAAGAAGCGCCACGGACAGTGGAAGACCCGCTGGCGTGCCGACCCGGGCAAGGCGTCGAAGAACGCCGATGAGCGCAGGGAGAACGAGCTGAACTCGCCGTGGTACAGCATGACCACGCGCGAGATCACCCCCATGTACACGCGGAAAGGCTACGACCGGGAATTCCTGGCCGTCGCCGCGGCCCGGCTCAGCCACCAGGCCATCTCCTGGTCAGACCGGACCCGATACCCCGCTCCGCTCCACGCGGCGCTCCAGATGGACCTCGGCCACCCCCAGTACCGACGCTCGGCGCCGAAGGACCCCGAGAGCGTCGAGATTCTGAACGCAGCCAACGGCATCGACGCGTAGACGCCAGGCACGGCAGCCCGTGTCCCGCATCGGGGCACGGGCGCGCTCGTGCATGGTCGTGAAGGGACTCCGACCTGCAGGTGAGGAGATGGGTTGGAGCATGCGGCAGAACTAGGCGGCAGCTCTGGCGTTCCCCGGTTGGGAGGAGCTCACCTGCCCCATGGCCCGGTCGATCGTGATCTCGATGACCACGCGCTCCGGATCCGGAGAAGGCGTCCGCCCGTACCGCTTCCCGTAGCGCGCCACAGCATCCTCTACTGCGGCTGGGTGCGTGCGGACTTCGGCCGTGCCCTCCAGCGTTGCCCAGCGTCCTCCGTCCACTTGGCAGACGGCGACGCGTGCCTTGCCGGGGAGCGCTGCCTGAACGTTGGCGACTTTCCTGCTTGATTTGCGGGTGATAACCCGAGCGATACCGGCGTCGACGTCCACGGTGACTCCAACCGGCACGACGTGGGGGCGGCCATCAGGCCGGAGCGTCGTCATGGTGCACAGATGGTACTCGCTCCAGAACTCCACGTAGCCATTTTCCTGGCTCTGCATCTCGGTGCGCATGGCTGGAAGCGTAATCGCGAATCACGTCCCGACTGGCCGAAAGTGGCCATGGCCACAGCTCGTCGTCTGCTGCGTGGACTGGGGCTTTCACTGTCTTCCATTGCTAAATGGCCGATTTGTAAGCAGTAATAATATCTCGGATTGGTAACGAATCTGAGGCCTCCCGGTGCACTTGGCGTGGGCGCGTCATCCCTGAGAACTGCCAGTTCAAAAGCATGATCTACAGTCACGTGCGTTATTTTGGTGCGATTTGTTGGGTCGCAGTTGAGGGGTGCTTTTCAGTCAGGTCTTGGTGTGGGCTTCGCGTAGTCTCCGATGCTGTTCCCAAAGCCTGCTGCGGACGCTTTGCGATGTGTCATCGACTGTTCACGCTAGCGACGTTCGGCACCAGGTGAATCTTGGGCGCGCACTCGTGTGGTCCACGGATCGGGGTGTTCGCGGCAAGGGCCGCGTACTGCTCTCGCTCCCCGGAGCACCTCGGCTGCGTGGTGCAGCGGGGACTGGACATGGTCGAAACGGCGCGGCCGTCGCCCGGCTCCGTCTCGGAGTCATCCACGGCTGGTACGGAGGGATCACCGATGTGGCCTGGAAGAAGTGACCGCGACGCAGCTCAGCCCGAGACTCCTGCGGAGGACGGGGTGAGCCGCAGGCGGTTGGGACGGTGGCGTACCGCTCCGAAGCGAACGGTGGAGCGAGACCTGCACCGCCGACTACGGCGAGAGCTTCAGAGTCTCGGCATACAGCCGCCGCTGGACGTGAAGGAGTTGTGCCGGGCGCTCGGCGAGAGGCGTGGGCGCCCGATTGTCCTGCGCCCCTTCCCGCTGGAGAAGCCCGGGCCATCGGGTCTGTGGGTCGACATGCCGCAAATGGACGTGGTCCTCTACCAGCAGGAAACGACCCCCCTGCATCAGGACCACATCATCCTGCACGAGGCGTTCCACATCATCGTGGCCGAGGATGAGCCGGTCGAGGAGGGCCAGGAAGCTCCGGACGACTTCGTCGAAGGCTGGGCCACGATGATCCCGGTGCTTGACCCCGCCCTGATCCGGCGCGTGGCCCGCCGGTGTTCGTACGACGACGGGGAAGAGTGCGCTGTCGAGCTCGCGGCCACGATCATCCTGGAGTGGTCGTCGGTGCTTGATCACGTCACCCCGCTCTCCGAGGATCCCTCGGTTCGACGGGTTCAGGCGGCGCTGGGTGACCGGCGAGGGTGGCTGTGAACCGTGACCGAAGTGATCCTCCTGGGCCTCGCGGTCGCCGTTGTCTGGAAGTTGTACCAGTGGTCGCGAGCGCCTCATGACGCGCCGCTTCGTTCCGTCACGTTGTGCCTGCTGAGCGCGGCGCTGTCATATCCCCTGGCCATGCCTGGCGGTGCCTCGGGCGTCGACACCGTGGCCGGGCACGGCACCGCGAAGCTGGTGCAGAACGTGCTGCTTCTGCTGACGGTCTACTTCCTGATGTGCTTCTACCTGTACTCGGCTGACGGGCAGGCCGGTCGGCTCCGCGCCAGGCGGGAAGCCCTCCTCGTGGCAGCCGTGGCAGTGGCGATCACGGTCGCCGCGCTGTCGGTCCCGCACAACGTGTTCGCCGGCTCCTTCAGCACGGCGGACATGACGATCCCGCAGATCGCCTTCTTCTACGGCGGCGCTGGCCTGTACCTCATGTACGCCCTCGGCGCCGCCGGCCGCTGGACCCGACGCTATGCCCGCATGTCACGGCGACCGCACGCCACGGGTCTGTGGATGGTCGCAGTCGGCCTCAGCACGATGGCGGTGGCCTGCGCTGTCCGAGCGGTCTTCGTCGCCATCCGGTGGAGCGGCGGGACCGTGCCACAGTCGCTCATGGCAGGTGTCGCGTTCCTGCTCGTGGTGTCCATCCTGCTCTTCTTCGTGGGCGTCACCTATCCGGGGGCCCGCTCGAGGGTGACGTCGGCGCGGCTCTGGATGCGGCGCCGCCGTGACCACCGTCGGCTGGCTCCGCTGTGGCAGCTGCTCGCCGAGGCATATCCCGAGAACGTGCTGCGGCCCGCTTCGTCCGGGCTGTGGGACCGGTGGCGGGCGCGCGGCGTGCACCGCCGCTACCACCGACGGATAGTGGAGTGCCGTGACGGGCTGGTCGATGTCAGCCCGCACCTGGCCGACGCGTCGGAGGACATCGAAGTGCTCGATCTGCCCCCATCCGTGCTGGCGGACCACCTTCGGCACGCTGTGGACACGATCGGAAAGGGAGCCCTTGTGCCTCGTCCGGCGGTACCGCTGGCGGTGCCCAAGGAGGCCAACCGGGAAGCAGACGTCCGCCAACTGATCGCCGTGTCGGACGCACTGCGCCTGTCCGCCTGACCAACGAAGATCAAGGAGAGACCAGATGCTCATCACCGCAGGCCGAGTCCTCGTCGGCTCCGGGACGTACCTGGACGACGGTGCCATTCTCGTCGAGGGTGATTCGATCACGGCGGTGGGGCCTCGCGCGCAGGTCACTGAGCAGGCAGGTCAGGACGTGGTGCGCCTCGCGTTCCCCGAGGGCACGATCGTGCCCGGTCTTATCGACGCGCATGTCCACCTCGCGTTCGACGGAGGCGCGGACCCCGTGGCCACGCTCCACGAGTCCAGCGACGAGACCCTGCTGACGGACATGCGGCGCCGTGCGGAGCAGCTCCTGCACAGTGGGGTGACGACGGCCCGGGACCTCGGCGATCGCAACGGCCTCGCCCTCCGCCTGGACGAGGAGATCGCCCGCGGCATTACTCCGGGCCCGCGGATCGTCTCGGCGGGCACGCCCGCGACCCCACCCGGCGGGCACTGCCACTTCCTCGGGGGCGAGGTCTCCGGCGTCGCCGAGGTCCGCGACCTCGTACGGCGCAACGTCACGGCGGGTGCCGGAGTGATCAAGGCAATGGTCACAGGAGGTGGTCTGACCAAGGGCGGGCCGAAGAGCTGGCAGAGCCAGTTCACCCAGGAGGAACTCCAGGCCCTGGTGGACGAGGCCCACCAGGCCGGCCTGCCGGTTGCCGCACACGCGCACGGCACGGACGGCATCACCGCGGCCGTGGAAGCGGGCGTCGACACGATCGAGCACTGCACGTGGATGACGAACGACGGCTTCGACCTCCGTCAGGACGTCCTGAAGCAGATCATCGAGCGGGACATCGCAGTCTGCCCGGCTGTCAGCCCTCACTGGCAGATGCTCCCCCGCTTCTTCGGCGAGGAGCGGGCGGCTTCCATGTTCGACCTCGTACGGCAGATGGCGGAGGCCGGCGCCAAGCTCATCGCCGGAACCGACGCCGGAGTCCAGCGCGCAGGGTTCGACGGACTGGTGCCTGCCCTGTCGTTCTACGCGCACCTGGGTCTGCCGAACAGCAAGATCCTCGATATGGCGACCGCCGACGCAGCTGGCGCGCTGGGGCTGGGCGATACGACGGGGCGAATCGCTCCCGGGTTCCGGGCGGACCTGCTGGTGGTCAACGGAGATCCCCTTGAGGATCTCACCGCGTTGAAGGCGGTCCGGACGGTGGTGGCCGCAGGGCAGCGGCACGAGCCGCGCGAGGAGCAATAGTCAAAAGTTGTGGATGGGGCCTTCCGGCGCGGTGATCCCGGCGGCCGGCCGCGAGCCGGGCGTTTTCGCGCGCCTTCGAGGCGGTATTGGCGGACAACGGCAGGGCTGTAGCCCCCGGTGTGACAACATCAACGCATGGGCATCTTCGACTCCATCGCGCGTGGCCTCGGTAGCCTCCGCCCGCTGTCCGACGCGGAACTCGAAGACGAGCGCGAGGCGCTGCGACAGCGTTACGTATCAAGCGGGGATGACAACGAGTCGTCGAAGCTCTACGACGAGCTGCACCGCTACGACGAAGAGATGACGCGCCGTGCAAACGAGGCCTGTGCCCGCGAGAACCCGAACCCACCAGAGCCCAGGCATCGCGAGCACGGGTGGTACCTGCCGAACGACGACTAGGCGGGCGTCTTCAGGCGGCGAGTAGGCGCTTCTGCACCTTCGAGACTGTGTTCTCCGACCGGCGTGCGCCGGTAGACGACCGCACAGGCGTAGGTGACAGCACGTCCGGGGCTCATCGGAGTCCCGGACAAGGCGCTACTCGTTCGCCTCCGGTTCTCTCTGCTCCAGCTCCGTGACCAGGTCGTTGACGAATTCCATGACGTTCGCCGGCAATCCCTGGGAGCCCGTCCCCCGACCCCTGAACCGGCCCACGGCCCCGCTCCTCGACGCTGACAGGAGCCGGAGGCCCTCGTAGACCTGACGGGCCACGGCATCGTCCGGCTGGAAGTACATCGGGGACACACCGAAGAAGGCGGCCAGGCCCTCAAGAACGACGGGCGAAGCCGATTCCGCGACACCGGTCCGGAGATCCCGGACGCCCTCCCCGGTGATGACCTTCGACCCGGCATGAGCATTGACGGCGTCGGCGATCTCCGAGTCCGTCGGCGGCTCCTGCTGCCCGGGGTACGAGCGCTCCAGGATCAGAGTGATCTTCTCGCCCAGCGTGCCGGGTGGCCCCGAGGAGGCTGGGACGGTGCCGCCATCCTCGGCGGACTGGCCGGCTTGTGTCTCCTGGGCCTTGGCGATCGACCGGTCCTCTGCCCGCCGCAGCTCCTCCTCGCTCACCCGGTACGCCGACGCCAGGGCCGGGACGTACTTGTCCTTGAGTCGCCGCTCCCCGCGTTCGGCTCCCGCCACCGGACCGGCGCTCTTGGTTCCGATCAAAGATGCCGTTTCGTACTGGTAGTAGCCGGCATCGCACCGCAGGTCCGTCAGATCAGGCAGTCCGGTACGCGGAAAGAGGCCATCCAGCCCCCGGTTGAGGACACGGGCCAGCGCGGGCAACTTCTCCGCATCGGGGACCGCATCCCCGGATTCCCAGCCGGCGACCGTCGAGTCGGCCACGCCGAGGGCCGCAGCCACCTCGGCCTGCGAGATCTCGGCAGCTCGCCGCACCGTGCGCACACGGTGTCGGTCGAAGTGACGAGCAGACATCTCATCCTCGTTTTTCGTCAAATCGAAGGAACATCGGCGCGTTGACTTTTTTGTTGAGTCGGAATAGCTTCAGCCTAGCGAAAAACGGGGGGCTTCGCACGCTTACTCGATCTTCGCCTTCGGTCTCTCCGTGACGCCTCCGGATAAGGCTGGATCTTGGCGCGACCTGCGCATATGTTCGTCGTCGCTCGCCGGGCAGCCCGCCTGGCGGGCGACGGTAAGAAGGAGACACGTATACGAGACGGGCAGACCGACCGGGCCGGATAAGCCCGGAACTACACCGGCGGCCGGGAGCTACCAACTCCTGGACGCCGGGCGGGCACCCCGAGGGGCGCCGATTCACATCTCGCGGGCAGCGGGGCTTTTGCACGAGAACCGCCACACCGCGCTCCTACGAACAACGGAGTATCGCATGCTCGCCACGCCGAGCGACACCCTGGCGTGCCCGGACACGGCCCGCCAGCACCGCCTCGCGGCCCAGCTCGCCGACATGATCCCCGGGGCGGCCACCATCCGCGTCAGCCTCACCGCCCCCGCGCAGAAGTGGCCTCACCCGCACACCGTCGCCAAGGACGCGGGCGGGGCAACGGTCGAGCTGAGCCGGACGACCGCCAGGGTCGCGGCACGCTGGATCATGCGGGTCTGGTCGGACGTGAACTGGACCCGCCCTCACACCTTCGACCTCACCACCGCGACCCTCACCCGCAGCGATCTCGTCGGTCGAGGCCGCTGACATGGCACGGATCCGGACCATCAAGCCGGAGGCGTTCTTCTCCGAGTCGCTCGCCGAGGTGAGCGTCGAGGCGGAGAGGACGTTCTTCGGCCTCCTCACCCAGGCCGACGACCACGGCCGCCATCGCGACAACGCCGCGATCATCGCGGGGCTGCTCTGGCCCCTGCGGGCCGAGCACACGTCGGTCCACGTCGAGGACGACCTCCAGCAGCTTGCCAACGCGGGCCTGCTCTGCCGGTACACCGGCTGCGACGGCCGCCACTACGTCCATGTCGTGACCTGGTCCGAGCATCAGAAGATCGACAAGCCCAGCCAATCCCGACTGCCCTCCTGCCCGCAGCACCACGCGGCAGCCCGGTGCGGTCCTTGCAAGGGAACCTGCACTCGGCACCCCGAAGCGTCGCCCACCCCTGCCCGAGAGCTCGCCGAGACTTCGCCGAACGCTCCCCGAACCCTCGATCCGCCCGCGCAGCCCGCTCCGACGCCTCCCATTCCCCGAAGCGAGGCCCCGGCCGCCCGGCAGGACCCCTTGGTCGGCCTCACCGGCGCCCCTGATCGCAGTGACAAGAAAACTGCAGGTCGGGAGGCACTCGCCGAGGGCTCCCCGAAGCCTCCCCGAAGCCTCGAAGAGAGCTCGGCGCCTGGATCAAGGATCTTGGATCCTGGATCTTCATTCCCTACGGGGCGCACAGCGCCCGCCACCACCGTCTCTGCCAACGACCTGATCGGCGAGTACGTCGCCGCGTGCGACGAGCGTCCACCCAGCGACGTGATCGGACACCTCGGCCTCATCGCCAAGAAGCTCCTCGGCGAGGGGATCGCCCCGGAGCACGTCCGTGCCGGACTGAAGCGCTTCGCGGAGATCCAGGGCCACCCCAGCCGCCTGCCGAGCCTGGTCAACGACGCCATGAACGCACGAGCGGCCGGTTTGGCGCGGCCGGGAATCCGACCTAACGTGCCCGCTCACCAGGCGTGGACCAACCCGGTCGACGCTGCCGCCTACGCCGAGGAGCTGTGATGCGCACCCGTACCCGCGACCCGCAGACTCTCGGCGGTGCAGGCACCCTGGACCGGATGGCCCGGATCCTGGCCGCCCGCAACATCGACCCGGCAGCAGTCGCCGCTCTGGTCGACGAGCCCGAGTCCTTCTCCCCGCTGGATGCCCTGCTGGCCGCGATGCCCCCGCGCTACCAGGGTGCGGTCGCCGACCATCCGCAGGTCCTGGACTGGGTCCGGGACGTCGCCCGGCAGGCCGTCGCGCCCAGCCCGGGAGCCCGGCGGCAGGTCACCACCGGCCCGAGTCTGCTGATGGCCGGGGTGGTCGGCGCGGGCAAGACCCACCAGGCGTACGGGGCGGTCCGACAGCTGGTGCGGACCGGGGTGGGCGTGCGGTGGCGCGCGACCACGGCTGCCGACCTGTACGCCGACCTGCGCCCTCGGCCCGGGGCGGACAGCGAGCGGGAGCTGGCGGCCGTCAGCCGGTGCCCGCTGCTGATCATCGACGACCTCGGCGCGGCGAAGGCGTCCGAGTGGGTCGAGGAAGTGACGTACCGGCTGATCAACCGCCGGTATAACCACATGCTCCCGACGCTGATCACCACCAACCTGGCGATCAAGGACCTCCGGGCCTACCTGGGCGACCGCGTCACCTCCCGACTCGCGCAGATGACCACCCGGGTCGAGTTCGAGCCGGTCGACCGCAGACGCCACCGCCCCGCCGCCTGACCCACCGCCAGCCCGGCCGCCAGGCCGCGCCTCCAGCGCGCCGCCCCACGCACCTCCCGACCCAGCGCACTCCTCCGCCGACGCCCCTGCGCGCGGAGAGCGATCGGAGCAACCCGCATGACCACCACGACGATCAGCCCTGCCCGCCACCGCTCGCTCGGTGACCACACCTGGCAGGACCAGGCCGTCTGCCAAAGCGCCGAATACAACCCGGTGGACCCCGACATGTTCTTCCCCGAGCCCGACGAGACGATCAAAATCGCCGCCGCGAAGTCGCTGTGCGGCCAGTGCCCGGTCCGCCGCACCTGCCTGGACGCCGCCCTGGAAGGCGGCGACACCCACGGCATACGGGGTGGGATGACCGAGGAGGAGCGTGAGCCGCTGCACGAGAACATCGCCGGCCGCCTCGACTACAGCCGGGTTAACGCCACCGTCGCCGGGCGCGACGTCCACCTCACCAAGGCCGAGCGCCGCGCGGTCGTCCGTGCCGCCTACCGCCACGGCCTCACCGAACAGCGCCTGGCCTGGCTCCTGAAGATCAGCGAGGAGCACGCCCAGAAGCTGTACCGCGAAACCCGCCGAGCCCTGCGCAACCGAGACCTGGAGCAGACCACGCAGAACACCCCACCCCCTGAGACCGACAGCAAGCAGCTGGGCCGCGACGACTTCGGGACGGCGGCGTGAGTGTCGCGAGCGCGCCGAGCACGGCGCATGTCACCGGGTGGGACCGCGCGGTCGTCATCGCCCTTGGTGGGGCGGGATGCGCCCTGTCGTACGACGCCCTGCAGCAGATGGCCGTCGCCATCCACGTCCGGGGGCTGCTGACCTACCTCTTCCCCTTGGTGATCGACGGGTTCATCGCGTACGGCATCCGCGCGCTGCTGGTCCTGCGCG
The DNA here is from genome assembly GCF_030294945.1 of Streptomyces graminofaciens. Lineage (NCBI taxonomy): Bacteria > Bacillati > Actinomycetota > Actinomycetes > Kitasatosporales > Streptomycetaceae > Streptomyces > Streptomyces graminofaciens. The sequence goes on along the minus strand of NZ_AP018448.1, from coordinate 2,135,578 downwards.
ACGCACCGCTGCGCGCCCGGCTCTACGTCTGGACGCTCTTCGGCACGGCCACCGCCGCCAGCATCTGGGCCAACGCGTTGCACGCGGTCAGGCTCAACGAAGAGAACACCTCGGCCGCCGGGCTGCGGCTCGGGGACACGGTGGTCGCGGTGCTGTCCACCATCGCCCCGCTGGCCCTGGCCGGAGCGGTGCACCTGTACATCCTCATCGCCCGGGGGCCGGTCAAGGGCAGTGACCGAAGTGACCGCGATGGCCTCGGTCAGGCCGGTCACCCCGGTCAGCCCGGGCGCATCGCGGTCACTCGGACTGACCGGGCCGGCCGCCAGCAGCCGCCGGTCGGTCAGTTCAGTGCCGGACAGCCGGCCACCGCCCTGACCGACCGGCCCCGCCCGTCCCTGGACAAGCAGACCCCGGATGCCCGGACACTGGCCGGGGACAGCGCCCCGGCGGACAGCGGCAGCCCGGTCAGCAGCCAGCGTGACAGGGAGCCCAAGGCTGCTGACCTGGGCGGACAGCCGGACACCACCCCGGCGGTCCGTGACCGACAGACCGTCACCGAGCCGGTCAACGGCCACCCGGACGACCTCCCGCCGGTCAGTGACCGCGCCCCTCGGACCACCGGTGACCGGCGGCCTGACCCGGACACCGAGGAGCTGCTGGAGATCGCCCGGTCAGCGGTCAGGGCCGAGGACAAACTGACCCGCAAGGTGGTCGCCCAGGCGATCCGCGGTCAGCAGATCCCGCTCTCCAGCGACACGCTGACCGCCCTGATGGTCCAGCTGCGCCAGCAGCACGGCCAGTCGGTCACCACCTCCCGGAACTGACCGCACACCCCATGGGGCGGTGACCGAGCCGGATACCTCGGCCGGTCACCCGCCCCGGACGGCCCGCCCCACGACGTCCTCCCGTGAACCGGAGAGCACCGCCATGCGCACGAAGCCCGCGACACCCGCCGAGGTGGAGACCTGGCTGACCGTCCTGCACCAGCGCGGCCACATCCACCGCGCCGAGTCCGGTCCCGACAACACCTGGACCGTGCAACGGTGCCGACACAGCCGCCCCTGGACTTTGCACCACCCGGTCCTGGCCATGGACTGGATCGAGGACATCGTCCGCGACATCCGTCAGCAGGACGCGGAGGCGGGCCGGTGACCGCCAACGACCCGGCGGCCACCACGTCCGGACCGCACCGTGACCCCAACTCGGCTCCAGGCGGAGCAAGTTGTCGCATACGACGGTCCTACGGCCCGTCGTATGCACTTGCCCCCGCCCAGGGGAGCGGGGGAAGTCCGGCTGGTCCCCGAGCGAGGGCGCACGGGGACCAGCCGGACTCCCGGCACCAGGGGGCGCCGGTCGTGGGAGGAGAAGCAGACGACCGCGTCCCGCGCGCGCAGCAGAGCCCGAGCCAACCTGCGTTCCCCGACCGCAAGCCGCGCCGACGCACCCGCAACCCGAGCCAGCGCACCCACAAAACGACCACCCGCCTGTCCGACACCGAGAAGACCGAGATCACCGCCGCCGCCAAGCAGCGCGCCGTCACCGTCGCCCGTTTCCTTGCCGCCGCTGGCCTCGCTGTCGCCCGCGGATCGACCATCGTGCACACCAACGAACAGCTCGACGCCGCCATCGACGAGCTGGCCGCTCTGCGCACCGCCATCTCCCGTGTCGGCAACAACATCAACCAGATCGCCTTCGTCTACAACGCCGGAGGACAGCCCTTCCCCGGCGAACTCGACCGCGCCCTGACGACCGTGAACCGCGTCCTGACCCGCGTGGACGACGCGGCCGACACCCTGGTGAAGAAGCGCCTCTGATGGTCCCCAAGATCCGACGCGGCTCGCGCACCCACGGCCTGCTCGTCTACCTGTACGGCCCCGGCAAGCGCGACGAGCACACCGACCCCCACCTCGTCGGCAGTTGGGACGGCTTCGCCCCCGACCCCGGCCGCGACACCAGCGCCAACCCCGACCCCAAGGTCACCCTCGCCCGGCTCGCCGCCGCCCTGGACCTGCGGGTCAAACAGGCCAGCGACAAGGCCCCGGCCCAGCACGTCTGGCACTGCTCGGTCCGCACCGACCCCGGCGACCGGACCCTGACCGACGACGAGTGGAACACCGTCGCCCGCCGCCTGGTCCACGCCGTCAACCTCGCCCCCGAGGACGATCCCGACGGCTGCCGCTGGGTCGCGGTGCGCCACGCCGACGACCACATCCACATCCTCGCCACCATGGTCCGAGGCGACCTGCGCCGCCCGAGGATGAACTACGACTTCAAGAAGGCCCAGGCCGAATGCCGCCGCATCGAACAGGAGATGGGCCTGCGCCGGCTCAAGCCCGGCGACGGAACCGGAGCCAAGACGCCCACCAGCGCCGAACGCTTCAAAGCGGAGCGGATCGGTCGACCCGAGACACCACGCGAAACGCTTCGCGAAGCCGTCCGCCAGGCCGTCGCCGGAGCCGCCAGCGAAGCCGAGTTCTTCACCCGCCTTCGCGAGGCCGGCCTGCGCGTCAAGCTCCGGCACGCCCCCTCCGGCGACGTCCTCGGCTACACGGTCGCACTGCCCGGGGACCGCAACCGTGACCGCGAGCCGGTCTGGTTCGCGGGCTCGACCCTGGCCCCCGACCTTTCCTATCCGAAGATCCAGCGCCGTCTTGCCGACGGAACCGCCGACGCGATCACGGTGCCGGAAGCCGACACCACCGGCCGGTCGGACTGGTCGCCGTCGGCACGGGGACGACGCACCGCGGCCGGGATCGCCGAGCGCACCGCGATCTGCCTGGACAGCGACGACGACGATGCCGCAGCCCAACTCGTCGGAGTCGGCGAACTCCTGGACGCGGTCGCCCAGACCTCTCCCGCCGCCACCCGCGCCGAACTTGGTGCCGCCGCTCGCTCCTTCGAACGCGCCACCCGCAGCCACGTCCGAGCCGCCCGCGCCGACACCCGCGCGATCCGCTCAGCGGCCCGAGGCATCATCCAGGCCGGCAGCGCGCTCGGCCGAGGAGAAGACGGCGGCACCACCGCCATGCTCGTCTCCACCCTGGTCCTGGTGGCGCTGGCCGCAGCACGCTGGCACTCCGCACGCGGTCACGCCCAACAGGCCGAAGCCTCGCGTCAGACCGCCGAGCACCTTCGCGCCGCCTACCACCAGGCCGCCGCCGCACCCATGCAGGCCCTACGCGACCAAGGCCGTGCCCTGCCCGAAGCCCAGCGCCGCACCTACGAGACCACCGTCCGCGCAGCCCTGCCAGAGAACAGCACCCGAGCCGACTCGAACACGAAGATCGACGCCCTGGCAGCCACCCTGGCTCAGGCCGAGCAAGCAGGCCACGCCCCGAAGGCGCTTCTTCAGGAGGCCATCGCCATGCGCGAACTCGACACGGCCGAGGACATCAACGACGTCTTGGTCTGGCGACTGCGCCGCCTCGCCCAGCTCCCCGCGCACCCGGGCCAAGCCGCTCGACGCCCGCAGGCCGGCACCGGCCGCGCCGAGTCTGCGGTCAACCGGACCGGCGTTCGGACCGGACCTCCGGCAGCGACTCGGCTCGCCGTACCGGACCCGCGCAGCCGCCCGCCACGCCGCTGACCAGCAGTCCGGCACGCCCGCCACCGGCCTGCCGGACTACCGGACTGCTTGAAACCCCTGGACAACCGGCTCCACCGGCTGTTACGGATGAACAGAGAAGGCCCTCGACCGGGAGATGACGCTCGTGCTCAGAACGACCGACCACCACGTAGAGCCGCTCCCCGTCCTGCCCGCCGCCCCCGCCGGAAGCGATCCGCTGCTGCAACTCCAGTACGAGACGCGGCCGCCCAGCGGACCCGGAGCGACGCGCTGCCTCAGCCACCCGCCGGAGTTGTCCCTGCGCGGGATCCCCGTGGTGTGCTCGAGCTGCCGGGCTCGGCGCGACTGGCTGCTCATCAACCACGGCCGCAACGTCTGGGTCCGCTGCCGCTGCAGCAACCAGTGGCTCGAGCCCGAGATCAGCCGCACCGACTTCGACGCCATGATCGCCCTCCCGGACGGGACGACCTACCCCAGCGTCGAACAGGGCCTGATCGCACTCGGCTTCGACGGCGCCTTCGCCGGCACCTACCTGGAGTAGAGCAGCGTGATTCCGCTCCGTGCACCAGCAGCGAACACCGCTCGCGTAGCATGCTGTCGGCCCCCGGACGCATCTGGCGAGGCCGACAGGACGCGGTGAAAGGGCAGCAGTGCAGCGGATCGGCCTTTACTACCCGTACGTGCACTTCCGCAAGGAGCAGTGGATCAAGGCAGCAGCCCTCTACTGGCCGGGCCTTGCCCGAGTCGTCCCACGCGGATTTCCTGTCAGAGACCCGGAGCTGGTCAAGGCCCTGCGCGACGGGCTGGACAACTTCCTTACCGACGTGGACCCGAGGGAAGCAGCAGCCGCTGTCGCCCCCTCCTTCCTGAAAGCCGTCGAGGACCACGGCACCGAACTGAGGCAGCGCTTTCTGGCCACTGCCGACACCCGACCCTTCCACTCGCAACAGGGGAACCAGCCAGAGCCGTTGATGATGGGACAGCGCATCATCAATGCCGAGCCGACCTCGCCTAATGACCTGCGAACGCTTCCGCGTGACGAACGCCCCCTCGCCGGCCTCTACCCGCACGAGGTAGACCCTGGGCTTGCCGACGCCCTACGCGGTGCCGGACTCGCCGTGCCGGCCGTGCGGTCGCTCATCGCCAGATCCGCAGACGTGACGTGGCTGGCCATGGACCCTGGCCTGGCCTGGATCTACAAGTGTGTTCTCACCGAGGAGCTGGCCCGCCGTACGCGCTACGCGCCGATCACCGACCAGGTCGCGGCCCACAGTGCCGCGGACGGCTGGGACAGCGACCGAATCGCTGCCGCCATGTTGGGCGAGCGGCCCCGACCGGCAAGCTCCGACGAGACAACACGACTCGGGCTGATGGCCGTGCAGTGCATCCTCCCGGACGGCCTGCGCTCGGTGCCGGTGGCGAAGATCATCCAACTGCGGAACGACTACCGGGCAGAATTCAGTGCCTTCACCCAAGCAGTCGACAAGGCTGCGGCAGACCTGCGAGAGCAGGTGGGCGGCATCGAAGACCGCGCAGCCTTCGAACTCCACCTTCGGATGACATTCGACGAGAGCATCGCCCAGCCTCTTGAGGACCTGCGCAAGGCTATGAGCGGCCTCAACCTCAAAACCTTCTACAGCGCGCTGAACTACAAGTTCGAAGTGCCCGCCCTCGCCGCGGCGGCGAGCGGCTGGGCAGGCAATGTGCCGATCGCCGGAGGAAGTCTCGCGATCGCCGTCGCGACCCTGCGCCAGGCCACGGCGGAGGCACGCGACGCTCAGCTCGCTGGCTCTCCAGTCAGCTACCTGCTCAGGGTGGAACGGAACTTGAAGCCGACCACACTGGTGCGGCGTGTGGCGCGAACGCTTGGCCGAGCTGCTGGCTCTGGAATCTAACTCCGTACTTCCCGGGTCACTCTTTTGCACTCTCCGAGCTTGATCACGGTCCTCAGGTCATCGTGCTTCGGCGGGTTCTGCAGCTCGGACCGCTGCGCTGATCAGTGGCTGACCCGCTGCGATCAATTGATCTTCGAATGGGTGACCTGCGGAGAACGGGCTAGCGCCGGGCTGGGCACCGGCGCCCCGCTCGACCTTCCAACGGCATTGAGCACCGGGGCACCTGTCCACCAGTGGCACTACCCGCAGTAAGCCCTCACTCAGCAGTCGTATCGTAGCTCTTGAGCGTCTTCGAGGCACCGGTGGCCGACTTCAGGTAGTCGTTCTCCGACTTCAGGCTCTCGTTCTCCGCCGTCGACTCCGCCAACTGCACGACCAGTCCGGCAGCCATGGACTGGAGCCCCTTGTACTTCCAGGCCAGGACCCCGAGGGCGGCGGTGGCAGTAGTGGCCAGAACGCCAGCGCCGACCGTAACCACGACCCCGGCTTTGCCGAACTTACCTCCGGCCGGCCCGGCACCCTCCTTGCCGATGCAGACGTGGCCCGTCTGCTGCGAGTGCTGTTGAGCCCTCGCCGAGATGGTCGCTCTGAAACGAGCATGATCCGCATTGGTAATGGGTCATCAGTCGTTCCTCTCCCCCCAGGGAGATTAGCCTGCCACAGGTCACGTGCCTCCGGCGCCCACTTGGTCATCCGCGTACGCCCACCGACGCTGAGGGAACGACGCGCACCTACACGGGCGTGCGCGCCTCCAGGCTATGGGCTAGGCCGTCAACGCTCCCAGGATGGCCCATGGTCGCCGCGGGTAGCTCGCTCAGGTCTCTGACCAGCGAGGATGCTTCTGCTCCAGGCGACCGAGGAGGTCGAGGAGATGGACGCCGCCGCTGATAACGATGATGGGCGGGTCGGTGACGCCGACGACGCGCAGCCGCAGGCCGGAGAGATGATAGGGGATCATCCGGCCGGTGGGCCGGACCTGCTGGTTGCCGGGATAGAGCCCGGGCATCTTCTGGCCGCCTCCGAGGGCCCGGCGGACCTGGCGCTCGATCAGGCAGAACACGAACAGGGCCAGGGCAGATCACCGTCACCAGTGCGGCGACCCTCTTGTTGCCCTGCACGAAGACGTGAGTGAAGATCTAGCCGCGCTCATCCGCGGCTGGCGTGCCTGGGCAGCTCGCCCCGGAAGTCGCAGCCAGGGCACTCGTCCTCGCCCTGGACATGACCCTCGTACCAGCCGTGGACGGCTGCGTGGAGGATTGCCTCCTCCACCGAGGCTTCGCCGCTGCGGACCGACGCGACGGCGTTGCCGACAATCAGCCGGAGCACCGCGCTGTCGGGCGAGGGAAACGGCGGGGACGGCATCGGTGAGCCGGTCGTCATGGCCGCAGCCTAGGGGCGGGACTGACTGCCGTTCAGGCGGATGCGGTGCCGTCGTGACGGGCGGTGCCGTGCAGGTCGCTGCGGAACCCCTCGGCCGACCGGGCTGCCAGCCCTGCAAGGTGGCGGGCCTTCATCGCGGCCGGTCCGGCACCCTGGTGTCGTCGGGCTCCGGCAGAGTGCCCCGGCTCTTGCGGCTGCGGGCGGCCCGGACGCTGATGCCGACGTGGGCGGCGACCTCCGGAGACCCCAGAGCCGCTGGCCGTAGGCATCGTGTCCTCCTCGTTCGTCGGTAATGGTGAGTCAAATTCGAAAAGCCCCATCATCGATCAACTGGACGGCAGTCCCAATTTGTCGAAGAACGCTCGGTTCCGCTCGGTGGCCGTGTTAACGAGACGGTCGAAGCTCATCACTTCGATGTATACCTTGTACGCCTCGTTGAAGCCGAAGTAGCCCATACCGTCATGGGTGGGACGCAAGCCCGCGTACTTGCACCTGTTCTCCATCGTTGGCGTGAGATCGGCGACGACGTAGCAGAAAGCGGGCGGCTCCGGCGTCGCAGGGATTGGCCGCCCCGATGCGGTCTTCACGCCGCCAGCGCGCACGCGATTCACATACTCAAGGCACTGCTGAATCGGGTCCTTGCCCTCCGACGCGTCGTTACGCATCGGCCGTTTGATCTCGATCACGACGATGGACGGCAGCGGGAGCTTCTCGCCCTCCGCGGCCAGCACCGGGGTGTCGACGAGCCGCGTCGCGAACACGTCGGGCTCCGTCGTCGATTCGGATCCGGTAATGGGCATGCTCTTCAGAGTCTTGTCGGAGGCGAGGTAGTCGTGGAACGCAAGCCGCTCGTCGATGATCCAGAGGTTCGAAGCGTCGGTGCCGATCTCGTTCGAGTCGGTCCGCATCGGCATAAGCAGCGAGTGGATGGCATCCTCCCTGCTGTACTTGCCATGGCCGTCGGACCTGATCAGTTTGGTGAGGACGTCGAGCATCACTCGCCGGCGCGAGACGTAAGCGGCCAGATCGGACTGGTTGATGTCCTTCACCATGTCGAGATACTGGGCGAGCCGTTCGGCGTAGTCCTCCGGCGGTGCTGAGCCGACTTCGGCGAAGACGGCCTGGCCCTCGGCAACAGCGGTGGCTTCGAGCTTCTGGAGGTTGCCGTGCAACAACAACTCAAGCTCTTGGTCCTTAATGGACGGATCCACGGTCACACCGAGCGACTCGATCCGGGACAGAACAGGCCGGTACCTTGGGGCACGGTTGCTCACGAACTCGTTGACGCGCGCCTTTCCCTCCTCGCGTGCCGCGCTGAGCGGGACGGCAAGGATCGTCTCCACTTCCTTCAGTACTCTCTCGCGGATGTCGTTCAGCGACACGTCTTGGGTCAGCGTCGCGCCAGGTGCCTGCTCAGGGATGTCGAAGGCCGTGCGGTCGGCGCGGACGTGCTCGTCGAGGAAGCTGGAAGACAGGTAGCAAACGTATGTGAACTGGGCCGACGCCTCGTCTTTGAGCTTTCCGTAGAGTCCTGGCACCTTGCTCGTGAGGTTCTCCTCCACGACCACGCGGCTTGCGGCGCACCAGTACAGCCGTGGCGTGGAAATGCGTGTCGAGGACTTGAGGCAGAGGTTGACCATGTCGAACTGCTCGCCCTTGACGTCGATGCTGGACGTCGGCATCTCGGAGTACACAAAGTCGTTCATGAGGTCGTTGAGCGGGACAGTTTCGTCACCGTCGGTCACCGTAATGTCAGGAGCACCGCCTGGGCGGAGGAAGTACCAAATGCAGTGCTCGAACACTTCGCGAGCGATCGCCTCGACGCTCTTCACCGCGCTCTGCTGGAAGGGTTCCTTGAACCCGTCGAGACTCACGATCGTGCCGGCTTCGTCGAGACCGTCCTCTTCCATGCCCGGCTCGACCTCCCTCTCGATGGAGAAGCGGAACTGCCGTCCGCGGAAGCCTCCAGCTCCGTCGTCATAGGCGCTGCGGATTGAGACTCTGTCGAACGCCTTGAGCCAGAGCAGGCGTCCTACACCCCGGCAGCCGATGTCGGTCTTGTGGTCGCTGTCCAGCGTCTCGAACGAGGTCATGTTCTCCGGAGTGAAGCCCACCCCGTTGTCCTCAACGTTGAAGCCCACGATGGGCTTCAGCGCCACGCGCCCAGGGCCAGCGGGACCAAGGTCGAGTTCCTCCTGCGGGCTGCGCTGGATCCTGACGGTCAGACGGCCACGCTCGACGGCGTCGCTGAATCGGGCATCGATCGCCTGAATGCCATTAACGACAGCCTCAAGGAGCGGCAAGAGGGCATGGCTCTTCGGCAGGCTCGTGTTCCGGACCCGGCCAGCCAGCGACGTGGTCAGCGCCATGGTTTTCCTCCTCGCTCCGACGCCGCAAACCCTATCGGTGGGCGCGGCGGGGAGCGTGCTCGACGACGGAGATGCTCACGGAGTGGTCTCCACGTCGTCTTCGCCTTGTAGCCAGCAGCCAGCAGGGCTACCCCGGTATGCGCCAGGCGCGGCTGGGACGCATCAAGACAGTTCTCCGAGGGGGATGCCCTTGTGAATCGGCCAGTGCGCGGGCGGTGGCACGGCGAGGGGTACGGTGCGCTGCTCGGGCTGGGCGGCGCCTTCCTCGATGACGGTGCGGCGGGACGGTCGCCGAGCTCGACGCGATCGACCGCAGTCAGCCCGCCAGCCCGGTGCTGGAACGGCGGTAGCGCGCGGACAGCCCCGTACCCGCTCGACGAGGTCGTGCGGGAGCAGCTCCTGCGGTCGCAGAAGTACCGGCTCACCCGCAGCCGGATGATGACCCCACCGCGAGCCGAAGCGCCTTTCGTTCAGGGTGCGTTGAAATGGCCTGTGCGCACGGAGGGCCTGCTCGCAGCAGTTCGGGCACCGGCCTGGGCGGGCCATCGACACCGCCTCCACCACCAGAGTGCCGGAGGAGTCGTTCACCCCCTCCCACCCGCACATCGATCCCGGAAGCAGCACATCCTCAACCGTCCTGGGGATTCACGGAACTGCGGACAGCGCCCGTTCTCAACGAGCGTACGCAACTTCCGGATGGGCGGGCATACGGCAAGGCCGCCCCTGCCGGTCGGCGCGGGGCGGCCCTCTGCGGTTGCGGTCAGACTTCGGCGAGGCGGTTGGAGAGGTCCAGGGCGCTGGTCGCGACGGCGAGGGCGGCGCACAGGCCGGTCACCTCGTGGATGGTGGGGCGGACCAGGCGCGGCCAGCCGTCGGGGGCGGAGGGCCAGGAGGCGAGGAGGACCTCGGTGGTGGCCAGGCCGAGGTGGGCGGTGACGTCCCAGCCCGCGCGGGAGGCGGGCTCCCAGTGCAGGCGGATACGGCCGAGCGGGAGTTCAGGGGTGCACGCCGGGAGCCAGGAGACGTCGAGCGGTCCCTCCGGGAGGGCGGAGACGCGCTGGACCAGTGCGCCGCGCACTCCCGACGGCATGTGCCGCACGGCGAGGGCGTGCAGCGGGTGGGCGGTGGAAGGGTGGGGTCGCGGTGAGATCGGGGCCTCCTGGACAGGTTCGTACGGTGGGTCAGGCCCAGGCGAGGGCGTTGCGGACCGATGCCGGGAGGTAGCCCTCTTGGCCGTTTTCGGCGATGAACGCCATGCCGTCGCCCATGACGACGTCGGTGCCGAGGTAGTGGGCGAAGGGCCAGTCGGGGTTGACGGCCAGGCGGATCGGCAGGTCGGGGTCGAGGTTCTGAAGTTGGCGGAGCAGGTGGCCGACGGTCAGGCAGTGGGGCACGGGAGATCTCCGAGAGCGAGATAGAGGTGAAGCGGTGCGGCTGGTGGATGGTCACCAGGCGTCGGCGGAGCAGGTCGCCGTGCACATGCGCAACGGGTCTCCGCTGGTGGGGGGCTTGCTTGACGAGGTCAGAAGGTACGGAGTCGTCGCTTCTCTGCGTGCCGTTGTGCGCGGCGGCGCAGGACCTTCGCCTTCGATCCGGTGGTGGAGGGGTAGAGGTAGCAAGTGCAGCCTTTCCGTGCGTATCGGCAGGTCCGGCGGTAGTTGGGGCGTGTAGCGTCGAGCATGCGGGCCACGATGACTCCTTCGCGAAGTCGGGCCGGACGACAGTGCGGCGGTCTGGCCGTCGTTACTGAGAGGTCCGGGGAAGTGCGGCGATGAGCGCGGCGAGGAATCCGGCCACGGCCTCGGAGGGGGTGTCGGGGCCGAACTCCTGGATCCAGGGCTCGGCGTCGGAGGGGTGGACCCGGACCTGCCAGACGATGCCGCGCTTCCAGGCGGGGGTGTCCTCGGGGAGCCAGCCGACGTAGACGCGGCCGTCCGGGCTGGTGCAGTGCACGTTGGCCTCCGGGGTGTCGACGATCGCCCAGCCGAGCCCGCCGAGCAGTTCGAGTACCGGGCTCGCGCAGTGGTCGCTGGAGAGCCAGGCGCGTTCCTTCACGGCGGGGCGGACGATGGCTGGCAGGAGGGTGCTGGAGGCGTTCACGAGTGGGCTGTCCCTTCGTTGACCTGCGGGTTTTCCCGACGTCCGTACGTTGACATGCGGTGTGCCGAAGTACGTAGTCGTTTCCGGGAAGGTGAGGTCTGCCGTGGGCGAACTGGCCGGCGAGGTGGGAGGAGGCCAGCGGGCCGGGGAATGGATCCGCGCGACCGGTTGTCGTAACCCGGTTGCGGCGCAGGGCCGTACAGAGCAGAAGGGACAGGCCGTGGCGGAGTCGAGCAGACACTGGGACGGTGCCGGGCTGGAGCGCAAGATCCGCGGCGCCGGGCGGCCGTGGACGGTGGGCGACATAGCGATGGTGGCCGACGGGCAGTGGGTCGTGGGCATCCAGGCCCGGAGGCAGCGTGGCGGGGAAGCCGTGGTGGAGCGTCGGATCGCAGACGGGCGGCGCGTCGAGCTGACGTTGGTGGAGCTGGCCCGCGCGATGGACTCCCGGTTCGGTGCGGCCCATCGCGACGAAGGCTCCCGCTGACCAGTTACCGTCCGGGCCCGGTCGTGGCCACCGTGGGGCGGACAGCGGCCGACGGGGCGGGCTGGTCCGGTGGTTGGCCCAGGGCACGCGGCGCGTGCGCGGAGCGGGCGACAGCGGCCTGGGCCAGGCTGAGCGACGGTGCCCGGTCCGCGGTCACGGCGGCTTCGCGGGCCTCGATCACGTGGCTGATCGCCTGCAGGGCTATGCGGCTCTCGGCCTGCGCGACACGCAGGTCCACCGCCGAGCTTGTGATCCGCTCCAGGTCGTAGAAGGCTGGCACATGACCGGCCCTAGTGAGGGCATGCAGACGGTCCTGGAGGACGGCGACCGCGTTGTTCGAGACGACGAGGCTCGAACGGATATGCATCGCCGAGCGCAGGAGCGGATCCTCGACGGGGCGGCGCACCGCGAGGGTTTCCAGCTCGTCGATGGGGCGGCCCCAGGCTTTCTCGATCATCGCGTCGGCCTGGTCGAGGGTAGTGGCGTCGGACAAGGGTGGCTCCGGAGGGTGAGAAAGGGAACGGTGGTCAGCGGCTCTGCCCCGGGTGCGGGACCTGCGGAGCCGACGGCGGGCACGGTGCCGGGATGAACGGCCGCGCGCCGACAGGCGAGGGGGCCACGGTGGAGCGGGCGTTGGCAGCGTGGGCGCGGCGCACGTCCAGTGGCGTCGGTACCGGGGGCCTCACCGGGGTCGCGGTGGCTTGCGGGGGAAGGCGGCGTAGGTCGTCGCCGTAACGGATGACCGGTGCCGGATCAGTGAGGGCGGTGTTCATTGCGGCGACCAGGCCCTTTGGGGTGAAGGACGAGGCGGTGGCGTACCACTGGTTGCTGGGCGGTCCGGCCAGCATGAGCCAGCGCTCTTGATGGCCTGTCATCTCGGCGGCGTGGTCGAGCCGGTTGCGGCGTAGGTGGACCTTGGCCAGGCCGTCCGGGGATTCGAAGGAGACGTCGGTCGCGCCGTAGCGGTGGCTCCAGCCTGCTGCCGCAAGAGGTGTGGCGACGTCCAAGGCCGCCAGCTCGCTGTTGCCGTAGTAGAGGTAGGAGTCGGGGCCCTCAACGTAGGCGGCGGCGAGCGTGGTGGTGAAGTCCTGGACGATCTCGGTGGGGGTGCTGTCCTGGAAGGTGACGAGCCAGCGGGGCATCGCGAAAGGATCGGAGTACGCCGTGATCTTCCACAGCGCGTCGTTGTCGCCTTCGGGCAGGTAGCCCAGGCGGACCGTCTGGTCGGGTGCGTTGATGTAGGCGTTACCCATCTCGTCGTGATTCAGTTTCCAGCCCGCGTCGAGGAGGGGCTGGAGGGCGGGATCGCCGGTGAAGGTCGATCCCGCCAGGTATCGCGGGGTGACGTGGTACTCGCGCCACTGCTCGTTCGGGTCGTACGGCACGGCTCCTCCAAGGGCGTGGTCAGCGGCGGCGGGAGGAGCCAGGAGCGGGCACGCCGGCGGTGGCCGAGGCAACGGGCGGAGTCACTCCGGCCGGTTGTGGCTGCGGGGCGTGGCTGAACAGGGAGTTCGGCGCGGCGGTGCTGCGACGCAGGGCGGCTGCGGTCCGGATGCCGTCCGACCTCGGCGGGATACCCGTGCGGGTGCGCGTGGCCGCCGCGACCCGGACAGGGGCGGGAAGCGGTGCGGCGACGGGGTTGCTCCAGTGCTCGACGGCTGCGTAGACCGGGCCCAGCGCCCGTCCGGCAGCGGTCAGGACGTACGGATCGCCGTGGCGCGGTCCGGTGCGGGTGACCAGGCCGTCGAGCTGAAGCCGGATCAGGCGCTGTCGGGTGAAGCTGTTGTCCAGTCCTGTCTGTTCGGCGATGTGGACGAACCGCATGGGCCCTCCCGCGTCGAGGGCCTGGATCATGGCGGTCGAGTGGCGAAGGTGCAGCCGGCGCACGGCGTCCTCGACGCGCTCGGCACCGGCCACTTTGCCGAGCGACAGGTGCGCGTGGGACCAGTCGGACAGCGCCCGGTGTACCGGGGAGAGTGCGATGCCGAACCCACTGAGCTGGTACGGGGCACCGTGGCGATGACTGGCTCGGGTTACCAGCCCGTCATCGTGCATCTGGGCCAGCCGCTTGCCGACGAACTGTTCGCTGACGAAGGGGAGGTGGGCGGCGACGCCACGCACACGCATGGGGCCGCCCTGCTGGGCCAGGGTCTGTGCCGACCAGGTGGTCCACTTCGGCGCAATCAGGGACAGTGCCTCCTCGACGCGCCGGGCGTCGACGAAGCCGATCTGGGAGGTTGCGGGTTGTGCGGGGGCGGACATGGCGGTAACTCCGTTATGACGATGGGTGAATCGAACGGTGGGGTGCGGATCAGTGGAGGTCGTGCTCGGCGCGGAGACGCTGGAGCACCGTGCCGAGGCGGCGGTTGCTGACGTGGATGCCGCGAGCGCGCAGGCCCTGGCGCAGAGCTTCGCGGTTGAGCCGGGGCAGAAGGGCCGCGACCTCTCGGGCTACGCCTATGAGGTCCTCATCACCCGGCGCGGGGCCGGTTCGCCGGACGGTCGAAGGCCGACGGGCGGCAGGCTGGTCCAGGAGGAGGCGGACGTCCAGCAGGTCCCAGACTGCCTCGGCTTCCGACTGCTCGCGGCGTTCGAGGTCCACGACTTCGGCCGCGTACCGCAGCACGAGGTCGTCGAGGGCGTGTTGGCCGGAGCGGCAGCGTTGCCAGGCCGCGTCGAGATTGCGGCGGGCGGCACGGGCATGGGCGTTCGTCGTGGCCAGGCCGTCGAGCCGCCGCAGCACGATGGGCAGAACGGGATCTCCCGAACCGCCATGCGCGCTGTGGCGCTGGAGGTCCTCCAGCGGTCGGCCGTACCGGTGCTCGACCAGGTGGCGGGTGTAGATCACGGTGGACATGGGGGTCTTCCTCCTGAGGATTTCAGCGGGAGCGGGAGGGCTTGGCGGTCGGGCCGGCGGGGGAACGCGGGTCGCGGGGTGGATGGTCGTCGCTCAGCGCCAAGGGGCCTCGACGCAGAACTTCTCGGCGACCGGGTGCGCGCCGGGCCGCTTCGCCCTGTCGTGGGGGTTCATTCGGCAGCGTCCATCCGGGCGAGCAGGGAGCGCACCAGAGTGGGCAGGCTGTCGGGGCCCTCGCCGGTTCGGACGTGATCGGTTGCCTCGCCGAGGACGTACGCGGCGTCTTCGAGCAGGCCGCTGGAGATCTCCATGCAGGCGTCGGTGATCCGGGAGGCGGCGAGCAGGGACCGCGAGAGCACCTCGACGTAGTCGCCGGGGCTGAGGTCGGCAGCCTTGGCGGCTGTGCGGATGGCGGCCAACTCCAGCGTGCTGAACGCGAAGTCGAACTCGTCGTCCTGGTCCGTTGGCGAGGGCGCGACGAAGGCAGGGTCCGGCGGCTCGGCCGGGATGCCGACGCGCGTGCAGATCTGGTCCACGGCGGCGGTCAGCTCGGCGAGGGACTCGGTGAGCCAGCCGAGCGCGGAAGCGTAGGACGCCAGGGTGAACAGACCGGCGGGGGTGGAAGGCAGCGGCTCCTCGACGACGAACTCTTCGAGCCGGTCGTTCAGTTCGCGGACCACCTGGGGACCGGCGGACAGCGCGCCGAGGACGGGATGCAGGTAGGAGCGGCCGGCGGAGGTGGGGTACTCGGTTGTCAGGACCTCCGAGACGCTCCGCGCGGCGTCGGTGAGCAGCCCGGCCAGTTCGGTGCGGTCGAGGGATGCACGGTCGGCGGTCATCGCATGGAGGCCTTTCGGGCGGTGGCCGGGGCGGTGGGGCTGGCTGCCGCCGGTGCGGTGGCCGGGAGGGACGCGGTCGGGTCGATCGCGTGGGGGGATCGGGACCGGGCCGCCTGGACTCGGGTCTCGGCCGCCGCGTCGGTGTCGGCGGGCCGGTTGAGGCCGGTGCGGTTGGTGCGGAGTTGGGCCGTGCGGTAGACCGCGTAGTCCTCCCGGGCACCGGCCGCGACGAGGTAGATCTCGAGTTTGTGGGTCGAGGTGGGCGGGGCCGGGCGGAACTGGATGACCATCCGGTAGGAGACGGCCGGGTCGACGTAGACCTTGTGGAAGCCCGCGAGGCGGCCGGTCAGCGGCAGGCAGTCGTCGCTGCCGTGGACCAGGTTCTGCAGTTCCAGCAGTGCCAGGTCGCGGATGTCGTCGGGGAGTTGGCGCAGGTCCGTGATGGCGTCCGGGTGGGCGGCGAAGGCGAAGCGGGCGCGGCTCACATCGGCCTCCGGGGAGTCGGGCGCTGACCCGTTCCTGGCGACGGCGCGTTGCCCGTGTCGAGGCCGGCTTTCGGGATCGCGGAGGCACCCGCTGAACGGGTGAGGGCGGCGCGGGTCAGCCGGGCGGCGGCCTCACCTCGGTAGTCCGGAGGTTGCGGCAGCGGACTGCCGCGGTCTTCCAGCCAGTGGCGGGCGGCGGCCTCGTCGGCGAAGGCGCCCTCGCGCATCGTGTACGTGTGGGCGTCGGGGTTCCCCTCTTCGAGGAAGACGCGAATCGGTGCCTGAGCGGCGCTGGAGTCACGGGTCAACGTCCAGGTCTCGGACGGGGCGTAGTCCGAGGTCCAGCTGTCGAGGACCTTGTATCGAGAGCCTGACTCCCGGATCTGCCGCTCGACCCAGAGGGTGAGATCGTCGGCGGGCTTCAGGGAGTCCCCCTTGGCCTGGGCGATCCGCTCGGGCGGGCAGCCACGCTCGATCAGCCAGTTCTGGGCGAACGCCAGGCTGGCGTGGTTCGCGGTCTCGAAGGTGAACGTGCGCTCGCGCAGGTCCCGCGTGATCTTGATGGCAACGAGCGCCGGATCACCGGGGACGCCCCAGGTCATCGACCTGTCGTGGGCGACGAGGTAGCTGTGCGTCCCCTCCGGAGTGGTGTGGTGCTCGGCCAGCACGGTCAGGTCTCCGGCCCAGACGCTGCTCTCGGCGAGTTCGGAGGCGGCGTCGGCAGGCTCGAAGTCGGCGAGGCGGAAGTCGGGTTCGGCGATCACTGGGCGGCTCCCGTCAGCTCGGGCGCCGGGGTCGCCAGCACCCGGTGGTTGGGCCGGGTCGGGCTCGTCGTGCATGCGGCGAAGGGGCCGTCGGGGGCACGGAGATGAACCAGGGCCTGGTCGAGGTGGTCGCGGTGCCACGTCGAGGGACCGGACAGGCCGGCCTCGGCGTCGGTGAGCTGCTGCCACGCGAGCCAGAGCGCGTGCAGCCGGGCAACGGCCTCGGGGTGCTCGTGCCACTGGTCGCACCACGGTCGGGTAGTGCTGATCTCCCGTCCGTAGACGGGCAGGAACAGGTGGTTCACCCAGTCGCTGAGAGCGGCCAGTTCGACGGCGTACGCCTCGCCGCCCAGGGCGAGGATGAACACCGAGGCCGGGGCGGCGGCCTTGTCGGCGCCGGCAGCGCCTGCGGTGGAGGTGCCCGCGGTGGGCTGAGGGGTGGAGACGGGCTCGGAGCCGAGGCGGTCCAGGATGACGCCGTGCTGGCGTACCTCCGCCATGGTCTTGGCGAGGGTGCTGGCGAGATCGTCGAGGTCGCCGTCGGGAACGCGGAACGGCTCGGGCGCGGGGGTGGCCTTGCTGGGGTCGGACATGGCGGATCCAAGGGAGTGAGCGAGCAGGGCGGGGGCGAAGTGCGGCGCGCTCTTCTGGAGGTCACGGCGGTGCTCCCTTCGCAGGTCGGCATGGGTAGGAGGATGCGGAGATTCCGCGATTTGGCGCGGCCGGGGAAACCGGGTAATGGGGCGCTACGGCGCGGTGCAGCGGGGGCAGCCTGGGAAGAGCGGTGCCAGCAACTGCACGGCTCGGGCGGCCTGTTGGGGGACCACACCGTTGCCGAGTGCGGTGAGCTGAGCCGGTCGGCCGAGTCCCGGAGTGGCGGTCACCCAGCCGGGGGCCAGGCCCTGCATCCACTCCACGAAGTCGGCGCGCAGGCGTCCTGCGGCGTCGGTGGGTGGCGGCGCGGGACGGGTGAGGTTCTCCCATCGGGCGATGGCGGAGGCGTACGCTCCCCATCGCCCGTCGATCCCTCCGCTTCCGGGGCCGCCTCCGCCCACAGCGGCAGGACCACCGCCGACAGGGGCGGACGCCAGCCCTTGCCCGGACGGCGGCCCGGGGTGCCGGTGTCGCTCGCCCTCGGGGTGGGCAGCAGCGACGCTGCCGCGCTCGGCAGCGTCATGTCCCCGTTGCCGTGCCGCTGGTTCGGCGAGCCCTTGATCCCGTCCGACGCCTTCGGCGTGGGCAGCAGCCACTCCACCTCGTCGGCCAGGTTCGGGCCGTGGCCGCCGCTCTTCCTCTTCGACGGATGCTGGGAGCCGCCGTTCTTGCCGATGTTGCTCGTCGGGGTCTTGAGCAGCGTGCTCGGCGGGCCAGGCGGTGAGGAATGTCCGCTCGCGACGATGGGGGGCTCCGACGTCGGAGGCACGAAGTACGAGCCACCGCGCGTCGTACCGGAGATCGGCCAGGGATCCGAGAACGGCACCAAGTGCCCGCACAGGAGGCTGGGTTGGGTCGTCTCCCAGACACCACGGGCAGAATTCCACGTCGCCAGGGGAACCGGCGGGCGAGGTGAGGAGACCTCGGACATTCTCGATCACCACCAAGCAGGGGCGGAGGGCTTCGACCGCACGGGCGACGTGCAGCCACAGTCCAGAGCGGGTGTGGGGGTTGAGTCCGGCCCGGCGGCCGGCCACGGAGACGTCTTTGACAGGGGAAGCCGGCCGTCAGGACGCACACCTGAGGAACGTCGGCCCAGTTGACGGCGGCGATGTCCTGCAGATTGGGCACGCCGGGCCAGTGCCGGGCCAGGATGCGTGCGGCGTCGGGGTTGATCTCGGCGTGCCAGGCCACGGTGCCGCCGAGCGCGGTCTGGACCCCGAGGTCCAGACCGCCGTAACCCGAGCAGAGCGAGCCGATCAACGGCATTCGCGCGGTGGTGGTCTCCATGTCACCGGCCACGTGCGATTCGGTCCGAGGGGGCCGCCACTGCCGTGGTGACGTTGGGCGGCGGACGCCCCGGAGAATGCGCGGTGGTCGCGGACCGGCTGCGGGCGGCCTGGAGCCGTGCGGATGGGGGAGAGACCGTTGCCGATGCGGCGTGCAGGGAGTTGGCCCCGTCGTGCAGGGCCGCGTCGGCGGTGGCGAGTGCTTCCTCCATCACCCGTACTGCTGCCTCCCGGGCATCCCTGGCGTCGGGCTGGTCGCGCAGACTCTCGGTCTGGTTCAGGAAGGCGAGCTGGTGGGCCACCGCTCCCAGGGCGGAAGCCGCTTCGCCCGCGGGCTCGACGGCGGCGGCGAAGTTGGCGATCACGCGAGCGGTGTGGGGCGCCTGGTTCTGGTCGGCGGCACGGAAGAGGACCTCGTCGCCCAGTTCGGTGACCAGCTTTCCGAGCTCGGAGATCTGGCGTGCGACGGCGACGACGTCGGGTGAGCGGTGGGGGTCTCCCGGCACCGGCAGCTTGCCGCGCTGGGCGTCGAAGGCGAAGGCCGTGGCGCGCAGGGCCAGGGCGTCGGAGAGTGGGGTGTTGTCCACAGGGCGTTCCAAGGTGAGGACGGTCGGATGGGCTGGGTTGGTGGAGGGGTGAGGACGGCTCAGCCGGGGGTGCGCGAGGGCGGTCGTGCGGCTGATGATGTGGAGGCAGGACCTGGGCATTCCGAGGGCCGTGCGGCCGGTCGCGCCGTGCTGCGGGCGAGCGCGGCGTGGACCTGCGCCGTCGGGGGCCCGTCGGTCGGCGGCGTGGGGGACGGCGCCGGAGCTTGGTGGCCGTTCGCGGTCTGCCAGCGGGCGCGCACGTTGTCGAGCGGCCCGAGCGCGTGCAGGGCGTGGCTGATGAGCCGTCCGGGGGCCAGGGTCTCGTTCTCGGCCAGGGCGCGGATGGCGCGGGCGGAGGCGGCGGCCGTACGGGCGACGGAGGAGCGCATGATCTGTTCGCCGAGCCACTCGGCGCTGCTGGCGCCGGCGCCATCGCAGATGGCGGTGAGCTGTTCGGTGGTCAGAGTGCCGTCGGCGAGCAGACCGCGCCGCTGGGCTTCCCACAGCATGGTGATCCGGTCGATGGGTTCGCCGCGGTGGTGCAGCGCTCCCAGGCAGCGGTAGAGCTGGCCGTGGGCGGGGTCGGCGAAGTCGTCGGGTCGCAGCCAGCCGACGACTTCGTCCATCGCTTTCGGCTGCTCGACCAGGACCGCCAGCAGGAACTGCTCGTCCTCGGCGACCTGATCCGCTCGTACCGGCGGCGGCGCGACGGGAGCTGTGGGCGGCGGTGTGGCCGGGGCGACCGGGCGCGGTTCGGACCCCCAGCGGCGCGCGAGGTCTTCGAGCACCCCGGCCAGGACGTCCGCATGGTGCAGCGCTCCTTCCACCTCACCTTGGAGGGCTGCGGCGCGGGCTGCCTGGTGGAGGCGGATCGCGTGCGCGGTCACGCTGCGGTGGATCGCTCCCTCCAGCACCATCCGGCCGTACACCGGGGCGTGCTCAGGCCGTGGGCAGGCCGAGATCAGGATGTGGGGATACACGGCGGTCAGCCCTCGGACGTGGTGACTGGCCTCGGCGACGGCGTCCGTCACCCAGGACAGCGGCACGCGTTCTCCGGCCGCCACGGCGGGATGGCTCTCGGCCCGGAGCTTGCGCAAGGCGGCGAACAGCGCCTGGTGGATGGGCCGGTAGAAGTGATCGGGCGCGAGCCAGTCCAGGTGCGCGAGCTGGCCGGGGTCGAGCAGCACCGAGCCGAGCACCGCCTGCTCGGCACTCAAAAGCGGGTTCATCGCTGCCGCCCGGGGCGGGGAGACGGCGGGTCGTCCTGCCGCGAGCGGAGATCGGCGACGGCCTGGTCGGCGGCGGTCATCACGTCGGCGAAGCGGTCCAGCTCGCCGGTGAACGCCGGATCGGTGGCGAGGATCGATCCGGAACCGGTGACCAGCCACCACTGGCCACCGCGTCGGACGACCGGTGACCGGGCGAGGCGTTCGGAACGCGCCAGGGGAGGGGACGGAGTGCGCGAGGACACTAGGGGACTCCTGAGCAGGTAGAGGGGAGGGGCAGGCCGTGACGTCGACGTCGGCCTGGACGGGGGTGCCGGAGCGGCAGGACTAGGGCGAGCGACCGTCCGGCTCGCCGTTCTCCAGTTCGGCGTCCGCGAGCGCGTCGAAGATGTCGCCCTGACGTCCGGACCACTCGTGGGCGGTGACCCAGTCGATTGGCGCCTGGTCCAGAGGCCGGCGACTGCGACGCGGATACGCCTGGCCGAGCAGCGGCGTGCCCTCCTTCAGCGGCGACGGCCGCGGTCGAGAGCCGTCTGCGCGGACGCCGGGAGGGACGGCGTGGTGGGCGGTGGGGCCTGCGGTGTGGGGCGGTGGGGTGTCGTGGTGCGTGTGGTGGCGGCTCGGACTCGTGGGGAGGTGTCGTCGGTATGCTGGCAGGCGTTGGCGGTGTCGGTGAAGCGGCGCCAGGCGTAGTCGGAGCGGTCCGCGGTCCAGGCCGGGGCTCAGGCGACGAGGGCTTCGGCGAGGGCGGCGACGTCGTTCTCGGGTGCGGTGCCGCGGGCGAGGAGGGGGCCGGCGGGGGACCACAGGTCGATGCGCCATTCGTCGCCGAGCCGGACGGCGGTGACGTAGCCGTCGTCGGGTGCCGGTTGGTAGGTCCACATGTGGGCGTGGACTATCCAGCCGGGTCCGGCGAAGGGGGGTTGGACTGGCTCGGGCAGCGGTTCGGGTGTGCCAACCTCGAGCAGGTCGAGTAGCGGTCCGTCATTGAGAGCCGCGTCCATGAGCCGTAGCGCGTCGTCCGTGGAGACCTCCTGGCGCCCCTTGAGCGCGGCGAGGACGGTGCGCAGGGTGCTGAGGTGTTCCCGGGCGTCGCCGGGGTCGAGCCGGTCCTCGGCGGGCCTGTCCTGGCGTAGCCAGTACCGCACCGATGCCGCCTGGGACCGCAGCGATTCGATGTCCCTGGTGGAGAGCCGTTCCGGCAGGTGTTCGACGCGGTGGACCAACTGCCAGTAGGGCTTGAGGTGTTCGTTGACGACGTGGCGGGCGATGCGGTCGATCTGGGGGCGGAAGCCGGCCACGGCCCCGGCGCGGACCTGGTCGTCGTGGTGGCGTAGATCGGTGAGCAGGCGCATGTAGGCGTCGTGGGTGTCGATCCGGTCGCGGACGACGGACTCGTAGGCCCGGTTGAGGAGTTCCAGGTCCGACAGTTCCCGCGCTCCGGACTCGGGGTGGTGGGCTGCTTCGCGCCGGAGGGCGGCGACGCGTTCGGCGGCGGGGACGTCCCAGACCCCGCTCATGCCGCACGCCTGAAGCCGGAGTTGTTCGCCTTCGCGAGTGCGCGGTCGGTGATGGTGGCCGTGGCGGCGGCGGAGGCAGGCGCGATGGTCTTCGCCGACGACTCCTTGTACCAGGGCTTGAGGTCGAGCAGCGCGATGCGTAGGCCGGTGGTCAGGAGGAGTGCCTTGCCCTTGGGCAGCGCACGGATCGCGTCGGGGGCGAGGATCCGCTCGGTGCGCATGGACACGGAGGTCGACTTGCCGCTGTCGGAGTGGGAGACGGAGACGGTCCGTACCTCGTGCTCCCCGATCGCGCGGCTCAGCTTGTCGGCGAAGTCGATGTCGTCGATGCCGGAGCCGACGATCTTGACCGTGGCGGCGCTCCAGAGTGCGTCCATGCCGGCCTCGCCCCAGCACCGCTGGCCCTGCCGGTAGGACTGCAGGATCGTCATCGGGATCACGCCCCGTGAGCCCAGGTGGCTGTACAGGTCGGGGAGATCGGAGATCTTGCACACGTTGGCGGCCTCGTCGAGGACGCACAGGGCAGGTGGGTCGAGCCGCCCGCCGGAGCGCTCCGCGACGTCCACGGCCGCGCGCATCACCGCGTCGGCCGCCGCCGCGATGATCGCCGATGCCGAGCCGCCGCCGTCCTTGCTGAGCAGGTACAACGTGTCGCGGGAGGTGGCGAACGCGGAGGGCTTGAACTCGGGAAGGTGCTTGTCGGGTGTGACCCAGGCGGCGATGTCCGGGTCGAGCAGGCAGCTCGCGTACTGCCGCGCGGTCTCGTAGATGCCGTCCCGCGTTTCCGTGGCCCCGCTGACGGTGCCCTGGAGCTGGGCGGCGACCGCCTCGTGGCCGGCATCGGTGAGCAGGTCCACCGGAGTGCGGTCGGCGGGGGAGGCGAGCCAGGCCAGGACATCGGTGATCGGGCACCGATGGCTGGCGGCGGCCAGGAACAGCGCGCCCAGCGTGTTGCTCGCGGCGGTGGACCAGAAGTCGGCACCGCTGGACTCGTCCACGCTGGCGGCGACGAAGTGCCCGGCAAGACGTTTCGCCCCGGCCAGGTCGCGGGCGTCGGCCAGGATGTCCCACCACATCTCGCGCGGGTGATGGGCGATCTGCTGCGGGTCGAGCGTCCAGATCGTGCCGACCTCGGCGCGGGCGTCCACTGTCGCGGTGAAGGCGTCGTTCGCCGCCTTGTTCGAGGTCAGCAGTACCGGGCCTGGAGCGGCGAGGATCGCGGGGATCGCCAGCCCGGACGTCTTGCCGGAGCGCGGGGCCATGATCGCGACGATCACGTCCTCCCAGGAGGCGCGGACCTCGGCCCGGCCCGGGGAGTGCGTGCCGACGAGGATCCCGCGGTCGGCGGGAGCGACCTCCTTCGGTTTGAGGCCGGACAGGCTCGGCCGCAGGCTCTTCGCCTTGGCGGTGATCTCCTTGTTCATCAGAGGGGCGAGATCCCGCCTGCGGGCGAGCCCGTTCATCGCACCGCCGCGCAGCCGCAGCCACACAACCAGGCCGGTGACGGTGAGGCAGACGGAGAACAGCCCGGGGACGAGCCGCGCGCCCACCAGCAGAGCGGTGGGGCTCAGGTGCGGCCACAGCACGTCGGGGTGCAACAGCGAGTTGGTGGCCTCGAACGGCGCCCAGGGGCCGGTGCCGACGAGAGCGTTGGTGAGGTTGCCGGTCAGCCAGGCGAGGGAGCCGAAGGCGATGGCGGCGCCGAGGACGCCGAACAGGAGGTAGAGAAGCGCGTCGGAGCCGGTGGTGGCCGAGGGCGCGCTGGTACGCGGTGCGGGCATGGCGGGTCCAAGGAGGGAGAGTGGACAAGGCGAGGCGGGATGCGCGGCGCTCTTCTGGTGGTCATCGGGGCAGCTCCTGTCGGGGCAAGGGACGGCAGTTGGGGGTCAAGCCGAGGTCATTGGGTGCGTGGCGACCGGGGCGGGGAGGCGCTGGTGGGTGGTTCGGACGTCGCGCCGACGGAGGGCGCGGTCCGCTGAGTGCCAGCGTGTGGGGAAGAGGCGCGGGCGGCTCGGCGTCGGTCCGCTTCCGGGTTCCAGGTGGCGGGCGGCTCGCTGTTCGCGACCGCGTCGTTGCCGAGGACATCGCTGAGCGGCTCCCCGGTCCGCAGGGCAGGCACCTCGTCGCGGTACTTGGGGTCGCTGAGTTGCACAGGGCACGCGGCGATCATGTCCTCGACGACCTCCAGCTCCTCTTGGACGTCCCGCAGCATGCGGCTGGCGGCGGCCAGCCGTGTCCACGTCTCGAAGGTCGGGTTGTGGTGCGGGTTCTCGAAAGTCAGCCGGGCTCGGGTCCAGTCGGCCGCTGCGGCCACGAGTTCGGTCAGCTGGGGGAGGGCCCCGAGCGCTCCGTTGAACTCCTCGATAATTCCAGCGATCTCATGGGGAGTTGCTGTCTCCGTGATCCGGGCGATCATCCCCGGGACGGAGTACGGGTCGACCGACGGGTGCGGCAGGCGTCGGGCCTGCAGGGACGCGTCGGGGCCGGACGCCTTGCCGCCGTAGGCAAGCCGGATGTTGTGCTGCATCGCGGCGCCTACGGCCTCGCCGATGCTCGGGTAGAACTCGGGCACTGTTCCTCCTTGGGCGGGTGTTGGGTCGGTGCCGGGTGGGTTGGACAGATCCCTCGGACCTTGGCCGGTCTAACGGGTCCGAGGGCTTGTGACCTGCGGCGCACCTACGGCTGTACCGACCTCCGGAGACGGAGTTCCGAGCGCCGAAGACGCCTTGGCCCTGTCCGCCGCGGGTGACGTGGCGAGAGCCGCGTTTCGTGCGTCGGGCGGGGCTGGGGACTGCGTCTGTGCCCCGGTGTGGTCCTGGCGCGAGCCGCTGACACGGTGCAGTTCGCGTCCCGCTCCGACGAGTTCCGATTGCGCCGCGCTGACGAACTCCGCGGCGAAGCCGAACCGGTCGGCGAGCGCGTACAACTCGTCGTCGAGGTCGGTGATCTGTTCGCCTGCCGTCTCCAGAGCTTCCCGGAGGCGTTCCAGGACGCCGTGTTCGGGATGAAGGAGGTGACCGACCGCCTGGGCAAGGTCGGCACCGTTCTCGGCGGCCCTGATCTGGTCGGTCAGCTGGAGGACTTCGGCTCCGGCGGTGTAGAGCCCGAGAGGGTTGGCCGGGCTGGTCAACCGGCTCGTGTCGAGGTCGGGGTCCAGATCGACGCTGTACCGGGCGGCGCGGAGCATCTCGGCTGCGTGGGAGGCGATGGCGACGAGCTCAGCCTGCGGGGTGGTGGTCGTCAGGCGGTGGCGGCGGCCGTACCAGTCCTCGATCTGCTGGAAACCGGCGTGCTTGAGAAGCGTGGCGGACAGGTCGTCGCTGGCGCCCTTCGCGGAGACGCTGCCACTGGGCTCTGCGCTGATGGTGATGTTGTGGGCAGGCACGTGGGTCTCCTGGGCGCGGGGTGTTGGGTGTGGGGCTGGGGGCAGGTGGCCGAGTTCGGTGGCGATGCGGTGGCACTCGGTCTGGAGACGGAAGGCGTCGCGGTAGGTGTTGTGGAAGCTGCCGTCCTCGCGGGCGAGGGTGGCCACGACGTGCACCTGCCGTACGCGGTCAGGTCGGGGTGCCGGGGATCGGAGCGGACCGAGCAGAGCCACACCGGCCGCTCGGGCGCTCGGGTCCCGAGGCGCTCGACGGGTGCGTCGAGGGTGCGGGCCAGATATGCCAGCGCGTCGGGCTGGGCGAGCATCTCGATCGGGGCGCCATGGCCGTCCCCGGCGATCAGGCGGGGGCTGGTGTGGTTGCCGCGCTCGCCCGGCCCGTACAGATAAGTGAGCAGACCGGCGGTGTGGCTGGCGCGCTGCAGGTGGGCGATCACGGCGTCTACCTCGAAGGGGGAGTGGCGAACGGGAGCCCGGGTGGCCGGGCCGTCAGTGAGAGAGGATCCGAGGAATCCGCGATTTGGCCCGGCCGACGATGGGTGATAGACGCCCCAGGTCACCGCAGCTCGTCGAGGCCCTGGTCGTAGGCGAAGTCCGCGCAGGCGGAGCGCGCGAAGTACGCGTCGTTGTGCAGCTGGGCCCAGCAGCCGTCCTGGTGGATGACGGTGGTGACGATGACGAGATCGTCCGCGCCCAGCAGCATGGCCTTCTCCTGGTTGAAGTCCTTGGCTGCCTCGCGCAACAGGTCGCGGGTGAAACTGGCTTCCAGGTCTGAGTGGGCGGCGAAGTGACAGTCCAGGTCAGAGCGGTCGAGCATGGAGACCTTCACCGCCTTGCCATCGGCGAGCTTGTTGACGAAGGCCCGCTCGGACGTCGTCAGCGTGCACGGCACCACCAGCGTCCATTCCACCGGCTTGTGGGCCATGGCCCGGTTGAACGACTTCTTGATCGAAGTGCGGCGACCCTTAAGCGAACCGGGGAAGCCATCCGGGTGGTACTTCAGCTGGAAGATTCGCAAACCAACGTCAGTGGTGACCTAGACGTCGATGCCATCGTCGCCACCACGCCCATTGACCACGATCACCTTCCCGGTGTCATCGAACATCCGGTGCAGCAGCGCCTCGACATGCCGGTCAAAGGCCGACTGCCCGATACGGTCCCACTCGATTGCCACGTCACTCGCCTCCCTCAGCATCGTCACACGCCGGTACGACAATGTGGCGGAACGCGCTATGCGCGAGCTCCTGCTGGTGGATCCGCTTAATCCTGTGACAGACAGGGGCGGTTCGGGCAGCATCTGGCGTCATGGTTGCTCTTCGCTCCCGCCGTCTGGAGGGGCTCTTCGGGGTCCTGCTGGACGCGGTCTCGCACGCTCAGATCGCCGCTCTGAAGATGAACGCGGTCTCCGAGTCCTACGACCTGGAGTTCAAGGGGGAGCTCTACGGCGGCAACGACAAGGCCAAGCGGGACCTGGCCGGTGACGTGGCGGCCCTGGCCAACACCGCCGGCGGAGTCCTCCTGCTCGGAGTTGCCGAAGACGACCAGGCCCGGGCGACGGAACTCCCCGGGGTCGCGCTCAGCGACGCTGAGGTGCTGCGGATCCGCAACATCGTGGCCGACCAGGTCCACCCCCTGCCCACCTTCGACGTCAAGCAGATCGAGGACCCGGACAAACCCGGTCACGGGATTCTGATGATCGCGGTGCCCCGCAGCCCCTCCGCTCCGCACGGAGTCCTGGTCAACGAGGGCCTGCGCTACCCCCGCCGCAACGGCGCCAGCATCATCTACCTGACGGAGGCTGAAGTGGCCGCCGCCTACCAGGACCGCTTCGCACGTCGCCAGTCCCGCCACGACGAACTGCTCCGCTACGAACGCGACCTGATCGGCCGCCTGGACGTGAGCGACCAGACGTACGTCGTTGTCACCCTGGTCCCAGACCTCAGCGGGGACTTCACCCTCGACACCAAGGCCCTGCGCGCCTTCCAGCAAGAGACTCGGGACAAGGACCTGCTCGTCATCCCACGCGGGGCATACGTCCGCCACGTCACGGTAGGCAGCCGCCGTCTGCTGGCGCACGGTGGCTCCGAGCCCGCGATGGCCAAATGGATCGCGTGCGAGCTCCACCAGAGCGGCGCCGGCACCTTCGCCGCCCTCGCCGCCAACCGCACCGACCTCGCCCAGCCCGGCCAGGTGGACGAGAACACCACTGTCAGCCGGATCGAAGACGAGGACCTGGTCCTCGACATCTGGTCCGGACTCCGGCTCTTGGCTCGCCACGCACGGGACCGAGCTGCCGCAGGAGGCACCGCCACAGTCCGCGTGACCATCGTGCCCGTCAACACTGACCTTCCTGCCGAGCTGCGCCACCCGCGCGGACATGCCAACTTCGGCGGCAGCCTTGGCACCCACCAGGTGACCGAGTCACCCCAAGCGACGTCCGTCTTCGACATCGACGACCTCGCCGAAGACGGACCTGGCTTGATCGCGGCCGCCTCTATTCTCGCAGCTGGCCTGATCCAGCACTTCGGCTACCCGGAAACCCTCCAGATCACCACTGACGGCGTCATCCGGACCAAATACTGGAGTTCACAGCGCTACGGCCCTGGCGTGCAGCAGTGGGCCACCCAGGCCAACGTCGACATGACGGACGACACCGTCGATTGAACACCTCTGTCGCGAATCTTGAGGATGGCAGTTAATGATCGTGAAAGGTGATCGCCGTTTTCCTCCATGGTCAAAGCGCCGCAGCGATTCGGGAACGGTAGCGCCTGAAGCCTGACACACATCATTTGCCAGTGGCGCCTTTTGGATATTCTCTGAGAAAACTTCCTCGAAGGCGATCGGAAAATTTTAGTATTACTTCGTCACGGATGGGCGGGGGCCGGTGTCCAGTGCGTAGATAGACGCGTCATAATCTCTGCCGGAGTTGTAGTCTCTGGCGAAAACTACTCCATCAGCAATCATCACTGAGAAGATCCCGGTGTCGGTCTTGAATGCCCATAGCTTTTTTCCGCTAGCTGCATCCAGTGCGTACACATGCTTGTCCGTACTGCCAGCGTAAACGATTCCATCCGTCACCGCTGGGGTCCCCATCACGTCGCCTCCGGTAGCGAACATCCACCGTTTCTTCCCGGTCGAAGCGTCTATCGCATGTACATTGTGGTCGTCGCTCCCGAGATAAACTACTCCATTAACGATCGCGAGCCCACCGCTGATGTATTCGTTCGTGGGGATCCTGTACGTCCATCTTTTCGCGCCTGTTTCAGCGTCCAGCGCGAACACCGTCTCCTCCTGATTGACTACGTACATCTTCCCGTCGGCCACGACGAACGGCGGACTGTCGACTCTTGGGATCGGGAAGACCCACTTTTGGGCCCCGGTGTTGACATCCAGGGCGTACAGGCCCTGACCTCCTTTGCTGGCGACGTACAACAATCGGCCCGCCACTTGGGGCGAAGAGCGGATCTGGTCGCCTTTGCGCGTGCTCCACTTCTGCTTTCCGGTCGCGGCATCCACCGCGTATACGTTGCCCTTGGCGTCGCCGCAGTACAGAACACCGTTCACCACCGCAGGCGACGCGTCGATTGCCGACTCAACGGCAAGAGCCCACTTTCTCCTGCCGGTGGTGGCGTTCACTGCGTACACGTGAGGGCTCCCCGAAGATGTCCCGACGTACACCACTCCATCGACTACGACCGGCGCCGTAGAGACGGTTCCGACGTCCAGGGTCCATTTCTGCGTTCCCGTCGTGGCGTCTACTGCGTACAGCTGGGAGTATTTCCCGCCGAAGTACACCTTTCCGTTCGCCGCCGTGGGGGGTGAAATGGCGTAATCGTTATGTTTATAGACCCACTTCTGTGTGCCGGTGGCAACAGTGACCGCATACAGGTTGTAGTCGTCGTTACTGGTGTACAACACTCCGCCGACCACTGACGGTTCTGCAGTGGGGCCTCCTCCGGCGGTGAAACGCCAGCGCAGGCGCCACTGGTCGGGTCCAGGTTCATCGTCGCGGCTGAGGATGACGGCAGTGGTGATCCCTCCTGCGGCGGCTATCGCAGTCCCCACTTGCAGTACGCGTCGGCGGGTCATATTGGGAGCGTCACGTCGTCCGGTGTGGGACGAAATACGTGAGCGGCGTGCCTCGGCCCGGGCTGAAGGAATGGTGGGGGGAGGACCAATTTGCGCACGTGCAGGCAGAGGCGTCTCTGGCGTTTGGGGGGCTTCGGGCTGTGAAGGTGCGGTGGCGCGTGAGTTCAAGGGTGCATGCATCCGTGGTGGCTGGTGGGCACGGTTGTACACCCAGTCGTGTAGGACGACGCTGTTGTGTCCGAACTGTTGGGGTTCGGGACTGTTTTTCGTCCGCAGCCGACGGCGCACGAGGCGCCACATCCGGTCTGGACTCAGGGTCGGCCCGGCACCCTCGATCCCGTGATCCAGAATATCGATCATCTCGCCGGTGAACTCGGGATACCGGGCCCCCGGCGGTGCGAATGATCGCCCTGTCTTGGGTGCAGAGGTCAAGACGCAGCTACCGTAGCCGTCGGTCTCGTCATCTATGTCGTCGGAGTGATCCTGATCAAGCAGTTGTGCCAGATCCGGGCGGGCCAGGGTGCCGGCGCCCATGCCGCCAGCCAGGCCGCTGTAACAGCAGTCCAGCAAGGTGATCCGGCGCCGCGCTTTGTATCCGGCCCGGCCCACGACGAGGCGCAGTGATGAATAGCTGAGACTACCGATCTCTGGGTGGTCATCATCGGCGTCGGCCAACGCCAAGTAGAGCTGCTCACCACTGCGGTCGCGCAACCCGTGTCCGGCGAAGTACACCAACAGCGTGTCGGTGCATTCGCTTGCCGCGTCCCGAATGGCCCCGAGGATGGCGTCCCCGGATGCGTCTGACCCAAGCACGGTGACGTGCGTCGCTGGCAGCCCCCACACCGAGGGGTCACGCAGCAGCTGGGCCAGCCGCGTCACTCCTGCGGCGACTGGGGGGAGAGGCTCCAGCCGGGTGTACGCATGAACGCCGACTAGTACTGCCCGGCTCGCCTTCGGGTCAGGAACTGCCATGGTTGGCCCTATACCAGCGGGGTGGAGTCGCCCGTTTGCAGGGCCCGGGCGAGTTGGGCGACGGCCTCTGGTGATTCGCCTTCGATGGTCGCGCGCACCCCATTACGCTCGACAATCAGTCGCGTTGTGCCGCGGAGTCTGCTCGGCAGCGAGGCGCGGAAGGCCAGGTGCGCGTAGACCAGAGTGGCTACGGAGAAACCCGACGACGTCGCTAGCGCGATCCAGGCCACGGCGTCTCCGGACATCCCACCGTCACTCGACGGTGGACGGATCTTCCGAATGTCAGCATGCGCACCAACCGAACGGTCCTCGACCAACCAGTCCGCGAACTCCCTGGTCAACTCGGCCGCCGTTGCATCTTCGACATCGGCGCACTCCACCTTGATGCGAAATTCCATGCCCCCCACTTCCCAAAAAGGCAGCTCAAGTTGGTGTTCAGCCGCTCACTGTAGGACGGTACCCAGCGTCCTCGCAGCGTTTCCCCGGATGAGATCCCTGTGTGATCGTCGGACGCGATCGCCGTTCGCTGGGGATGGCGTCGGACCTCTTGGAAGCTGGCATCGGGGAGAGCCTCGCGCTCCTCTGTCCCAGGTTCGCGACCGAGCCGCGGACGTAGTAGCCCGCCAGCCTCTGACCGCGTCCTGGACGGGTGCACGGCCCTCGCGGTCCCCTTCTCTGAGTGCGGTCGCGGAATGGGCCGCCGACCGGCCGGACGCAGGGCTCGCCAGAGCCGAGATGCCCCGAGCCGCATCCCTGTCTCCCCTGCCAGCTACCGTCCCAGGCTACTTTCTGCCGAGCTCCTCAACGGCTGGGGCGCCCCCCTCGACACGGCCATCCGCGCTCATCTGCGCGACCGTGCCTGCCCGAAAGAAGAGGGTGGCCGTGGAACGAGCTGGCCGCCCCGTTGATGGAGATGGTGGCTGGCAAACCCTCTGCAGTGCGGTCTGCACCGACGACAGCTCCATTCCGCAAGGTGCGATAGCCGGGATTACCGGCAAACCATGAGGGATCATCCCAATTCCGCCTGCCAGCTTGGGCGGCTTGTGCGCTGGCGATGCCTGGCCCCCGTAGCCCCTTGCGTGCACCATCGGTCATTCCAGGAAGGCGGCGCTTCCCCAGTCGAAGATGGTGGGCTGCCTGAAGCCGTCCAAGGGCTCGGCTACCAGGGACCCGATACCACGGTCACCAAGCTGACCGGCCAACGTGGCCCAATCCTGTTGCAGATCGCGCAGAGCGTTGGCGAATGCCTCCGCGTAATCGCTTCCGTCAGCGAGTTCGATTGCGAGGAGCGCACCGAAAACGGTGGCGGCATCTCCGTCGACTGGCCACAAGTGGCCAATGACCGCTTGGTCGGGTCCGACTACGGAACGGGCGATTCCCCGGTCGTCATAAGGGCCTTGTGTGTCAGCGGCCGCGCTGTCACAGGTATTGAACACAACGAGTCGCCGGGTTGACGCTGGCGGCCGCGTCGCGCGGGCGAGGTCGTCGAGGAAGACGTATTCGCTGTCGCTGAGCACGACAGCAGATTGGTCGGGCGCGTAGGGAGGGTGCGACCCGTGCGCGACGACCCAGATGACGTCGTAGTCATCGCGCTGGAACTCGGCAAGGAATCGGTCGCGGGACAGGTCATCGCCAGTGATTGCGTCGACAGTTTTACCAGCGTAGGAAAAAACTCTCTCCACGATGGCGGCTTCCGTACGAGCTGACGGTGCATCACCACACCACAACTGCACTCGTTCCACAGGACGGTCCGGCAGCGGTGCTCGCAAACTGACGGCCAGCGGAAGGGCCGGTCCTTGCGCGCGGGCCAGCAGCGCTTGCACCGGGGTTAGGCTCGGCAGCAGTGAGATAAAGGCGGCGGCGTCCTCGCTAAAGGCGAATTCCACGAGATCCGCTACGTCGAGATGGGCGTGCAGGGCGTCGTGCAACTCCTCTGCCTGGGTCAGATCTTTGCGCCCGGTGGCAGGATGAGTTAGTGCGGTGTCGCCTTGGCCGCGGGTAACCAAGGCTTTCCCCAATGCCTTATTGAAGGCCGTGGTGAGACGGTTACCCGAGTCCGGGAGGTCAGGTGATGGGGCCGAACCTGGCCGGAACCAGACCTTACTTCCGGCGTTCGCCAGCGTAAGGCACCGGTCGTTGCGAGCCTGATCCGCTGGTACACCCCGCCAGATGCTCAGCAGTTGGGTCAGGTGCAGCGCGTCACCTGACTGGAGAAGCCGGTACTGAAGCTGGCCCAAAATGGAGAAAATGATGCCTCGATCGCGTGACACCTGCGCCGGATCGCTCTCGCTCTCCACTATGGCGATGACCTCCTCCACCTGCTGCAACAATTCAGGCAGGACGGCGTCACCCTCGTTCTTGGGCATCCCCAAGAATCGACTCACCTGAAGATTCAGGGCGGCGAAGGGATTCATGGAGACATGTTGTGCCGCCCACGCCGCGATTACAGTGGGGTCGCGATGGGTCACCGGGGGCCGTTCCCCGGCCAGAAAGGCAGCCATGGCCCCCGCGAGAGGGTGAGTAGGATTGGCCAGCAGGAGAAGCTCCAAGGCGTGTCCTAGGAGGCACGCCGGCCGGCGCAAGTCCTGCCAGACCAAATGTTTTGCCAGGTGAAGGGCAGCCTCCACCACATGCTTGTCCCCGGTCGGCAAGGCGCGGGCGCAGATGGAGAATACAGGTGCACGGAAGCCCTGAGCCAGGTGCTCGCCGGTACTGTGGTTATTGGCCAGATAGAACACCATCGGCGCCAGCAAGATGACGATTCGCTCCACGGACTTGGCCCAGTGCGGGTCTTTGAGGGCCCGGTCGACCGGCCCCAAGTCAATGTCGATCGATCCGCCCTCGTTGTCTGATGTAGCCACCGCCCGATGCAGCCACTCCCACATGGCTAAGGGTTGCGCACACTCGAACGCCAGCCGCGCGGGGGCCCAGCAGACGCCCAGTGCTAGAACAACACGCGCCCCTTCAGGAACCTGGGGAACGACAGCTGGAACACCTCGAATGTCGCTCAGGAGCGCTTTGGTGAACTGCTCCCACACGTGGGGAGTGTCCTGAAGGTGATCCTGTTGAAGTCGGATATGGGCAAGTAACTGCGCCACACTGGTCGGATCCGTGGGATCCACGTCCAAATTGGAAGGCACGTCGAGGTATCCGGCAGCGGAAGGAAACAACTCATCGGGTCGCACCTGCGTCAGACTCGCTCTCTGCCCTGCAGGGCGTTGCACTCCCACACCTGACTCGGCAGTTGGGCCGAGTGGGCTGGCGAAACGTCGGTCAGCCCGACACGTCCTACCCTATCGGCGTCTGTGGCTGCTGTTGTGGGCGTCTGCGCCCGCTCTAGCAGGCTGCGCTGGGGTGTTGACCAGCCGGTGACATGCGCCCATCGCTGGACGGCCAGCGCACGAAGACTGATCTGTGACGAACGCGGCACTGTATTCGAGATCGTCACCATTGCACTGAAAGCAACGACGTTGCCGAGGCCGTGGCCGAGCTTAGATTCACGAGCTGCGACCGTGATAGCACCGCGTGATCAGATGACCCAGGCACGCCCATCGTCCCAGGGCATTCCGCAACTTTTGATAGTGGAGCTTACCGGCAACTCCCAAAGGGGTGCTCCTTCTATTAGGGGCGTTACGGGATGAGGTGTATGGCCAAGCCGTAGGGTTTCGTCGGGGGTTAAGGATTTGCATGGACGGAATGGTCAGGTTGACTCGAGTAGATCTGGCGGTGTGTCAGTTGCTTGGGCTGCAGCCCGGCGAGATGCTGGATTTCCCAGGTCGGAGCGGCTTTGACCACCTATCGTCAGTCCGGTGAGCGACTTCAGCCCTGGTGCCCGCCTCTGCAAGATCCTGTTCGGTCGCGCGACGGGTTGCGCGTACCCCGACTGCTCAGAGCCTCTGATCGAGGAGCACCGTGGCCACCAGAGCCCGAACGTAGAGGTGGCGCACATCCGGGCCGAGAAGCCCGGCGGGGCTCGGTACGACCCGAACTTCACCAAGGCCAACGGCAAGCTCAACGGCGAGGAGAACCTGCTGCTTCTGTGCCTCAAGCACCACAGGTGGGTGGATGCCCATGAGGAGTCCTACCCGACCGAGGAGCTGATTGCGTGGAAGGCGCGGCAGGTTACGGAGAGCCACGGTGCCGGCCTGAGTGCAAAACAGTTGGATCAGGTCGTCAAGGCGTTCACCACACCGAAGGCCGAAGCGGAAGCGGTCGGTGCCAGCAGTGTTGGCATCGTCACCAAGATCGAGAATCTCAAGGACGTTAAGCCGGTCAACGTCGACTCCGTTGAGTTCTTACCCGGGGTGCGGATCTCGAACGTGGGGGCCATCGACTTCACTGTCGATGGCGTGGGCTTTGATCTCGACCTCGACGGACAACTTTCGGCCTACCTGTTCCCTCCGGCGCATCGCTTGCATCAGCCGGTGAGGCGACTGCAACCACAGTCGAACAGTGTTTGGATCGCAGACGCCGACGACCTCCGGAGACTAGCCAAAGAGATGATCAAGATGGCGCGGGTGCCCACTCGGTTCCGTGCCTTCGGGGATCTCGGATCAGGCAGTCGAGTCCACGGCCCGTGGGTGTCGTCCCTGCACCTACCGGTTTGGGAGGGCCACGTGACTCAGGAGTGGCTGGACGGGTTCGTCGACCTCGCCAAGCAGACGCGGGCGCAGTTGGGGCGGGACACCTGAAAATAGAACATGCATGCGCAGCAAACCGCTTCGAGCGGAGGCCCCTGAGATGCGGCCCCAGCCGCCCTCTCAGAGGCTGGGGCATGGAGCGACGTGTAGTCGTCTACCCGCCCGACGAGCGCGGGTGGCGCAAGGTTCGATATGACGGGCAGATCCTCGGGACCGCCTACCAGGCGGGTGACGTGGTCGAGTTCCTGCGGGAGGCCGGCCACCCGGACCCGGACGCCGTGGACCTCACGGACAAATACCGCCCATTCCGCCGGGAGTTGGGGACGGCGATTCACTCTCTTTCCCCTCTGTCTAGCTGCTAGAACGGCGGACCAGCGGCCCCGAAGTCCTCGCGGGTCTTGAGCCGATGGCACGGGCGGAAAAGCGGTTGAACGTTCCTGTCTGTGTCCGTCTCGCAGAGCTCCCCTCGGCGGTCGCTCGGGCTGGCATTCCGCAAGTTCTGATAGCCGGGATTACCAGCAACGGCTATGGGAACTGCTCCTTACGGGAGTTGGGTCAGCGGTTACGGGAGAACGCGATGCGCGGGTCCACCGGGCGGGCCGCCGGGCCGGAGGCGGCGGGCACGGCCACCGGCGCCTTACCCGGCAGGCCGGCGCGGGCGGGACTGGCGGCGAGCGCGGCGGCGCTCATGGGGAACTTGTGAGTGGTGAAGCCCTGATCGCGCTGGGGGCGCGCTGCCGTCGTAGGCGCGGGTGAGCGGCGCGCGGCTACGTCCTGGGCGAGGAGGGGCTCCACGGCCACCTGGAGGTTGGCACGATGCATCGCCAGCGTGGCAGTGGCGACCTTGTCGAGCGCCTCGCTGCGGTGCGTGGTGATGGGCAGCGTGTAGATGAGGCTCGGTTTGTGTCGCCAGCCGTGCTCTTCCAGGATGAGCGGGCCGTCGAGAGCGGAGGAACCGTCGGCGGTGGCGGCGACCACGCCGAGCTGCGGGTGTTCGGCGAACGCGACGTCCGGCTCGACGCGCGGGGGCCGGTCGGGGGCGGGCGCTGGTCCGGAGGTCGGCGAGGGGTCGAACGCGGTGTCCACGTCGACCCGGTAGCCGGCCTTGCGCAGTAGCGCGACGGCCCGGGTGGTGCGGCCCTGCCCGTCACGCTGCTGGTTGGCCAGTGCGTACAGGTTGGGGTGGTCGGGGACGGGGTGGAAGTCGAATCCCTTCAACATCCAGGTGCTTGCCGCCAGTTGCTTGGGGTTGGCGGCGACGATGCCGAGGTCGGGGTGGCGGCCGACCGCGATGTCGGGAAGCGGGTCGTGCTCGGGGGTGGGCATGGCGTGTCCATCCGATGGGCGCAGGGGGAGCGGGGCGGTCGAGGGCGGGGACGGTTCTGCTGGTGCGGGACATGGCGGGCTCCAAGCTGGGCAGCGGTCAGCGACCGGGCGCGGACGAGGGCCGGGCGGGTGGCAGGGAGGCAGGTGCGGCTGAAGCGGACGGCGGCGCGGCCGGGGTTGTGGGTGCGGTCGGCGAGACCGCGAGAGCGGCGGCGACCCGGGACGCCGCCGGTTCCTCCGGGGCGACTTGGTCCACCCGGGCCTGGAGCCTGCCGGGGTGGTCGGTGTGCCGGTCGGCCAGGACGCCGCGCATGGACCGAATGTCCAAGGCGTAGGAGTCGAGCTTCTGGGCGATGTAACGCAGCCGGTTCGCGTAGTGGGGATCGGCGGGTTCGCCCAGGCCTTCCCACCAGTCGGCCGTCGTGTTGAGGGACTCCACGACGCGTTGGAGAACGCCGTCACCGGGAGCGGTCAGCTCGCTCAGTGCGGCGACGACTTCGCCCGTGTGCGCCGCCGACTGGATGGACTGGGTCAGGTGGCCGAGCCGGTCGCCGAGGATGAGCCCCTGATGGTCAGGGGGCGGCAGGCTGGGGTCGAGGAGGCCGGGATCGCACGAGACGTCGAAGCCCTCGGCCTGAAGCATGTCGACGGCCCGGGTCACCATCTGTCGCTGCTCGACCGGGTCGGTCATGGCGGAGGGCAGCCGGTGGAAGCGCTCGCGGAACAGCACGACGGGGACGAAGCCCGCACGGTGGAGCACCGCGTCGGCGCCGCTCTCGTGGGCAGGTCGCCGTGGTTGCGGTCGGGGCGGCAGGCCGAGCTGGTCCAGGCGAGTGTCGATGGCGGCGAGTAGGCGGGGGATGCTGCCGCCGTGTCGGGCGTGGGGACCGTCGGGCTCCGAGTCGTAGATCACTTCGTGGTGCGTGGAGTCGTCGGGATGCCCGCGCGTTACCAACCAGCTCCCTGGATACCCGGGTGGGTGGTCGGTGGGCGGTTCCTGGGGTGGAGAGATGATCAGGGCGCTGCCGTCGGGAAGTTCGGCGTGGACGATGTGGTCGCTGAGGCCGTACTCGACGGTGCAGGACAGTCCGCGTTGCCGAAGCGGCGTGATCAGGTGGCTGTACGGGTGGTCATGCTCCGACGTGCCAGCGGCGGCTTCCTGGATGAAGGGTTCGCTGGTGCGCGCCGTGATGCGTGTGCCCTCCCGCTGGAGGGTGACCAGGGTCTGATCGGGGCGCATGTGGGCTTCTCCGTAGCCGGCCGTCCCCAGGGGTCGACGGCGGTGGGAAGCCGCAGCCGGGCGGGGGCCGGTAGGGGGTAGTGGCGTTCGTTGAGGATCCGGCGATCGTGCGGTTTGGCCTCGCCGGAAGTCGGTGCTAGAGGCGTCAGCGCGAGCGCCGCACGGCAGGGGGCTCTGACGCTGCCGAGGCGGACGGCGAAGCGGCAGAGGCATCGTGCCGACCGGAGGTGGATCGGGCCAGGGCCGCCTGGACGCGCCCCGTGTGCGCGGACTGGTTGACCCCGATCCGGTCGGTCAGGTGATCGGCAGCCCTGGCCAACGCCGCTCCGCTGTAGCTGAGTTCGTCGGCGTAGTGCCAGCCTTCGGAGTTGCGGATCTCGCGGGCTCGTTCCTCGTAGAGCTCCCGCGACCCGGGCATGGACCCCTCCATGAGCGCGATGACCTGATCCCACTCGCGGCGGATCTCGCCCGCTCGCTCCAGTACGGAGTCGATCCCGCGCAGGCGCAGCAGGTCGGCGCTGATCGGGCCGTCCATGTAGTCGGCCGGTTGCGTGGCGGCCCGAACACCGGCGAGGACTTCGGGGCCGTGGGCCAGGAAGGTCTCGACGTGCTCCCAGGCGGTAGCGTCCCGGGCCACCTTGCCGTCGGCGTAGCCGGTCTCATCGACGGGCCACCCGTCCTCGTCGCAGTACGAGTCGGAGACCGCGTCCCACTGGTCCGAAGCCTGCCTGATGCCGTCAGCGGCGGAGGCCAGGGCCTGGACACGCGCCCGCCATGCCGCCCGTTCGTCGGCATCTTGCGGCTGGCGATCGGGGGTGGCGGAGGAGCCGGGAGAGGTTGGCATGGTCGTTACTCGTTTCTGTACGGGTGCCTCACCGCGAACGCGGCAGCGAGCGCGTGACGGAAGGTGGGACAGGAGATGGAGCGTCGTTCCGCTGGCCGGGGGAAGTTCCCCGGGCCGACGCCGCTGGCGAGAGACGGGCTGCTACTGCCGCTTGGTGCGACCGGGAGCGGATCTCGTGGTCGACGTTCTCCGCGACGAGATGCAGCTCCTCGCCGAGGTCGGTCAACCGGGAGGCGATGGCGTCCAACTCGGACGCGCTGCTTCGGGCACCGTGGACGCGACACCACTCGGAGGCGGTCTCGAGCATCTGGTGCAGGCGGGCCACCGCGCCGAAGTCCTCCGTGACGGCCTCGCGGAACTGGTCGGTGAACTCCTCGGTCCGGGCAGCGGCGAGGCGGTCGTTCCCGTCAGTTGCTGGTGAGCCACCGTCCGGACTCGTGGCCGG
The DNA here is from genome assembly GCF_030294945.1 of Streptomyces graminofaciens. Classification (NCBI taxonomy): domain Bacteria; kingdom Bacillati; phylum Actinomycetota; class Actinomycetes; order Kitasatosporales; family Streptomycetaceae; genus Streptomyces; species Streptomyces graminofaciens. The sequence goes on along the minus strand of NZ_AP018448.1, from coordinate 2,096,623 downwards.
GCCGGTCGTCGGGTGGCGCTGGAGCGGTGCAGCGTTCTCGACCGCACCGAGCCGGAGACCGGGGGCGGGCCCGGACCGGGAACCCGAGACCTCACGGGGGCTCACTGCCGCGCCTCCCTGATCGATCCAGGAACTGAGGACGCGTCAGGCGCGGTGAACTCTCGGGGGTCTGCATGCATCCGGGCGTCCGTGTCGAACAGTTCGCGCTCGGCCGGATGCAGGATGTGCTGGGTGATGAAGCTCCGACCTGCGACTTTCCACAGGCCCCGTCCCTTGGTCAGGGCGGACACGGCCTGGGTTTCGATACCGGTCAGGCCGAGCAGCGACGCGGCTGCGGCGAGCTGGTCGGGCTCCTGGCGGTAGATGATGCGGGTGGAACAGTCGGCGAGGAGGCCCTCGGCCAGCACCCGACCGCGCGAGCCGGCGTCGCCCGCGCTCAGCAGATCGCTGAGGCGGTGGATGACCATCAGGTTGGCGATACCGAGCCCTCGGCTGAGCTTCCACTGGCTCTGCATGCGCTCCAGCAGGCCGACGTGCCTCATCACGCGCCACGCCTCGTCGTAGATCACCCAGCGTCGGCCGCCGTCCGGGTCGGCGAGCGCGGACTCCATCCAGGCGCTCGCGCAGGTCATCGCGAGGACCAGCGCTGTGTCGTCGCCCGAGCCGCCCAGGCGGGAGAGGTCGATGGACAGCATCGGGGTTGTCGGGTCGAAGGCCACGGTCGAGGGCGCGTCGAACATGCCGCTCAAGTCGCCGTGAACCAGACGGCGCAGTGCATGCGCGAGGTCCTGCGCCGCGGCCCCCATGCGCCCGGCCTGGTCGCCGAGAGCCCGGTCAAGGTGCTCGGGTGAGCCGAGGGTGTGCGCGATCTTGCCGAGCAGGGGCACGGTGCCGCCTGCCTCGGCTTCCGTGACGACCAAGTCCAGCGCGAGATCGAGGGCCGTGTGTTCCATCGGCTGGAGATCGCGCTTCAGCACGGTGCGCGCGAGGCCAGCCAGGAGCAGGAGACGGCGCTTGCGGACCTCGGTCGACCAGTCGTCCTCGCTCACCGAGGCGGGCCGGGCCGGGGCATCCAGGGGGTTCAGCCTGCCCGGGAGCCCCGGCCCCAGCGCGATGCTGTAGCCGCCGAGAGCCTGCGCGATGGCCGTCCACTCGCCCTTGGGGTCGCAGGGCACGTAGACCCGGTAACCGTGGGCGATCGCCCGGGTGGCGATGGACTTGGCCAGCGCGGACTTGCCCATGCCGATGATCCCGGCCAGGACCGCGTTGGGGTTGGTGAAGCCCTCGACCCGGCCGCTGCTGTACAGCGAGAACGGGTCGTAGCAGAACGCGGTTTCCGCGTGGACGTCGCGGCCAATGAAGATGCCCTCCGCGCCCAGGCCGCCCTCGGCGAGGAAGGGATAGGCCCCGGACACGGTGGCGGTGGTCATCCGGTGGGCGGGCAGGCGGAGCTTGCCGCCGCGTGCCGAGGCCGGGCCGGGGCGTCCGGACGGCGGATAGGTCGGCCGCAGCTCCGGGTCGAAGGTCTCCTCGTCGCGGCGCCGGGGCGGGGCTCCGGCGAGGCGGGCCTGGCGCCGGGCCTCGGCGAAACCGGCGCGGGCGGCGCGCTGCTCTGCCCGCGACGCCTTGCGGGGGACGAACACGGGGGAGGCGCTGGCGCGGGTACGGGGCATGAACGATTCTCCAGACGAAAGGCAGGGTCAGTGGCGGACGAGACCGGTGAACGGAGCGTGGAGGTCGGCCGGGGTGGTACGGCGTCGGACCAGGTGCGCGGTGCGCTGGTGGCGCTGGCAGATGGTCAGCTCCGGTGCGCATTCCGGCAGGCCGGCCTGGCACGCCTCGCGGTCGGGGACCTCACCGGAGCCGGGCCGGGGGGCCGCGTGATAGGCGGCGTGGACGTGGTCGGCGGCCTGCCAGACCCGGGTGCGGGCGGCGCTGAGCTGGTCGCCCTCGATCGGCGTGAGCCGGCCCGTGCGGGCGGCGTGGGCATCGAGCAGGCCATGCAACGAGACGAGATGAGCGTGCAGGGCGTCCAGTTCCTCGCGGGTGGTGACGAGAGGACCGCCTGGCACGTTGAGCGCGCGGTGGAAGTCGAGCGCGGCGGTGGCGAAGGGCACGAAGTCCTGCGCGGTCGGGCTGGCGGTGCGGGACATGGCGGTGCTCTTTCGGAAGGGAGGAGGGCCGGCATCAGACGGCGAGGGCGAGCGGCACGGCGGCGGCGGTGAACGCTTCGGCCTGCTGCCAGGTGAGAGGCCGGAGGTCGAGCTGGGCGCCGACCGCCGCGGTCTCCACGACGGCACAGGCGGAACGAAGCTCTTCCTCGGAGTCGGCCGAGACGGTCAGCAGGCCGGTCAGGGCGACATCCGCGTGGCCCGCGATGAGCTGGCGCTCACGGGACTTGATGTCCTGGTACTCGATCGAGTCCGCTTCGGAGTCGACCTGACCACGCCGCGCCCGCTCGGCTGCGTCCGCGATCACACTGGCCTTCCTGCGCTGGACATCACGCAGGGCGGCGTCCAGCCCCTTCGGCTCGTACGACAGCGACAGGGTCCGCCGCACCCCGGCGGTGAACAGCAGCTGGTGCAGGAAGCCCGCCGACGTCTCGGTGCGGGGCCAGTTCTCCACCCAGTACGTGCAGTGGACGGCGGAGTCGGTCGCGATGTGGTCCGACTTCTCGACGACCACGACTGGGCCGGCAGCTGCGGGGTCGGCCTCGGGACGCCCGGAGGAGGACCAACGGTCCAGTGCGGCAAGGGCCTTGGGGTCGTACGCCGTTCGCACGACGGCCGCGATCTCGCGGGCGGTGAGCCAGCCGGTGGGGTTGAGCCCGGCGGTACGCGCGGCCTGGTCGAAGGTCGAGGTCAGCTGCGCCAGGACGCTGAAGGACCCGGTCAGACCGCCTCCGGCCTGGTTGATCAGGCGTCGCGCGGCCTTGGCGTCCAGCGAGATAGCGACGTACGCCTCGTGCGGCGCCGCGGCCGGGCCCGCGCTCTGGATCAGCTCGCTGTAGACCTGGCCGGCCACCGGGGCGTCGGGCTGGCCGTGTTCCTCCCAGTACCGGCGAAGAGCGTCGCCGGAGTCCGGGACGGTGCGCTCGATCACCTGGATGCGGGCGACCTGGCCGGTGCGGGCGAGCGCGGCGAGTGTGCGTCCCCAGCCGTTGACGTTGGCGTTCTGGGTGCCCGGGTCGAGCAGCGCGTAGGCGTGGGAGGACACCTTGACGACGGCGGTCAGAGTGTCGGTGTGGGGGTTGTGGATCGCGCCGTACCGGCGGTCGGGTGCAGTGACCACGCGCAGGCTGGCGGCGGTACCGGGCAGGTGGAGGAGTCCTTCGCGGACCGGCCGGCGGGAGGGGCGGACGAGCCAGATCAGCTGGCCCCGCATCCGGCGAAGCGCGTACCGGGTGACGATCGGAGCCCAGTCGGCCAGGGCCCGGCCTCGGTAGCGGACGAAGACGAGCAGGGCGATGGCGGCCCACAGCGGGATGAGTTCGAGAGCGCTGACCACGCCACGGGCGAGGATCACGGCGAGCAGGAGCAGGCCGGTGAGGCTCACGACGATCAGCTGCGGGGCGGTCAGGCCGAGCAGGATGCCGCGCCTGCTGCGATGCGGGAACTTCACGGTGGCCGTGGTGACTTCGGCTTGGCGGTTGTCAGACATGGCGGTTCCAGACAGTGGGAGCGGGCGGGACGAGGCGGAGGCGTGGCGCGCTTCTGGAGGTCATCGCAGGACTCCACCCGTGCGGTTGGGGCAGGGGGCGGGCTGGAGGGAAGCAGCCCGCCCCCGGTGGTGGTGGGTCAGGACCCCGACGGCGGCTGGTCGGGGTAGACCCAGCTCGTCGGAGTCGGGGAGCCGGTCGTCGACGGACCGGTGGAGGGCGGCGGTGGTGCGGCGGGACCGCCAGGCGGCGCGGCACCTACGCGAGTCAAGCTGCCGCCCGGAATCGACGCGCCAGCGGGCTGAGGAGCGGAGGGAGCCCCCTCGAAGCCTCCTGCTTCGCTGTCGGCAGGCCGTGTGATCAGCGCGGGGATGCCGGGGCGCTGGATCAGGGCGCGGCCCTTGTCACCGGAGGCGTTCGAGTCCTCGCCGTACCGGAAGCGGGTCTGCGGCTTCGGAGGTCCGGCGTCGATACCCTCCTTGCTCAGGTTTCCACCGGTGGGGTTGATGCCGGAAGCGACACCGTCGCTGCCCGCGCCGGGGACCTTGCTCGGCCCCTGCGGAGCGGGAGTGCCGGTGCTCGCCTGCATCGCGAGGCTGCCCGCGGTCTTCGCCGCACCTGCGGCGACCGCCATGCCGGCGACGCCGGTACGGTGCAGGTCGTCGTGTCCGCCGCCGTCACTCGCCCAGTGGACGAACTTGTAGGTGGCGTACGGGCAGAGCAGGACCAGGACCATCACGACGATGCCGGCCATCGCGTCGGAGAGGGCGGCCATGCCGTCCGTGGCATCGGACTTGCCCATGGCCGAGACGCCGATCAGGAAGACCACGGTCATCAGCAGTTTCGACACGACCAGGGTGGCAGTGGCCTCGATCCACCCCCTCCGCCAGCGCTTGGCGACCTCCCAGCCGCCACCGGCTCCGGCGAAGACGGCGAGGGCGACCATGATCAGGACTCCGACCTTGCGGGCGACCATCACGCCCCAGTACATGAACGCGCCGATCGCGCAGCCGAAGGCGACCAGGGCTGGGATGGCCCAGCCGAGGCCGTACATCGGCCCCAACTGGTTGACCTTGATGACGCGGCGGATCGCGTCGTCGACTGAGCTGTTGGCTGCTTGGAACAGGCCGTCGGACAGGGCGTCGACCACCGTGATGGCGACGGACGTGAAGGCGACGGCGCAGAAGGAGAAGAGAACGCCGGTCATCGTGCCGATCGCCGCTTGGGCGAGTGCGCGTTCGTCCCGCCGCCAGGCCGCGAGCATCAACTGGATGCAGAACGTGCCGACGGTCAGGGCGAGACCAATGGGCAACAGCAGCTCGTAGTTGTCCCGGAACCAACCGGCGTTGAGATCGATGGCGGTGGTCTCGTTGACGGCCGTGGCGGCGAGATCGGCCGCGCTGGCGGCCAGCTCACCCGCTGACTTCGCGATCCACGCCCCGATGCCGTCGGTGACGGTCCCGGAGGGGTTGGTGGCGAAGTCGACGGCACCGCAGACAGTGTCCATCAGCGGAAAGTCGCAGACTCCCATATCGATACCTCCCTTCAGAGGCGGGGGTCAGGGAGCGACGGCCGACAGGACACCGGCCAGGGCGCAGGGACGGGAGGGACGGCACTGAACCGCGAGGGTGGTGACTCGGTTCTCGGCGCCGCCGTGCGACGAGCCTTTCCAGGCGATCGACTGTTTGCCGGAGACCGTCACGGCGTAGACGTACGCAGTGGTGATCGCCCCGGGGTCCGCCTGCAGGGCCTGGGTGAACGAGTCGGGGAAGTGCGCCTCATTCACCTTGGCGGTGGCGAACTGGCCGTTGGCGGCCATCTCCTTCCACAGCACACGTGAGGGGACGAGCGCGTCGACCGAGGCGGTGTCGGCGTACTTCCTCTCGCTGGTCAGCCACCCGCGCAGGGCGGCCACTAGCTCGCGCTGGGAGTAGGCGCGGGCGTCGTACGACCACAGCGCCGCGGCTGCCGCCTTGCCGAAGGCGATCGGGTCGTGCGTGGACGGGGGAACGGGGAGTTCGCCGCGGCTGCCGTGCGGTCGTGACGAGGCGGAAGCAGAAGCGGTCGGGGAGGAGGGGGAAGTCGAACTCACCTGCGGTGCGGGAGCTTTGGAGGAGATCCTGCCGTCGCGGGTGACGTAGGCGGCCAGGCCGGCGAGGGCGACGAGCACCACCAGGACAGCGGTGCCGAGCAGCGCCCGGCGGCGCACGCGAGAAGCGCCGCCGGGGTTCGTGGAGCGGGAAGACATCAGCGGACCTGGCTCCCCAGCGTGCTGAAGAACGCCACCACGCCGTTTGCGGCGCCCAGCAGGAGGGCCGCGCCGGCGCTGACCAGCACGCCCTTCTTGCCGTTGGCCTCGGCCTGGTGGCCGCCGGAGTGGTGGCCCCAGGCCCACACGCCCGCACTGACGGCGAGCGCCCCGACCACGGCGATGATCCCGAAGAGGTTGATCGAGCCCATCACCTGCTTGAGGACCGACAGACCCGGCAGCCCGCCCTCGTTCGGCTTGATCCCGGGGTCGTAGGCGAGCTGGACGACCTTGTCGACTAGGTACATAGTTGTGAACTCCAGTTCGATTTAGTGCAGGCCAAAGCCCGAGGGGGCGAAGCGCCAGTGCAGGAGAGGGAGGGAGAGAAGCGCCGGTCAGACGACTCGGCGGGCCGCGAGAATCTGCGGCTTCCAGGACGCGAGGGTCGCGAGGCGGACCACGTCCCCGGTGCGCGGGGCGTGCACGATCAGGCCTTGGCCGACGACCATCCCGACGTGTTCCGGGACTTTGACAGTCCCTTCGGTGAAGACGAGGTCACCGGGCCGGAGAGCGTCCACCGATACCGGCTTGCCCTCCTTGACCTGCGTGTACGTCGTCCGCGTGAGGGTGACCCCGGCGGCCCTGTACGCCTGCTGCATCAACGAGGAGCAGTCGCAGCGGCCCATGGGGTCGCTCCCGTGGGAGTCGGTGCAGCTCCCGCCCCACTGGTACGGGGTGCCGAGCTGGCCGAGCGCCCAGCGGATCGCCGTCTGGACCTTGGGCGGAGCGTCTGCCGGGATCTTGTATCCGGTCGGCACCGCGCCGGGCGGGATGGTTCCGAAGTCGGTGCCGTCCCCGTCGGCCGTACAGCCGCCCGCGGTACTCGACGCAGCACTGGCCGTGCTGTCCGAGCCGGACGGCGAAGGGCTCGGCGACGTGCCGCCGGCCTTCGACAGCAGCGGCTCGATCGCCTGCTGCAAGGCGGTGGCAAGGGGCTCCCACTTCGCGTAAGCCTCGGGGAAGCCGGACCTCTGCACCGCCTGGGCGGCCTGGGTGACGGACAGGGACTGCCAGCCCGAGACCTTTTCCAACGCCTCGTAGAACTTCGTCGAGGCGTGCACCGGGTCGAGGATCTCGTTCGCGGTGCCCCACCCCTGCGACGGCCGCTGCTGGAACAAGCCCAGCGAGTCGCGGTCGCCGTAGGTCAGGTTCCGCAGGCCACTCTCCTGCAGGGCTGTCGCCAGAGCCACGATCTGGCCCCGGGCCGGGATGTTCATCGCGACGCCGGTGGCCTGGATGGTCTTGGCATTGGGAATCTGCTCGGCCGGGTCTCCTAGGCCCGGTACGGAGACCGTGCCCTTGCCGCCGTCCAGGATCGCCTTCACCTGAGCGGCAACGGCCGAGGTATCCACAGCCCGTGGACCACCGGTCGAGCAAGAGGCCGTAGCAGTCTCGGCCCCGACGGCGAGGACCGGAACGGCCAGCAGGAGCGGACCGGAGGCGAAGAGGCCGACGACCGCTCCGGTGGTTTTCTTCATCGCCGCCGCCGTTCGCCGGGGCGGACAGTCCGGCCGGGAAGCGGAGCTGGGTCAGAGCGTGGGCGTATCAGGGCGTGCTGCATCGCAGCGGCTCCTCGCGGTTCGTAGGAGGCGCGGTGTCGACTTCTCGTGCAAAGCCGTCGACACCGCGCCGATGTGAATCCCGCTTCTCAGGGCGGGCCCGGGGCAGGGGAGTTGGTAGCTCCCGGACGCCGGTTTCAGGTCATGCGCGGCAGCCAGCCGCGCTCGTAATCTCAGGCGGTGCACCGGGTCTCCTCACGGCTTCGAGAACAGGGAGTCAACGTGCCTTCCGGCCCGCATTCTTGGACGCGGAAACGCGGATCAACACAGGTCAGCAGGGGTGGAGCCAAACTCCGCCTCGGTGACGTGGCGAGACAGTAGACCGGGATTCCGGCCGCACCAAACGACTGGCGAACCGGGCCCGAACCACGGCACAGGCTCGTTAGGTGCGGCCGGAAATCGTGGCTAACCTCCGGCGCAACCCCGCTCCGACCGCATGCTGTTGACCGCATTCCGGAGCTGGTCCCAGTCCCGTCGTGCCCTGAAAGAGGCCCCGCACATGAGCTACACGCTGCACCGAGGCGACGCCCTCACCGTGCTGAAGACCCTCCCGGACGAGAGCGTCAACGCCGTCATCACCGATCCCCCGTACAACTCCGGCGGACGCACCAGCTCGGACCGCACCGGCCGCACCGCCCGCGCCAAGTACGTCACGGCCGGATCGGCGCACGACCTGCAGAACTTCCCCGGCGAGAACCGCGACCAGCGGAGCTATCGAAGCTGGCTGACCGCACTGCTCACCGAGGCGTACCGGGCCGCGACCGAGCACTCCGTCGCCATGGTCTTCTCCGACTGGCGCCAGGAACCCACCACGTCCGACGCCCTGCAGATGGCGGGCTGGACCTGGAGCGGAACGATCCCCTGGATCAAGCCCGCCAGCCGGCCCCGCAAGGGCGGGTTCAAGCAGTCGGCCGAGTTCATCGTCTGGGGCGTCAAGGGCAGCCTCGAAAAGGACCGGGACCTCTACCTGCCCGGCCACTTCATCGCCTCCCAGCCCCGCAAGGACCGTGTCCACATCACCCAGAAGCCGGTCGAGATCATGCAGCAGCTCGTGCAGATCTGCCCCGAAGGCGGCACCGTCCTCGATCCCTTCACCGGCAGCGGCTCAACGGGCGTTGCCGCCCTCCGCGAGGGCCGGCAGTTCGTCGGGGTCGAGCTCTCCTCGCACTACGCCGACGTCGCCAATGAGCGACTGCTGCAGGCAGCGCAACAGCACCTCACTCGTGAGGACTTCGTCTTGGCGGGGCCAGAGGAATAAAGACTAGGAACGGAGAACGGCTGGCCCGCAGATACAGAGCGAGTGGCTGGTGGCACGTGAAACCCGCGTCACCGGGGCTTTGAGAGAACCCCATCGCCGCAGGTGACCGAGGGTTCGTGGACCTGATCTGAAACGCTTGGCCCCGATCTGGAAGCGCTCAGCAGATCGCTGCAGGTCAGCAAGGGGTCCTTCCCGTCGCTTGAGCATCCGCTCTGACACTCAGCGCACCGCCCGCACAGCTGCCTCCACGGTGCCGGGGCTGGCCCCGCGGGCAACGGTGAACGCATGAGCATCGCTCTCACGGGAGTAGGTCGGACGTTGCTGATCGTTCTGCTGTCGCACGTCAGCAGAACGATCCTCCTTGAGCAGCTGCCCGATGGGACCGCCTGGCGCCCGCTGAGCGTTGACGTACCGTCACACCGCTCGTACGCGCGTTGTTCATCGCTGGCGGCAGCCCGGCATGCGCCACAGAGCCCGCCAACCGAAGTACTTGCCCGCTCCCGCTCCACGTCCCGGCGGTAATTGGCAGACCGACATCGCCTGTCTCCGGCGCCGTCAGCGGCCTCGGACCTGTTTGGCCACCCCAGTGGTGTTGTACCGGTACCGGGCCATCTCCTCGGTCACTCCGTAGTGCTCGGCGATCTGCGCCGGCCCCCACTGGCGGCGGACTGCGCCGAGCAGCAGGGGGCGGGGAAGCATGAGTGTTCCGCCAAAAGCAGTGGCTTGTTCTTCCTCGTCGGGGCGGCAGGTCCTGAAGGGCATGCCATTGACTTCGCGGATCTCGGTGAGGTCATGCTTCAGGACGAGGTGGGAGAGCTCGTGGGCCACGTCGCTGGCCCTGCGACCCGGGGTTCGGAGCGGGTTGGTGACGACGATGTTCCTGCCGGAGACCTGGAAGGTCGCGGCGGAGAACGCGTACGCCTGAACCCGTTCGAGTTCTTCGAGCCGGGTGTGGCTGACGAGCTTCTCGGCGCTGACGATCTTGACCTTGAGGTGGTCGGCGAGGTCGTCGACGTTCAGAGCATCGGTGTCGCTGAGATCGAGTTCGCGGCGCAGTCGGAGGGCTTCTCGTTCGGCGTTGGCCTTGAAGCCTCGGGGGAGGGTCACAGTTCGCCTGCTTCGACGAGTCGTTCGAGTTCGGTGTTCATGTCGGTGAGCAGGTCGGCGAGCCGCTGGGGGACGCCAGGACGCAGCACCGAGGCAGCCCGGAGGTGGCAGGCAAGGGCGGGTACGGCGGGGACCGCCTCCTTCGCGAGGGCGTCGTAGAGGTCGCGCAGAACAGAGCTGATCTTGTTCGCCGCGTCGTCGGTGAGCCGAGGGTCTGCGTGGAGGTGGGTGATGGCCTGGTCGAGGGGCGACACCTGGCGGGTGGCGGTCGGGGTGAAGAAGCGGCTCGGGGAGACGCCGAGCCAGGCGCAGAGGCGGGTGAATGTGGCGAGGTCGGGCTGGGCGCCGGCTTCGACCCGGGTGAGGGTGCTGAAGCTGACACCCGCTTCGGCGGCGGCCTGCCGGAGGGAGAGGGGGCCGCGGTGTTCCTTCAGGAGGCGTCCGAGTTCGGCGATGTCGAACTGTTCGACAGCGTCCGGTCCGGTCGTTTCGGGGTCCGGGAGGGGGAGCTGGCTCCGGTCGGGGCTCATACGGGCAGCGTAGCGCGCAGCAATACGGCGATGAAGCTTGACTGCATCGATCCTAGGTGATCACACTGGACTCACTGACACTTTGCTGAATCAGTAGGGTGCTCCTGTACCACCCCCGAACGCCTTAGGAGATCGGTATGCCCCAGCCCCACGAGATCAAGATCACGGTGACCTCCGCCCTCGCCGGGCACCCGTACCAGCGCGACTACGCCCCGCAGGTGACCGCCATGAGCGTCCTGTCCGACGCCCTCACCGCCTTCGGCTTCGCCAGCGACGGCACCACCCGCTACTACCTGTTCTTCGACGGGCACGAGGTCCCGCCCGAGGCGACGGTGGGCGAGCTGGCCGGGCACGCCAAGGCCCTGCACCTGAAGCTGCGCACCGAGACCACCAACGGCTAGAGCCGGGGAGTCAGTCGTGGATCTCGAGAGCCGTCTGCGGCTGGCGGGCGACGTCCCGGCGGTCGAGGAGTTCCTCTCCTCGACCGCCGGCCGCCTCCACCACCGCGACCAGGACCCCGACGGCTTGTACTGGGCCGAGGTGCAACCGAACAACGGTGAGCGCGCAGCGTTCATCGCCCGGATCGAGTGGACGGTCTACCCGGACCGGCCGCCCTCCCTTGTCTTCGTCGAGTCGATCGGCGTCTCCGGAGTCGGAGCGCCCAGTGCCTGGCCGGGAGCGGATGGCTACCGCTACGGCTCCAACGACGTGTGTAAGCCGTTCACCGCCGAAGGCCAGAGGCTCCACGCCGAGTGGAGCAGCGGGCCGCACTCCTGGCGGAGCACCGGCAATCCCTTCCTGTACGTGGTGGAGAACGTGCAGGACGACATCGATCGCGTTGACGGGAGGCGTGCCGGATGACCGCCGACATGAGAAAGCTGGTGCTGCCGGCCGGCGCGGTCGACCCGGTGCTCCAGGAGATTCGGTGCCACGGGCTGGCCGACCAGGAAACCGGCGCGCTGCTGCTGACCGGGCGGTCGGACATGCAGGTGCTGGTCGTGGCGGTGGCCGGGACGACGGGGATCGTGCGGGGTCCGGGGCTGTTCACGGTGAGCGCGGTCGCGTACGACCGGCTGTTCACCTTCGCCGAGGAACGGTCCTACCGGGTGCGGGCGATGATCCACTCGCACCCCGAGAGGGCTTTCCTGTCGCGGACCGACCGCGCGTACTCGTTGCGGGTGCCGGGGTTCGTCAGTGCTGTCGTCCCGACCTACGCGGCGCCGCCCGCCGACCCGGCGTCGTGGGGGTGGTGGCGTTTCGAGCAGGACTGGGTGCCCTGCACCGCTCCGGTTGTCGACCCGGCGCTGTCCCTGGTGCGCACGGTGGTGTTCGACGAGGAGGGTGTCCGTGAGTACTGACTACAGCCGCAGCGTACGCCTGGGCGGCCTGGCCGCCGGCGTGGAAGAGGCCACCCTGCGGGAGCGGATGGAGGGCATCCTCATCCACCTGACCGGGGACGCGCACCTGCCCGCGGCCGCCGAGACTCTAGAAGTACTGGTGGCGGACCTGCGCCGGTGGCCGGTCCGGCTGAGTCTGGACCCCGGCCGCGGACCGGGACGGCTCGACGACGAACTCATCCGCAGGCTGGTGGAAACGGCGACCGGGATCGATCCGGACCGGCCGCTTCGCATCGGCGAGACCCAGAGCAGGGCGCCGCTGCATCTGCATGTAGGAACCGCACCACCGCTGGGTACTGCGGTGGCCGGTGCGCCGGACGGGCACGGGGTCCGTCTGCGGCACACCGGTCATCCTTTCCCTCGGCTCAACGCGCCCGGCACCGGGCTGGGCGCGGTCCTCACTGCGGCGATGCTGGCCGGCGAGGCGTTCAAGGTCGTTGCCGGGCTGCAGGAGGGGAAGTTCCAGGTGACCCCGGTGGTGGACTTCTGCCCCGTCCTCCCCGGTGAGCAGCCCGGGATCGTCGTCGCCCCGCTGCCCGCGCTGGAGCAGGTGCTGCTGGGCGGGGGTGGTGCGATCGGCACCGGCATCGCCCTGGTCCTGGACCTGCTGCAGGTCTCCGGCGAGTTGACGGTGGTGGACAGGGAGGTCTTCGAGAAACCGAACGTCACCTCGTACAGCATCGGTACCCTGGCCGACGCGGCTGCGGGCCTGCCGAAGGTGCGGTTGATCGACGCACGCCTACGGCGGATCGAGGTGACCCCGTTCCACGGGACGATCCAGGCTTCCATCGAGGCCGTCGATACGGGCACCCTGCCGTGGCCCCGAATCGTCCTCGGCGGACTGGACAGCGTCGAGGCCCGGCACGACCTGCAGCGGCTGCAGGTCGATCTCACCCTGGACGGCAGCACCGGCGGCCCGGTCGGCACCACTGTCGCCCTGCACGAGGCACTGCCCACCGGCCCCTGCCTACGCTGCTACTTCAAGGCCAACCACACCGGGAAGAGCGCGGAGCAACGACTGCATGAACTGACCGGGCTCCCGCTATCCCGAATCGCCCGCGGGCAGGAGCCGCTGACCGAACAGGACCTGGAATGCCTGGACAATCAACAGCGAGCGCTTGTTGGCCAGTTCCTCGGACGGCCGGTGTGCGGACTGATCAACTCGGCTGAGCTGACCGGTAGAACGGACGACGGGTTCCGTCCTTCGGCCGCGTTCGTAGCCCAGCAGGCCGCCTGCCTAGTCGTCGGCGCCTGGATCGCACGCAGCACGGGCCTGGTCAGCGGACCTCCACGACGCATCGAGTACGACACCCGCTTCGGCCCCCGGCCCGACCAGATGATCGACCACCGGCTCCCCACCCCCGGGTGCGGGTGCCAGAAGGACGCTGCTCTCATCAACCGCATCCGAGAAGCCCGACGCACCCGCCGTTGACGCCCGGCTGGAGGTGGCGGCAGGGAGCGGAGTGCAGGGTGGTGCGGAACAGTTAAAACGGCCACTGCCGGAGCGCCGTCCCTTACGCGTTCCGCAAGGGCTGACCTAAAGAATCCTCAGGTCAGCAGGCTATCTGCCTGGCGCCGCCACTCAGCACCAACTATCCAAGACCTCACACGGACACCCATCCCGCGTCACCAGCCGTCGACGCTCGGTGAAGGAATGCCAGGAACCCGGCGCACTGGGACGCGTCGCCGTGTTGGGGCGGTTGTCGGTGCGGCTCCGTAAGCTGCCGACATGAACACCGTGCGCGCCAGGGTCTGGCAGTTCGAGATCGTTCCGGGGGCGGGCGGTGATCCCAGCGTTCACGCGAGGAAGCTTGGGGGGATGGCCCTACCTGTCCATCTCGCTCGTCTGGTTCACATCAACGCGTTGGCCTGCGACTTCCGGCGAGTCGTCGACTACCGCATCCGTGTGCACGAGGCCCGGTTGCTGACCAGCTATCTCGCCGCCCCAAGCGGTCTGGCTCTTCAGGTCGACTACTCGTCTCTGCTGGCTACATCGCTGCACGTCCGACGGTTCATCAGCGAGTGCGCTGGGCTCGGGGTGATGACAGCCGGGAGTGAGAAGTTGTTCTCCTGGAAGCCTGGGCGTGACACTCTCCATAGCTTCGATGTCCTCCCGCCCGGCCCGTTGCAGACCAAGTACGGGACATTCGGCGTCAGGCCGGACCTTCTGTTCCACCTGCCGAACGGGCCCGTCGCCGGAGAGGCGCGTGGACGTCATCGCGAGGCGAAAACGCTGTTCCCAAAGAGCCCAGATTCGAACCAAAAGGAGCGGCTCCTTCAACTCGCCGCCTGGTCGGCAGACTTGAAGGATCACCCGTACTTCATGAGCTGGGTATGGATCGGCGCGACCGGCGTGGGAGTTGACATCTTCATCCCCAAAGCCGGTTGGTGGGGCGGTGACGGCCTGCAACTCGGAGCGATCCAGGAGGAGTACGAGCCAGATTGGTGGATTGAGCCGCCGCGTCGGGTGCGGAGATCCGAGCTGGATGACGGTATGGACGGGCGACTCTCGGTCCCACGGCGCGGAAGGACGCGTACCAACGTGGTAGCCATCAGGGACCGCACGGACGAGAGAGTGGAAGGCGTCCTCGATACGCTCTACCGGACGGCCGGCCCGACTGTCGGAAGTTTCGCAGGCGTACCTGTACGAGGTTCCTGGGCACCAGCCGACGAACTGGGCACCGCCCGTCACGACGTCCTGATCGGCATCCTGGCCGAGTACCCATCAGGGCAGCGCCGTGCCCGCCGACGTCCCGAGGGCATCGAGTTGGCGGGGAAACGGGCGGATGTCCACTTGGAGGGCCGACTCCTCACCGTCGTCCGCGAGACCGGTGGCACATGGCCGAGTTGGGCGCAGCTTGAGGAAGAGCTCCTTGAGGTGTGAAATAGCAACGTCCCGCCGCAGCGGCCATCACGGTTCCCACCTCGAAGGTCAGGCTGCCTCGAACGCCCGCTGGATCAGCGGTCCCGCCTTCTCCAGGTCGGCTGCCGAAGCGATACGGACCTCCAGGTCGCCGGTCCCGAGGTGGCCGATACCGCGCATGTCACGCGAGAAGCCCTCCTCGAGCTTGACCGTGTCCGGGTCGACCTTGAGGTAGACCAGGATCGCCTCGTGCTTCGGACGGAAGATGACGGAGGCGACGTTCACCATCCGGCGGTAGGCGATGTAGTGCCGAAGCTGAGCCACCTCGACCTCGCCCCAGGCGGTGAGGGCCTCGTCCAGCTCGGCGTACAGGTCCTGCAGGCAGCCAGGAACCGCACCTGCGGTGGCAGTTGCCTGAGCGGATGTCCTCCCGCCTCCGCTGGCGGCACCAGCCGTGACCTCCCGCTCGCGGCTCTGGCGACGATCCGAGACCGGTCTCGTGGATCCGGGAGTGGACTCGATCAGCAGCAGGCTCAGCAGCCCACCCTCGAAGACGCGGTAGCGCACCAGGTCGACCCGCTCGCGCAGACGGTGCACCGCGACTCGGTCGTGGTGCGAGAAGCCAGCGGCGATACAGACCATCCGAGGGTTCCGCCAGTCGATCGACTCGGCGGCCTCGGAGCCTAGCTTCTCCTTGACCAGTGCCTCGAATTCGTGACGCGCGGAATCCAACCACGACAGGTAGGAGACCGCCTGCGACAGGACACCGCTGTCAGCGCCTTTCTTGTACTCGATCAGCGCAGGTGTGCCGTTCTCGTCCAAGCCGAGCGAGTCGATCCGGCCCCGGTGCCAAGGCCCCGTCGGGTACTCCGACGCCAGGAAGCGGATGCCGAGCATGGCCTCCATGCCTGCCTCGACCCGCCGCTGCAGCTCCACCTCCAGCGTCACCGTGGAGCCACGCAGCTCGACGTCCTGGCCGTCGGCATCCAGCCGGAACAGCTTCAGGTCGGTCACCGGCGTCCCCCTCTGCGAGATCTCTACAGGAGAAGCAATGGAAATCGGGCACGTGACTATTCCGGGCGGGTATTGAGCTGCTTCGTCCGCCGGACCTGTTCTCAGGACAGACACCCGCCGTCTGTTGGCGCTGCGACGCAACATGGACGGAGCGGGGCGACATTTTCTGCAGCCGTGGCCAGCTTTCGGACTAGATCCTGGGAGCTGGTCCCAGTCCGATGTGATCACTTTCTCCTGCGGGATGCAGATCAGTAGGCTGTAGCGGTCTTCGTCGGTGTCCATGCCCCTGGTGCTTCGCTTCTTCTACGGCGGAGCGGGGGCATGCCCCGAGCGAGGGTGTGCTTTCGCTGCGGGAGTCAGGGGGTGTGCGGTGAGCGGCGCGTCTATACCGTCGCGTATCGGGTCGTACCTCGTCGAGCGGCGGCTCGGCGCGGGCGGGATGGGGGAGGTATACCTCGCCTACTCGGTCGCGGGTGAACCGGTCGCCGTGAAGGTGATCCGGCCCGACCGCACGGATCCGCATACGCGCGCCCGATTCGAACGCGAGGCGGCGATGGCGCGCACGATCTCTGGTACGGGTCGTGTGGCCCGTTTCATTGAGGCAGACCCGTTCGCTGAGCAGCCCTGGCTGGCCATGGACTACGTTCCCGGCCGCCCGCTCTCCGATGTTGTGAAGGATCAAGGCCTGCTGTCCACGCCACTCGTGGCGAGTCTTGGCGCGCTGTTGGCCGAGGGGCTTGCCGCTGTGCACGCCGCGGGGCTGGTGCACCGTGACCTGAAGGCGCAGAACGTCGTCCTCGGTGACTTCGGTCCGGTGATCATCGACTTCGGTCTGGGCGCTTTCGTCGGGGCGTCCAAGGGGTCGCTCACGCAGGCCGGCGTGGTCATCGGCACCGTGCGTTGCATGCCGCCTGAGCAGGCTCTGGGTGAGCTGGAGGTGACTCAGGCGGCTGATGTGTACGGGCTGGGCACGGTGCTTCTGTACGCGGCGACTGGGCACTATCCGTACGACGGTGCCCGGTGGGAGGCGGTGGCCGCGCAGGTGGTCAACGCCGAGATCGGCCCTGACCTGTCCGGGCTGCCCGCCGAAGTGACGCCCGTCGTGTCGGCCATGCTGGCGCACAAGGCGGAGGACCGCCCCTCCCTGGAGGAGGTGACCCGGCAGTGTGCCGATCTGATGCGTCTGCTGGGCACGAGTCCGGCCCGGGCACGGCGCGCTCTGATCCAGGAGACGACGTCAAGGAACCATCCCACGATGATGCTGCCTCAGCCTGATACGCCCATGCTGGACCGGCTCGACTCGCTGGAGAGGCAGCTGCGCGAGGAGTCGGCGGCCCCGGCGGATAGCGTCCCCGCCTTGCCGTCCGATGGTGAATCCAGCCCAGACGCTCCGGCCCAGGGCGATGTCCAGAGCGACGTCGAAAGCTCGCTCGTGTCCGTGCAGGAATCCCCCAGCGGACGCCCGGCCGAACCCGCGCCGAAGAAGGGCCGTCCGCCCGCTTCCCGGCGGGTCGCCGACGAGCTGCGGAAGCGCTACGCGATGGGCCCGGCGCTCGCCTGGTCGAAGCGCTGAACCGCTCTTCCCTACCTTTCGCCGACGGGGCCCGTTCGGGGCGATACAAAGGGTGGGCAGCAGCACACCGCACATCACGAGTACACAGTCCAAGAGGAGCACCACGTGACTACGGCGATGCAGCCCGAGGTTCCTGAGGCGCGCGACGCCGATGCGGCGCGGTCGGCGTACCCGGCCGGTGCGAAGCCGACCTTCGCTCCCGGCGCCCAGGTGCGCATCCGCCACGAGCAGTGGCTCGTGAAGTCCGTCGACGAGTCCCGCGACGGACTGATGGTCGAGGTCAGCGGGGTGTCCTCGTTCGTCCGGGGCACGGACGCGGTGTTCTACTCCGGCCTTGACCAGATCGACGTACTCGATCCTCGCAAGACCAGGCTCGTGCCCGACGAGACCTCCAGGCACGCCAAGGCCCGCCTGTACCTGGAGGCGGTGATCCGCAAGACCGCGCTGCCCCAGATCGAGCACGGCATCGCGCTCGCCGACTCCTTCCTCATGGACCGGCAGGAGCACCAGCTGCGCCCCGCCGAGCTGGCGCTGTCCATGCGTAACCCGCAGCCCCGGCTGCTGATCGCTGACGTGGTTGGGCTGGGCAAGACGCTGGAGATCGGCATCACGCTTTCGGAGCTGATCCGGCGCGGGCGCGGCGAGCGCATTCTCGTAGTCACGCCTGCCCATGTGCTGGAGCAGTTCCAGCGCGAGCTGTGGACCCGCTTCGCTCTGCCGCTGGTGCGCCTGGACTCCACCGGCATCCAGCGCATTCAGCAGGAGATCCCCGCGGGCCGGAACCCGTTCGCCCACTTCAAGCGCGTCATTGTCTCCGTCGACACCCTCAAGTCGGCAACGTACGCCCATCACCTGGAGAACATCACCTGGGACGCGGTGGTCATCGACGAGTCGCACAACCTCGTGAACAAGGGCACCCGCAACAACCTCCTCGCCCGCCGTCTCGCCGAGCAGACCGATGCGCTGATCCTGGCCTCCGCCACTCCGCACAACGGCGACGCCGAATCCTTCGCCGAGCTGATCCGGATGCTCGACCCGGCGGCGATCGCCGACCCCAAGAACTACAAGGTCGCCGACCTCGACCACCTCTACATCAGGCGTACCAAGTCCGACCGCGAGGTACGCGACGGCCTCAAGGACAAGCCCTGGGCCGAACGCGGCGACTCCCTGCCGGTGCCGGCTCCGGCGACTCGGAGGGAGGTCGCCGTCCTGGAGAAGCTCGCGAACGAATGGACGCCGGGCGACCCGAACCGTTCGTCGGTCTGCGCCGATTCCCTGGTTGGCTACAACTTCCTGAAGGCGTTCCTCTCCTCCCACGTCGCCCTGCGTGAATCCCTGGCCAACCGGCGTGCCTACCTGGACAACCCGAAGAGCGTCACGGCGAAGGGCAAGGCCAAGACCGCGCCGGACACCCCCGAGCGGCGCGCCGCTCTCGCCGCCGAGAGCAAAGCCCTCGCGGAGCTGGAGGCGCTGGTCGCGGACTTTACCGACCAGGACTCCGCCAAGCTCGACGCACTCGTCCGCACGCTGAAGGACGACCTCGGTGTCGGCCCGCACTCCGAGCGCCGCGTCGTGATTTTCTCCGAGCGGGTCCACACCCTGGACTGGCTGGCCCAGGAGGTCCCTGCCCGGCTTGGCTTCAAGAAGAAGAACTTGGCCAAGCCCGACAAGATGCGTCCCTGGAAGGCGTACGACGGCGCCGTCGAGGTCATGCACGGCGACACCACGAACGACCAGCAACAGCGGGAGATCGTCGACCGCTTCGGCCGGCGCGAGGAGCCGGTGCGGCTGCTGTTCACCGGTGACATCGCCTCCGAGGGCGTCAACCTGCACCACCAGTGCCACGACCTCATCCACTACGACCTGCCCTGGTCCCTCATCCGTATCGAACAGCGCAACGGACGTATCGACCGTTACGGGCAGGCGGTCAGCCCCGAGTTCCGTGCGCTCACCCTCACCGCCGACGTGCCCTGGCGGCGCGACGAGGAGAGCGGCGAGATGCTCACGCTCGACGACCGGCTGGTCGGCACCCGTCTGCTGCGCCGCGAGGCCCAGGCGCACGAGATCGAGACCGGCGAGGGCAGCGCCGAGGCCGTCACCGGTCTCTACAACGACAAGAAGGAAGAGGACCGCCTCACCCGCGACCTCATCAAGGGCGGCACCGTCGAGCGTTCCATCAAGCAGTCCCAGCAGGAGTCCGGCGGGGTCCTCGCGGGGCTCCTCGCCGGCGCCAACGCCCGGCTCGCCGACCCGACGGCCGCTCCGGCCACTCTCGGCACGGCCGCGGTGCCCGAGGCCGACGTACCCCACGTCTTCGCCGACACCAAGGCGTACTTCCACACCGCCGTGGACCTCATCTACCCGCAGGCCGAGCGCGAGGCCCTCGACTGGAAGCCCGAGACGGCAGGCGGCCGCATCGAGTTCACCCCGCCCGACGACCTGCAGTACCGCTTCCGGGAGCTGCCGAAGTCGTACCTGGAGCAGGAGAAGATCCTCACGACACCCAAGTACGACGGCACGCTGCGCATCACCTTCGACAAGCAGTATGCCGCCGACCGGCTGGAGGCCGCCCGCAACGCCAAGCAGGGCAAGACCGACGAGCCCACGTCCCAGTGGCCCAATGTCTCCTACGTTTCCGACATCCACCCGGTGCTCGATTGGGTGACGGACAAGGCCCTCGCCAAGCTCAAGTACGACGAGGCGTTCGTCCTCGCCTACCAGCCGGACGCCGCCAAGGCCGAACGGATCGACGCCGCTCTGCCTTCGGCCCTGACCGGCCCGGTTTATCTCCTCCAGGGCGTCTACTCCAACGAGGCGGGCAAGCCGACGGTCGTGGAGTGGATGGCCGTCACCGGCCTCGCCGAGGCCACTCCTCGCGTGTGGCGCATGGACTCGGCGTTCCTCGCCGCTTGCGGCGTGGGCCCTGACATGCCCGGCCGCGCCCAGCCCGTCGACCGCGACCTCCTCCAGGAACTCGTCCCCGCGGCCGTCGATGCGGCCGAGACCCACCTGCGCGAGCGCCGCGCCGACTACGACAAGCAGGTCGACTCCTACCTGGCGCCGTACGAGGACCGGGTGCAGGTCTGGGAGCAAGGTGCCCTGATCGCCGTCGGCAACCAGGAGCGTCGCCGCAAGCAGGTGTACGACACAGCCAAGCGCCGCCGCGCCCTCGTACGCCGTCTGCGGACCGACGGCGACCCGATGCTGCGGGTCCTCGCCGTCCTCGAACCCCTCCACCCCACCACTGTCTCTACCGCACACGCCGAGGAGTCCGCACGATGAGCTACACCTACGACTCCTTCGCCAACCGCGGCGAGTATCTCTCCGCCCACTACTTCAGCGAGGAGCTGGAGAACACACTCAAGAAGAGCAAGGCGGGCGACGAGGGCCTATTCACCCTGTGGACCAGCCGCGAGACCGACCCTCACGACCCGCAGCCCACCCCGCGCGAACTCCTCCCTCGGCTCCGCGGTGAGTACCTGGCCACCGTGCGCCCCTTCCTGGCCTCCCGCGCCCAGCAGGAAGAACTCGGCAGCACCTACGACGACCCCACGGGCGAGTGGGCCGAGCACCTCACCACCTGGCACACCGCCGTCCTCAAGGCCCTCGGTTACTACGGTGACCGGCCCGAGCCGATCACTGTGCACAACGCGGGCAAGGAGTACGAACTCCAGGTCGCCTGGCACGGAGACGGCATCCTCGCGGTCGACTGCGGCTGGACCGCCAAGCTCGACGACGCCCTCGACCCCGACGAGGCCGGACAGCTCCTCCACCCCCTCAAGACCGCCGACGGCCTCCTCGAAGTCGGTGAGAAGCTGGCGGGCTGGCTCTTTCAGAGCGAACTGCACGAGCTGGGCGGCGATGCGCCCCGCTTTATCCTGCTGCTCTGCGGCGGCGTGCTCATCCTCGCCGACCGGGGAGCCTGGGCTGAAGGCCGCTATTTCACCGCCAGCCTGGACGCGGCCCTCGCCCGTAACGACACGGCGAAGGCCGGCGAACTCGCCCTCCTCGCTGCCCTCTTCTCCCATGACATGCTCGCGCCCCGCCCCGACGGCAAGGGCCGACGCCTCGACGACTTGCTCAAGGCCTCCCGTGACAACGCCGTCGGTGTCAACTCCGAGCTGCGCAAGGGACTCCAGCACTCGGTCGAGATCATCGCGAACGAGGTGCTCGCCCGCCTGCGCGAGGCGGAGGTCGAGCCGCGGGAGATTGAGGACCTCAAGAAGGGCCCGTTCGCCAAGCAACTCACCCGCGAATCGCTGCGCTATCTCTACCGCATCCTCTTCCTCCTCTACGCGGAGGCCCGCCCCGAGCTGGGCATCCTCCCTGCCGACGACTCGACGTACCAGACCGGGTACTCGATCGCCCGGCTGCGTGAACTGGTCGCACGGGAGCGGAAGCTGGTCGATGAGGACAGCCGCACCGGCCTCCACCTCTACTCCTCACTCGACGTCCTCTTCAACAAGGTCAACTACGGTCACCGCCCGCACGGCACCGAAGCCGACGACCACAAGCCGGTCGACGAACGCAGCGAGGGCCGCGGCCTGCGCTTCGAGGCGCTGCGCAGCGAGCTGTTCGACCCGAAGGCGATCAATCTCATCGGCCGGCGCATCCTCCACCCCCACTGGGACGAGGACGGCGACGAGCAGCCGCGCTGGCTGGACCTGCGGCTGCGCAACGAGGCCCTGCACCAGGTGCTGCGTCTGCTGACCATGAAAGAGGCCGGTCAGAAGGGCCGACAGGGCGGCTTCATCTCCTACCGCAACCTTGGTATCAACCAGCTCGGCGCCGTCTACGAGGGGCTGATGTCCTACACCGGCATCATCGCCGATGAGGAACTCGCCGAGGTCGCCAAGCCCGGCGCGAAGAAGGGCGACAAGCAGTACGGCGACCCCGAGAAGGGGTCTTGGCTCATCCCCGCCGACCGGCTGCGGGATTACCCGGAGAACACGCACGTCGTGTACTCGTCTCAGGACGCCGAACAGTACGGCCTGCGCGGCCCGAAGAAATACTCTGAGGGTACGTTCGTGTACCGCCTGGCGGGGCGGGACAGGGAGACGTCGGCGTCCTACTACACGCCGGAGTCGCTCACCAAGGTGACGGTCGAGCTGGCGCTCAAGCACCGCATCACCGACGAGACGCGGGCGAGCGAGCTGCTGCGCTACACGATCTGCGAACCAGCTCTGGGGTCGGGCGCGTTCCTCAACGAAGCGATCAACCAGGTCGCGGAGGAGTACCTCAAGCGCCGCCAGGCAGAACTCGGCGTCTCTCTGGACACGTCGAAGACGCTCGACGCCAAGCAGAAGGTGAAGGCGTACATCGCGCTCCACAACGCGTACGGGATCGACCTCAACGCGACGGGCGTGGAGCTGGCGGAGGTGTCACTGTGGCTCAACACCATGCACCCCGGCATGCGGGCACCGTGGTTCGGGCTGCATCTGCGACGCGGCAACTCCCTGATCGGAGCGCGCCGTTGGGTATACGACGCCGAGCGCATCAAGAAAGAGCGGACCATCGGCGCACAGACGCCAGCGAAGTTGCCGTTCCGGGACAAGGGCAGCGGCGTGGAGCAGCCGCTGCCGGACGGCGCCGTGCACCAGTTCCTGCTGCCGACACCCGGCTGGGGTGCAGTCGCGGGGGCGAGCGGTGACGCCAAGAAGCTTGCCGAGCAGCTTGCAGGGCCGCAGGTCGAGCAGCTGAAGGCGTGGAAGAACAGCATCAAGGCCAAACCCAGGACGACGGGCGGCAAGAGCAGCCAGCTGGCCCGACTTCAGGCTGCGGCCAGAAGAGTCGAGTTCCTGTGGCAGCTCGTCGCCAAGCGTATGGAACTGAGCGAGCGCGAGATCGCCCGCACCATCGACGTGTGGGGCACGGGCCGGGATGAGGACGCGGAGGAGTACGCGTTCCTGCGCCGTGACAAGGAGAGCGCAGGGGACAACGACCTGCCGCTGACCAAGGAACAGGTCTTCAAGGACCTGTTCGAGGCGGAGGGGTCGCCGTACTGGCGCCTCAAGCAGATCATGGACGCGTGGTGCGCGCTGTGGTTCTGGCCGCTGGACAAGGTCGGGCTGCTGGATGGCACGGACGCGGAGTACGAGACCGCGCCGATCGTGTCGATGGACGCTCTGCTGTCGGCGGGAGTCGTCGGCGAGGTCGGGACGTCACAGGAGGATCCCGAACCCGGACCGCGTTTCGTCGAGAACGGGCTGCTGTTCGCCCTCGAAGGTGACCAGCTGTCCTTCGGTGACGATTCAGGCGACGGCGACCTTGTCGAGAAGAGGGAGATCACGAAGAAGCGAGTGACCGAGGCCGGGGCGAAGAAGCGCGGGGGGCCGACCCGGCGCCGCGACATCGTGCCGCTGGCTGCCCTCGATGACTGGCTCGATTTTCTCGAGTCCATGCTCGGCACCAAGGACGTGAAGCAGGGTCACGTCCGCCGGAGTGGTGTATTGACGGCCACTCGGTGATCTCGTTTTGAGGCTATGCGGTCAGTTCGGTGGGCAGGACGGTGTCGTCGTTTTCTGACTCGATCGGGTGGAGGCGGGCCTTGGCGAGGAGTTCGATGCCCATGTAGCGGCGGGCCTCGGTCCATTCGTCGTTCTGCTCGGCCAGGACCGCGCCGACGAGCCGGATCACGGCGGTGCGGTCGGGGAAGATGCCGACCACGTCGGTGCGGCGGCGGATCTCCTTGTTCAGCCGTTCTTGCGGATTGTTCGACCAGATCTGCCGCCAGATCTCACGCGGGAAGGCAGTGAAGGCCAGCAGGTCGTGCTGGGCGGCGTCCAAGTGGGCTGCTGCTTTGGGGAACTTGGCTTCCAGAGCGTCCAGGACGTGCCGCATCTGGGCCTTCACGGCGTCGGTGTCGGGCTGTTCGAAGACCGTCCGCAGCAGGGTGGCCACCCACGGCTGGGCCGACTTGGGGACCTGGCTCAGCAAATTTCGGGCGTAATGGGTGCGGCATCGCTGCCAGGACGCGCCCGGCAGGACCGCGCCGATGGCGTTCACCAGGCCGGTGTGGGCGTCGGAGACGACCAGCTTGACACCGGACAGGCCGCGGGCGGTCAGCGAGCGCAGGAAGGCGAGCCAGCCGGCGCCGTCCTCGGCGGTGGCGACGTCGATGCCGAGGATCTCGCGGTGTCCGTCGGCGTTGACGCCGACCGCGATCAGCGCGTGGACGTTGATGATGCGGCCGCCTTCGCGGACCTTCTGGGTCAGGGCGTCGACCCAGACGAACGCATACGGGCCGGCGTCCAGGGGCCGGTTGCGGAACGCGGCGACCTGCTCGTCCAGGTGCTTGGCCATCGCGCTGACCTGGGACTTCGACAGCTGGGTGACGCCGAGGGACTCGGCGAGTTTCTCGACCCTGCGGGTGGAGACGCCGAGCAGGTAGGCGGTGGCGACGACCGAGATGAGGGCCTGTTCGGCCCGCCGGCGCCGTTCGAGGAGCCAGTGCGGGAAGTAGCTGCCCTGCCTCAGCTTGGGGACGGCGAGTTCGACGGTCCCTGCGCGGGTGTCCCACTCGCGTGGGCGGTAGCCGTTGCGGTGGTTGACGCGTTCGTCGCTGACCTGCCCGTATTCGGCGTTGCAGAGGGCATCGGCCTCCGCGGACATGAGGGCGTCGGCGAATGTCTTGACCATCGCGCGCAGCAGATCGGGACTCGCCGCGGCGAGGTTGTCTTCCGCGAGGGCGTGCAGGGGGAGACTGTCTGGTGCGGTCATCGTGCTGATCTCCTTCGAGGCTTCGACACTTCGAAGATCAGCCGGTGGCCGTTCATCTATGCGGGCACCATCCCGATGCCGGAGCAAACCCCCGGATCAGGTCGAACCCGTACACCACTTCCTTGGACGCAACCTGAAGCAGGGCACCATCGTGTCGTCCGTCGAGTCCCTTGAGAAGCTGAAGCAGCTTGAGGACCTGATCCAGACCCAGCCCGAGATGGACATGGACGATGCCCGAAAGGCGGTCGAGAGCCGCTATCCGTGGATGCGTGTCGTGCGTGACATCGCGAAGGAACAGGGTTTCCTGCACTGGGAGTTGGATTTCGCTGGAGTGTTCGCCGGTGAGGCGGGAGGCTTTGACCTTCAGGTGGGGAACCCGCCGTGGGTGCGGCCGCGCTGGAACGAGTCCCTGGTGCTGGCGGAACGCGAGCCATGGTTCGAGCTGGAAGAGCGGGTCTCCACGTCGGTGAAGGCGAAGCGCCGGGACGACCTGCTGAAGGCGCCAGCCGCGGCCACCTATGTGATGGGCGAGATCACGGACAACGCCGGACAGGTCGCGTTCTACGGGGCGCCGCAGGTGTATCCGTTGTTGGGAGGAACTCAGCCCGATCTCTACCGGGCCTTCATGTGCCAGGTGTGGGACCACGCGTCTGTGCGGGGCACTACCGGGTTCCTGCACTCGGACACACACTTCACCGGGGACAAGGAGCGTGCGCTGCGGGGTGCGGCGTATCGGCGGTTGCGGATCCACGGGGATTTTGTGAACGCCGGGCAACGGTTCTTCCCTCCCCCTGTGGGCCACCCCACACATTTCGGTGTGCATGTCTACGGTCACCCTCAGGAGATCGACTTCGACCACCTCTCCTGGCTGGTCTCCGCCGATGCCCTGCGCTTGTCGGCGAACCATGACGGTTCGGGAGAGGCCCCGGGAATCCGCTATCAGAACGGGGAGTTCGACGAGCGCCCACACCGGACGCGCGTGGTGCGCGTCAACAGGGAACTGCTCACGGTCTGGAAGCGGCTGTTCGGTGACACGGGTCCGGTGGAGGAGGCACGCCTGCTGTTTCCCGTGAGCACGGCCGAGGCGTCCGCTATTGAGGCCCTGGCGAATTATCCACTGCGTCTTTCAGCTTTCAAGCCGCAGATCACGCCCGGCTACCACGAGAGCGGGGCCAAGAAGGATCGCCTGATCGACTACAACCGGCCGGACCCGAAGACGGGCGAGCCGTACGAACCCGACCGGTGGCGCCACGTGATCCTCAAGGGCACGCAAATCAGTGTCGCCACACCAGTGTTCAAGCGGCATGACGCCAACTCCAACGCGCCCTTCGGCGCCGACCTGGTCTCGCTGCCTTCGGACTTCGTACCGGACACGGAGTACGTGAGGGTGCCGGGCCGTGCGCAGGAGTACCTCAAGGCTCAGGACCGCTGGATCGACCACCAGGCGCTCGAACGCCTTCGCGGGAATGACAAGGCTGTGGCCCGTGCGCGAGCTCAGGTGGCCGAGGCGATGGGAAACGCTCCCCAGGATGCCGATCCGGAAAGCGTTGACGTGCTACTCGTTGGACGGGCGCGGAGACGGTATACCGCGTTCTATAGGGTGGCTTGGCGGGAAATGATCGCTCCTGACACTGAGCGGAGCCTCTACCCCGTCGTGGTCCCCCCGGGGACCGCTCACACCAACGTGGTTCGCAGCGCAGCCTTGCGCAACAACCACCTGTCTGTGCTCACTTCGGGACTGTGGTCCTCCGTGCCGATCGACTACCTCCTACGCATCACGGGCACGGGCCATCTCGACGTCGGTCGTGCGGGTGCCCTTCCTGCACCCGCACCGGCTCACCCCCTCGCCCCCGCTCTCCTCCTCCGTACCCTCCGCCTCAACTGCCTCACCTCCGCTTACGCCGATCTCTGGCAGGACCTCTACGACCCCACCTGGTCGGCGTACGCACCCTGGGCCATCAACTGGCCAGGCATGAACACGGAACTTCACTCCGTGACCCCGACCTGGCAGTGGGATACCCCCCTCCGTACCGAGTACGCCCGTCGCGCCGCACTCGTCGAGATCGACGCCTTGGTCGCCGTCTGGCTCGGTATGGATGCGGACGCCCTGATCGCCGCGTACAAGGGGCGATTCCCCGTGCTCCAGAAGTACGAGGCGGCAAGTTGGTTCGACGCCGAGGGGTGGAAGCTGGCGAGCAATGCCCGAACCATCGGCCAACGTCAGACCAAGGAGACCTGGACCCAGTTCGAGGCCTACCGCGAGGCGGTCGGTGAGCCTTCTCCCGAAGGTGTGCTCCCGGCCGACCCCGAAGCCACACTCCCTGACGCCGCACTTCCCGACGGCTACACCGCCCCCTTCTACAAGGCGAACCGCGAACGCGAAATGCGCCGGGCCCACGCCTACTTCAAGCAGCGCCTCGACGAAGCCGTAGCCAAGGGTCTGTGGGACCCGGAGAAGATGGAGGTCCCGACCCCGTGAGGCCGACCCTCGAAGCACAGGGACTCAAGGAGAGCCTGCTCCAGTACCTGTCCACGACGTACGGCCTCGCGGACGAGGGCGCTCGAAAGGCCCTGAACGCCTTCCTCGGGGACGAGACGACGGGCATGTTCCGCGGACCGTACCTCCGTCTGCGTACGCCCTTCACCCCGGCGAACGACGGCTGGCAGCAGCACCTGGATTGGGTCCGTACTGACGGCTGGACGCCGTACGCCCACCAGGCCCGCGCCTTCGCCCGGCTCACCTCCAAGGACGGCCACACACCTCAGCCCACGCTCGTCACCACGGGCACGGGCTCCGGTAAGACCGAGTCGTTCCTGTACCCCGTCCTCGATCACTGCGCCCGCGAACGCGCGGCCGGGAACAACGGGGTCAAGGCGGTCTTCCTCTACCCGATGAACGCCCTGGCCACCGACCAGGCGGCCCGGATCAACGATCTGCTCACCGATTACGACGAGTTGAGCGGTGTCCGCGCCGGCCTATACATCGGGGAGAAGGCGGCGACGCACTACGACCGGGTCTACACCCGCCGCCAGGACATGCAGCTGTCCCCGCCGGACATCCTGATCACCAACTACAAGATGCTCGACCTGCTGCTCCAGCGGGCTGCCGACGCACCGCTGTGGGACGGCAGCGACATCCGTTACGTGGTCGTCGACGAGTTCCACACCTACGACGGCGCGCAGGGCACCGACGTCGCCATGCTGCTGCGCCGTCTCGCCATCGCCGTCGATGCCAACCGGCCTGGCATGCCGCTGGGCTCGATCACCCCCGTCGCCACGTCCGCAACCCTCGCCTCCGGCACTGATGAGGACGGGGTACGCCAACTCCTCTCCGTGGCCACCAACGTCTTCGGCGCGGAGTTCACCGAGGACGCGATCGTCGGTGAGGACCGGCTGACGGTCGACGAGTTCATCCTGGGCGAGGACGAGTCGATCCCGGACGCGCGATTCCTCCCCGGCCAGGCCACGCCCCCTGAGGCCCTCACCGCCCTGCCGGATCCGGCGTCCGGCCCCGAGGAACTCGCGGACCTCGCCGAGGCCGTCACCGGAAGCCGGATCATCGACCCGGTCGCCCTTGGCGCCGCGCTCAAGCGCAACCGGCTCACCTACGCTGTCCTGAACGCCTTCGACGGCACGGTGCGCACCTACGATGAGGTGCTTGACGTGATGCGCCGCAGTGGGGCGAAGAGCTGGGACGAGGCGATCACGACGCGGCCCCAGATCGCTGCGCTGGCACTCGCCCGCTTCGTCGCGCTGCTGTCCGTGGCGCGTGACCCTGACGCGCCGGCCGCGATCAGCCGCCCCTTCGTCCAGGTCGAGGTGCACCAGTGGGCGCGGTCCGTCACCCGCATGCTGCGGGGCGTACTGCCGTGGCCGAAGGCCGAGTTCGCGTGGGACACGGCCGGGGCGCAGAGCCAGTCGCGTACGACGCCGGAAACCACCACATCCCGCGACACCAAGATCTTTCTGCCCGCGGTGTACTGCCGCGAGTGCGGGCGTTCCGGCTGGTCGGTCCTCGCCCCCGAGTCGGACTTTGAGGAGCTGAACTTCGAGGCTCACAAGATCCGCCGGGCCACCGTCACCGCCGAGAAGGCCAAGGTGCGCACCCTGGTGGCGGCTACCGACAACGAGGCCCGAGAGGGCAACGGCCGTACCGCCATGGACCCGGCGGCGCAGAGGTCGCTGACCACCGGCGGCGCGGGCGTGCTCATGGTGCTCGACGGCCTGTCCCAGCGCCTGCGGCTGCCCGACCCCCAGGGCGACTACGACGACGAGGGCAACCCGGCGCCCGCCGGCCCCGACTCCGCCTTCGTCCTGGTCCAGCTCGGCGACACCGCGGAGCGCGCCGCCAAGGACGACTGGTGCCCCGCCTGCGGCACGCACAACGCGATCCGCTTCGTCGGTACGGGCGCTGCCGCTCTCGCCGCCGCCTCCGTCACCCAGCTGTTCACCGGCGGGGAGATGGACAAGAAGCAGCGTGAGACGAAGACGCTGATGTTCAACGACTCGGTGCAGGACGCCGCGCACCGGGCCGGTTTCGTCGCCTCCCGCTCGTACACCTTCTCCTTGCGGGCCTTGTTCACCAAGCACCTGAGCGAGCAGCGGCCGAGCGCGCTCAACGACCTTGTCGCCGACGTCGTAGCGGCTACCACCGACCGTGAGACACTCGCCGCCGTCGTCCCGCCGGACCTTCACGACGACACGGGCGTAGCGCGCCTGCTGTCCGGCCAAGGGCGCGGCGGGGACAAGAAAACCTGGGACCTGATCGGTGAACGATTCGCGTTCGAAGCCGTCATGGAGTTCGGCCACCGCTCCCGCAACGGCCGTACCCTCGAACTGACCCGTACCTCAGCCGCCTGGGTGGACATCCCCGATGAGCAGGCGGCCGTAGCGCTCGTGCGAGCCGCTCATGAGGAGGCAGCCCACCGTGGGTTGACACTTACCGAACACGACGATGCCCGCTATCTGGCCTTTCTGCGTGGCCTGTTGGAGCGACTGCGTACGCGTGGGGCGGTCGGGCACCGGTGGCTGGAGAAGTTCCTCGACGAGGCGGGCACCAGCCGCTACTTCATCTGGGGAGGGCGCCCGCGCGGTATGAAGGCCTTCCCCAAGGGGGTGTCCGCGCCGAGATTCCTGCTCGCGCGGCCCAAGCCGAGCAGCGAGTTCGACTTCGCCGCCGGACGTCTGTCCTGGTACCAGACCTGGGCCCAGCGCTGCCTCGACATGACCCGCGAACAGGCCGACGAGTTCTGGGTACGACTGCTGCCCCGGCTCACCGACGCCGGGCTGCTTGCAGCACGTACCCCGAGCGATACGGCCGCCCGTCTGTACGGCCTCCAGCCAGGGGCCATCCGGTTGCAGTTGCTGACCGACGCCCAGGTCAACGAGGCCTATGTGCGCTGCCCGAAGTGCTTCTGGGAGCAGACCGTCCACCCCTCGCTGCTGGACCAGTACCACGGGCAGCCCTGCCAGGCGTATCGCTGCACGACGGGGCGGCTGGTCGCCGGCGACCGGTGGCTGGAGACCGTGGACCGGCACGACCGGGACCGCGACTACCGTGACGACTACTACCGCAGCCTGTACCGGCGAGCGGGTACTTACCAGGTCATCACCGCCGAGCACACCGGTCTGCTTTCCCGAGGCAAGCGCGAACGTCTCGAGGACGCCTTCCGTAACGGCGAAGGATTCAACGACCCCAACGTGCTGTCCTGCACACCCACCCTGGAGATGGGCATCGACATCGGTGACCTGTCCGCCGTCGTCCTCGGAGCCCTGCCGCGCCGTCCGGCCAACTATGCCCAGCAGGCGGGTCGGGCGGGACGCCGTACTGGCAACGCCTTCCTGCTGACCATTCCCGACCGCAAGCGCCGCGACCTGTACTTCCTCGACCGGCCGCGGGACATGATCGACGGACGGATCGTGCCGCCGGGCTCGTATTTGTCGGCTATCGAGATCCTGCGCCGTCAGTACACCGCCCACCTCCTCGATCTCGCGGCGCGCGGCCGGCTGCTGCGCGAGGACGGCAGGCCGCTGGCCGCGCTGTCGCGCCGAGTCGACGAGCTCTTCGGCCCCTCCGGCTATCTCGCCGATTGCACCGACGCCGCCCTCGCCAACGGCGAGGAACTCGTTGCTGGCTTCCTCGCCCTGTTCCCGACCGGCGTGAGCGACACCGCCAAGGCGGAGCTGGAGAAGTACGCGGTCCGCGGCATCCGCAGCGCGATCGAGAAGGCCGAACGGGAGTGGGAGCGCGAGAACCAGAAGCTGCGCACCCGCATCCGTACGATCCGCTCCGCGATCGACGAGCTCAAAGACGGCGACGACGAACAGGCGAGCACAAAGGCGGAGTTGGAGGCCGAGCTCGGAGCCATCTCCAAGCAGGGCGCCACACGGCAGCGTCAGCCCGCCCAGACCGTGCTGTGCGACCTTGGCCTGCTGCCCAACTACGCCCTCATCGACGCCACGACCACCCTCGACGCCACCGTCTTCTGGCCCGAGGGCACCACACCCGAGGGCCGTCCCCGCTACAAGTCGAAGTCGTTCTCCTACGGGCGTCCGCGTGGCTTCGCCCTGTCCGAACTCGCCCCCGGGAACACGTTCTACGCAGAGGGCTACAAGCACCGGATCACCGGTATCGACATCGTCACCGGCCGGGACCAGGACTGGCGCCACTGGCGCTTCTGCCCCTCGTGCGGCTACGTCCGCACCGAGAACGCCGAAAACGACATCACGCCCTGCCCGCGCTGCGGGGAGGCGGGCATCGCCGACTCCGGCAGCTTGTGGCAGATCGTTCAGCCCAGCGTCGTGACGGCCCGCGACAAGCGGGAGGACGCCAGGATCGGCGACGAGAGCGACGACCGCGACCGCCGCTTCTACACCCTCGTCGACATGGTCGACATCGCCCCCAAGGACTTCGCGGTGGGCAAGTCCTGGCGGCACACCAAAGAGGTCTTCGGCGTCGACTACACCCGCCGTGCCGTCATCCGCCGTATCAACGCCGGACCGCTAAGCATCGGTGCCCAGGAGAACGAGCAGCTCGCCGGGAAGCCGGTGCGCATTGCCCCCTTCCATGTGTGCACTGCCTGCGGAGCCGCGAGCGCCGACGGCCGACCGGTCTTCGACGACGACCGGGACGCCGTCGACAACTCCGCCAACCGCCAGCGTGAACTCAAGCACCACACTCCCTGGTGCCCGCTGCGGCGCGGCAAGAAGGGCGTACCCCAGGAACCGGTCCTGCTCGCCCACGAGCTGGAGACCGAGGCCCTGCGCATCCTGCTGCCGGCCGCGACGGTCCTCGTCGAGGAGAAGGTCCACTCCTTCCAGGCGGCCCTGCGCCTGGGCGTGGACGGCGCCTTCGGCGGCGACCCGCAGCACCTCGCCACCACGCTCGCTACCATGCCGGACCGCGACACCGCGGAGACACGGCACTTCCTGGTCCTGTACGACCGTCTCCCGCACGGCACCGGCTACCTTGATCGGCTCACCGATCCCGCCGCCTTCCGTCAGGTGCTGGAGGGCGCCCGCCGGTTGCTCGTGGAGTGCCCCTGCAACGAGGAGGGCGGGCCGGCCTGCCACCGCTGTTTGTACCTCTACGCCGACGAGCAGTACATCGAGCGCGTCTCCCGTCAGGCTGCCTTGGAGATCCTCGACGAACTCCTGGGCACGGACACCGACGCCTGGGACACCAAGAAGGTCGGGAACACCGATCAGATCGGTCTGGACGGGCAGGTCGAGTCCGATCTGGAGGCACGCTTCCTCAAGGCCCTGCGTGGGTGGGCCGGACAGCGCGGCGACGCCGTGCTGGAGGAGAGCGGCGACAACAGCGCCTATCTGCGTCTGGACGAGATCGGCACCGTGCACGGCTGGCGTCTGACAGCGCAACGAAACGAGGGTTACACCCGTACCGACTTCACCTTCGAACGCGTCGACGGCCCCAAGCAGAAGATCACCGTCTACCTCGACGGACACCGCTTTCACGCCTCTCGCCGGAACAACCGGCTTGCTCGTGACGCCGACAAACGCAACCGGCTCCGGGCCGAGGGGAGAATCGTCTTCCAGCTCACTTGGCACGACCTCGACGCCTTCGAGCGGCAGACGAACACTGCGGAGTCCGGCGCGGGGCGCGAAGCGGCTGAGCCGGTATGGCCGCCGTACCCGCGCAGTGCCCAGGACCTCGCCAAGCAGCTCTACGCCGACCGTGGCGGCGACGACCTCGCGGCCACCGCCTTCACCGACCCGATGACCATGCTCCTCGCCTACCTGCGCAGCCCGGACCACGCGGCCTGGGGCAAGCGGGCATCAGCCATGGTCGGCGGGCTCCTCGGGACCGGCCAGGAGATCCTCGTCGGCAACGGCACGCCCGACCAGACGCGTCAGACGCTCAGCGGTCTCCTCGACGCCTGGGGCCGCACCGACGGCATCGACCCGGCGCCCGTGCAGGGCACTGGCACGCTCAACCTGTTCCAGACCAGCGACCAGTCGGGTCTCCCCGTCGCCTTCCTCGTCGATGCAGCCACCGGCCACTGGTCAGCACTGGCCTGCCTTGACGACACCGCACACGACCAGCTCGGCACGCCCGAACACAAGGCGCGCTGGCGCTCCTGGCTCCAGTGGTCCAACATCTTGCAGTTCCTCGCCCACGACGGCGGCGACGGCATTCAACTCACCACAGCCACCGCAGCCAGCTTCGACATCTCGGTCCTCAAGGCCTTCGGCGGCGTCGGTGAACTTGAATCCCTCGTTGTGCGCTACGGCACGGGAACACCCGCACCGCAGCCCGTACCCGCGGAAGCCTCCAACGAGACTCCTCTCGAAGCAGCGGTGCGGGATCTGCTGTGGGACCGGGAGATCCTCGAATACCTCGACGAGGACGATCCCGACTCCCCCCTCACCCGCCTAGCCCACGTGTTGGCCGACGGCGGCAAGAAGGCCCCCGCTTACGGCTACGAGCTCGGCGAACGAGGCTGGCTCGCCGACTTCGTCTGGGACCACGGCACTCCGCGGATCGCCGTCATGGCTGAGCCGTACGACCAGGAGGACAAGGAGAGCGACAAGACCTGGAGCGCCTACCGTGACGCCGGGTTCACCATCCGCTCGGCCGACGACTGGCTAGCCGATCTTGATGCTCTGCTCGGCATGCTCCCCGACGCCACTGCCCGTCCCGACTCCGAAGAACAGAGTGCCGCACGATGACCGCACGCCTGAGCCTCTACCAGAAGGCCGAGAACGAGCTCTACAAGATGGACTCGTCGGTCAAGACGAAGTTCTACGACTTCTGCCACCAGTTCCGTATCGACCCCGATCACCCCAGCCTCGACCTCAAGCCTCTCAAGGGCGACGGCCGGATCTTCCGCGCCAAGATCGACCGTTCGTACCGGGCGTTGCTGGCCCGGGCCGGGGTCGGCGCCGATGGCGTCCCACAGTGGCTGATCGTCGCCGTCCGCCACCGCAAGGACGTCTACGAAGAACTCACTGTCGCCATCAACCGGATCACCGGCGAGATCGAGTTCGTCGACCTTGGCGTCGTCGGTCAGAGCGTCCTCCAGCGCGCGGGACTTCAACTCACGCCGGCCCAGGACGAGCACACTGCACCGGCCGAGCCCACGCCCGCCCCCGTCGTGACACCACAACCGGCCGCCCCCGCCGAACCGCTCCTCATCGGCTGCGCCCCCGAGGACCTGCGCCGGCTCGGTGTCGCCGACGCCCTCATCGGCCCGGCCCTCGCCGTCACGACCGACGAGGAATTCGACCAACTCATCGCCGGCGCCCCGCGCCTGACCGCTGAGGTCCTCACGGGCCTCGGCTCCGGCATGTCCGTCGACGAAGTCGAACGCGAGATCACCCAGCCCGCCTCCACTGAGCTCGAACCGGGCTTCGAGAACGACATGGCGGCGGCCCTCACCCGTACTGCGGTCACCACGGTCGACGACGACATCCGCAACGTCCTGGCCGAGGGCGACTTCCGAGCCTGGAAGGTCTACCTCCACCCAACCCAACGCAAGATCGTCGAACGGAACTACAGCGGCCCCGGCCGGGTCAGCGGCGGCCCCGGCACCGGCAAGACCATCGTCGCCCTGCACCGGGTCGCCCGCCTTGCCGCAGCCCTGCCGCCCGGCCACGGCAAGCCGATCCTGCTGACCACGTACACCAAGAACCTTACCGCCGACCTGCGCTCCCGCCTCACCTCGCTCATGGACCCGGCGCTGCTCGGCCGCGTCGACATCAAGCACATCGACCAGCTCGCCCAGAGCGTCCTCAACGAGAACACCGCGCCCGGCGCACAGCGCAGCCTGATCACCGACGACCGGGCCCTGGACGTGCTGCGCGAGGTCCTCTTCGAACACGACGAGCAGCGCTGGGACGCCGAATTCCTCTTCGACGAATGGGAGCAGATCGTCCTGGGCCAGTCCCTCGGCACCCGCCAGGACTACTTCAAGGCCCGTCGCGCCGGCATGGGCCGCGCCCTCAACCGCCCCGAACGCGCAGTCGTCTGGAAACTGCTCGAACAGTTCGCCCTGCGCCTCAACGGCATGGGCCGGGAGACCTGGGCCCAGGCCGCCGAGCGCGCGGCGCGGTACGAGATGGAACGCGCCCGCAAGATCCAGACGCGGGCCGAGCGCAAGGCCGACATCGGCGGCGGCGACCTGGCCCACCTCGACGACAACAGCTCCGCGATGCGCTACCTGCGTCACCGCTACCGTCACATCGTCGTCGACGAGGCCCAGGACCTCAGCCCCGCCCACTGGAAAATGCTGCGCGCCATGGTCGCCTCCGGCCCTGGCGACCTGTTCATCGCCAGCGACACCCACCAGCGGATCTACGACCGGCAAGTCACCCTTTCCACCGTCGGCATCAACATCCGCGGTGGCCGCTCCTCGAAACTGACGCTGAGCTACCGCACCACCCAGGAGATCCTCGACCAGGCCGCCAAGGTCGTCCGCGGGGGCACCTACGACGACCTCGATGACGGCACGGACACCCTCGACGGCTACCATTCCCTGCTGCACGGCCCTGCCCCCGAGTACGTCGCCTGCGCAGACTGGACCGACGAGATCACTCAGCTAGCCGCAGCCCTCAAGCAGTGGCGCGCGGACATCACCCAGCCCACCGAGGACGGCACCGTACGCGACCCCAGCGGCACCATGGCCGTCTGCGTCGCCGACGGCGATATGGCCGGCCGCGTCGCAGCCGATTTGGAGACGAAGCATGGCATCACCACTGCGACCCTCACCAAGGAGGGGCCGCAAGGTGGCGGCGAGGTCCACATCGGAACGATGCACCGATTCAAGGGACTTGAGTACCAGAAGCTCGCGGTGATCGGCGCGAGCGACGGCATCCTCCCGCGCACTGCTGTCGTCGAGAAATACGAGGCGACTGACCCCAAACGGTACGAACGCGAACTCAAGAAGAGCCGCAACCAACTCTTCGTCGCCACCACCCGAGCCCGCGATGCGCTGCGCATCTCCTGGCACGGCAGGCCTAGTCCGTTCCTGCCGTTGTAGGCCGAGTCGGACTCTGTGCCGCTGCGACCACCGCCATGGGGCAGCGCCACTGTGACTGATCCGTGCACAACCCGGACAGGACACGGAGGGGAGTTCCAAATGCAGGCGAAGCCCGTGATAGCGCAGGCTGACGATGTAGTGGAGGACGGCGCCATGGTGACGGTGGGCGTTGATCTGGCCGGGCGCACCGGAACCACAGGCGTGTGCCGCATGACGTGGGGTCGGCGACCTACGGCTGAACTGCTTCCCGCGAAGCACGACGACGACCTGTTGGCAGCGATGCGGTCTGCGGACATGACGGGGCTGGACTCGCCCCTGGGCTGGCCGGTTGCCTTCACAGCCCTGCTCACTGCGCACCGGACCGGTGTCGAGCTACCTGCGCTCGCTAACCACGCAGCGTGCGCCGACGGTCGCCCCGGACTCGGCAATACCTTCACTCACCGGCTGACCGATGACGTGGCGTGGAAGCGCACTGGGGCGGGCAAGCAGCGTCCGCTGTCGGTGTCGGCCGACAAGCTCGGCATCGTCGCCATGCGCGCGGTCGGCCTGCTGGCTCGGCTGGCCGAGGGCGGTCCGGCGATACCGCGCGGCGGCTCGGGTCCAGTTGTCGAGGTCTACCCGGCGTTCGCGCTGATCCAGTGGGGACTCGCCCCGGAGGGGACCTATAAGGGCAAGGACGCCACGGCTGCGCGGTCCCGGATTCTTGCCGGTCTCGAGGCCGGCCTAGACCTGGACCTGTCCGACCGGGTTCGTGTCCGGTGTGTGGCCAGCGACCACGACCTGGACGCCCTGATCTCGGCGGTCGTCGCACGGGCCGCAGCGTGTGGGATGACCCATTCGCCGACCACTGAGGAGGAGCATGCCATGGCCGCGGTCGAGGGCTGGATGCATCTCCCTCGACGAGACCTTCCGCTCACCGTTGTGCGGGACGGAGTAGGTCTCTGACCCTCCTCGCCAATCCGGCGGGGGAATCTCACATCGTTGGGAAGCGGTGGCTCGACCTGGAAGCCAAGTCGGCTGCCCTGTCATGAAATTCCAGGTTTGATCTGCACAACCATGCGATGTCAGTGATAGTCCTTAACGGGCAGTTATGGCAGCGAGTACCGTGCTGTCACGCGGCTCCAGTGACGTGTGCCACTGGACTGGATCAGACGCAGGAGCCTGGATACCACGTGGACTTCGCAGCATATGAGGCCTGGCAGGAGGCCCTTGAGGAGGCATTTTTCAGTCCGGAATGGGATGGCCACCCGGTCGTGATGTACGTCGATGACGCGGAAGTCGCCTCCCTGCAGAAGCGGTTTGCCCTGGACGTCTCGCTCGTTGATGCGGTGAGTCGGGGAGTGGACCCAGGCGAGTCCCATCCCTATGCCGCTATCGAGAAGTACGAAGAGTCGAAGAGGTCCGCTGACGGCGCCCCCGCTGTTCTCCCCCTGCTTGCCTGCTCAGTGATCGCTGCGACCCGCATGGCGAACGACGGCCAGCGGCGTGCCAACAACTACCACGACCACCTTTCCCAGCTCCTGACTGGCCGGGATGGGGTGCTGACCTCGGCAAAGTACCTGCCGATCGCGTGGATGTGGCAGCGGCTCGCTTCCTGGCAGCTTCAGTGGGGTGCGTACCGAGGGCTGTGCACCATCCCTTCGCCTGAAGACCTCCCCCAGCATCAGGCACGCATCGGCTACGCCCTCTCGCAGGCCGTACTGCGCGGCACAGACCGCATGCTCCTCCCTAAGTTCTTCCACGTCATGAGCCAGCGGAACAGCACGGCCTGGCCCCTGCCCGGCGCTGTCCTCGTTCGGGGGGCCAAGCTCTGGGACCAGGGCGACAAGTTCTCTACCGGATTCCGGCGAGCAATCGACGACCCCGAGATCTGTCCCATCGCCGAGCGGCTCCTTGGGAACCTTGCGAACGTCTGGGACGGGTCGGAGGAATATGTCCAGCCCGGAACGCCCAGGGCGGAGTTGCTCGTGCGCTTCGAAAACCGGCGGCTCGGGTGGCTGGCACGGCTACCGCGGTTCGGCGAACGGGATTACCAGCTCTCTGGCGGAGTGCAGCTGCAGCAGTTGGGCGACACGAGCTATTACTCGGTCGGCGGGCTGAAGCTGCCCGAGGACCGCTCTCTTCGTGCAGGTTTCCAACTCATAGGCGAGGGGATCGTCGTCAGCCGTCCGGCGTCGTCGCTGGTCGTATTCCGACAGGACGACTCCCTCGACTGCCGGACGAGTGTCGACCGGTTCGTCCCCGGCGAGGAGCACATGATCATTGCGGCTCCGGAGGCGGCAGCCGATGTCGAGGCCGTACTCGACCGTGCTGCCTCCCCGGGACGGCGGAAGGAGGCTGGGCGGCTCTCGTGGATGCCGGAGGGATGGACCTTGTACAACGGGGTCGTCTTCGACGACCCCGTGACCCTCAAGCAAACCATCCGCAGCGTGCAAGGCGCCGTGCTCGCAGTGCAGCCGGCCCCGCAGTACAAGATGTACCTGCAGGGCGGGCTCCGGATCGCCCCCGACCTCGACCAGCGCCTGTACCTCGTCGGGGGCGAGCCGAACCTTGTCCTCCCGGACGGCGCTTCCGGAGAGGCCAAACTCGACGGTCAGGCGCAGGACCCACCCTTCAAGGCCCGAGGAGTCCCGATCCCTCTCTGGATCCGGGAGATGCCCGAGGGAAAGCACCGGATCGAGGCCGAGGAGTCGGTGGTCGAGTTCACCACCGCAGAGGACGCCCCGAGCCTCGCCACGCCGGACACCGTCGTCGGATTCCCCCTCGCCCGAGGTAAGGGCGCGGCCTACCCTGCTGCGCAGCGAGCGGGCGCGCCGGTAGTCACTGGTGCGCATTTTGGTGAGGCTGGAACGGGCGCCACACCGCGCGTCGTGCTGTGTCGACGCGGCGCGGAGACGACAATCTTCGTTTCCTCGGACGGCCGGGCCTGGGAGGTGGCCGTACCGGACTCGCCGTCCTGGTGGTCCCGCCTTCCTGTGAAACCGTCGGACTACCGCTTCGAGGTGGAGCTGCGCGGAATTGATGGCTGGATCTTGCAGAAGCGGCGCGGCAAGTGGACCGCGGAGGCCGCTTACCCCTCTGAACTGTCCTTCCACCCGACTGCCCGGCACAAGCCGTGGGCCCGCGCTGTCTTGGACGCCGCCGATGCCTGTGCTGACCCGCTCTGGCACTCCTACGTGAGCCTCGCCCAGGAGGTGGGACCGTGACCGGAATCGGGGACCTCCTCCTCCGTTGGACCAGCGAGGTCGGCGGAGGCAAAGTCGCGGACCTGCGCGCCGGGATCCTGAGCACCGCCCGCGGCCGCGGCCTCGCGCTGCGAGGAGGCGCAGAAGGCCGATGGGTACGAGATGTCTCAGCCCTCGGCCACCTCGATGTGGACTGGCGGCGCGGGCAGTGGTCCGCCGCTACCCCCGTACTCACCAGACTGCCCTTTTCCGACGGCCTGGCCCTGATCGCTGGACGCAGAACCGCTGCGTTCGACAGGGCCGTTGATGCGGCGGCCGGGGAATGGGCCGAAATCATCCGGGTCGAGAACGAGACCGCCGACGGGGACATCCCGGTGCCTGACTCGCTGCTCTTCCAGTACGACACCTTCGAAGACCTCCCGGAAGCTGCCGCCATGCTGGAGTGCGCTTTCACCCCGTGCGCCGCCCTCCAAGCATTCTCGCTCCTGCCCGAGCTCTTCGAGGGCCCCCTAGCGGCGCCGCCAGCCCCGGGCAACGCCCACACCGTCGAACGGTACAACCCCGCGCAAAGGCAGTATGAGCCCGCGGAGTCCTACAATCAGGATGGGCTGTACCGCTGGCGCGGGGCCGACTGGTCCCGTCTCGTTCAGGTGCGGCGCGGCGCCGAGTGGCGCAGTACAGAGCATGAGACCGGGGTCTACTTGGAGCTCGCCCGTCTCGGTGCAGGGGCGACGTGGTGGCAGCCGGAACCCGGGAGCGGGCGCAGTAGCGTTGGCCACCTCGCTGTCGCCTGGGGGGCGCCGCTGCCCCCACTCCATGCCCGGGCTGCCGTCCTGTGCACGGGCCTCCAGCCACGCTTTGATCAGCTGGCCGAGACCGTCCAGTACGACAACGTGCCGTACGCGGCGGCTGAGCAATTGGCCCGCTCTCTCCAGCAGACCCTCGAAATCGAACAGCCGAACCTGGCGTCCGAGAAGGTGAAGTGATGACGGACCCGAGCGGGTTGGCGCCGACCCAGATGAGCGCCGATATCCCCGGCATCTTCGATGAGCTGCGGCGTGCCCTGATGCGCTACTACGACACCCCGTTCGGCGTCGACGACGTCTCCATTATGAAGGAGCGTCGCTCGCTCCTGGACACGGACGGCGGCGCCTGGCGCCAGCCGCTGCTGGAGCTCCGGCCGCAATACGCCACGAGCGGTGTCTCCGTTGAGGAATCTTTCCGTGCGGCCTCAGCCCATCCCCAGGCTGCAGCGTTCGCCAAGTTCGCCCTTCCGGACGGGGTGGATAGCCTCTACTGGCACCAGCACGAGGCGCTGCTGGCTGCCTGCGGCGAAGGCCGCGACTTCGTTGTCACGGCGGGAACCGGTGCCGGCAAGACCGAGGCGTTCATACTCCCGGTCATCGCCGATCTCGTTGCCGAGTCCGCGCGCTGGACCGGGGGTGGGAGACCTGCTCCGACCTGGTGGCGGGGGAACGGCGAGTACATGCCGAGTCGAGAGTCTGAAATAGGGCACCGATCTGCGGTGCGCGCGCTCGTTCTCTACCCCACGAACGCACTCGCGGACGACCAGCTGGTCCGCCTGCGCCGGGCCCTCGACAGCGATCCCGCCCGTGCGTGGCTGGACCGGAACCGCGCGGGACACCGCTTCTACTTCGGCCGGTACACCGGGGCCACCCCCGTGCCAGGGAACAGGGACTCTTATCCCGCCCGGAGCCGGCTGCGCACATACATGCAGGCCCTCGACGCGCGTCAGCGGCGGGCCGGGGCAGACGCGCACGAATTCATCCCTCGCATCGGTGGCGCCGAGATGCACGCACGCTGGGACATGCAGGCCGCCGCGCCAGACATCCTGGTCACGAACTACTCGATGCTCAACATCATGCTCCTCCGCCCGCAGGAAGCACCGATCTTCGAGTCCACCAGGCGCTGGCTGCACAGCACTCCCGGTGCCCGTTTCACCCTGGTCCTCGACGAGCTCCACATGTACCGAGGAACTGCGGGCACCGAGGTCGCCTACCTGTTGCGGAACCTGCGCCATCGCCTGGGGCTTGACGACGCGCCGGAGAAGTTCCGCGTCCTAGCTGCGTCCGCGTCGCTGGTGGGAGGG
Source organism: Streptomyces graminofaciens (assembly GCF_030294945.1). Classification (NCBI taxonomy): domain Bacteria; kingdom Bacillati; phylum Actinomycetota; class Actinomycetes; order Kitasatosporales; family Streptomycetaceae; genus Streptomyces; species Streptomyces graminofaciens. Next base: position 2,054,844 of record NZ_AP018448.1, on the reverse strand, counting down.
CGCGACGACGACTTCCTCGAGTCGTTCTTCGCACTGCCTCGGGGGCGTCACAAGGTCATCCCCGGCAGCCTTGTCCTGCCCGCTGTCCGGCCTACGGACCTGACCACTCAGGCCCCAGCCCTCGCCCGTGCGGCTGAGTCGGCCCTGTCCGCTGGTGAGGCGGGCGCACTCCTTTCTGAGACTGGAGCTGCCGACGCGCTGGCTCTGGCGCTCGCACCCGACGGCAAGCCACGTGCCGTCGCCATGCCTGAGCTCGCCGCAGCGTTGTTTCCAAGGCTCACTGACGCAGATGCACAAGGGAAGGCCCTCCGCGGGGTCCTCCGGGCACTGGGCATGGCGGACAACCCTGCCCTGCCCAAGCTCAGGGCCCACATGTTCTTCCGCAACATCGATGGCATCTGGGCGTGCTCTGACCCGGAATGCCAGGATGTCCCCGGCGGCAGGGATCCCCGGCGGCGAGTCGGCCGACTGTTCCGTGAACCGGCTTCCCGGTGCACCTGCGGAGCACGAGTGCTTGAGCTCCTGCACTGCCAGAACTGCGGTGACTTGATGCTCGGCGGCTTCACCACCCCCTCGGCCACCGAGAAGAAGAGATTTCGCGGAGCCCTGCACACGGACTTCCCCGACTTCGACCTCCTGCCTGAAGAGATCAGCGGAACTGCGAATGCGGGTAACTACGTGGTCTATTGGCCCCGACAATCCGCACTTGGACTGAACAGCCGTGACTGGACCGCCTCGGAGTCCAACAATGGCCCGGGCGTCACTTTCGAGTTCCGGGAGAGCCGTTACCAACCGGGCACCGGCCGCCTCGCCAACGACAAGGCACACTACACCGGTTGGTCTTTCCACGTGGTCCCCAATATGAAGGACGGGAAGCCTGCTGTCGATCTCAGAGGCCTGAGACCGTTCCCGACCCGGTGTCCGGCCTGCGGTGACGACTGGGAGCTCAAAAGGACGCGGGACGGTAAGTGGATCGGCCTGGAGGACCCAGCCCGGCTCCGCATGGCCCCGGTGCGCCGCATGCGCACCGGTTTCTACAAGATCAACCAGGTGCTCACCACCGAGGTTCTCGGGCACATGCCAGACGGCGGACGAAAGATCATTGCGTTCTCGGATAGCCGCGACGACGCCTCCGAGCTCGCGAGTGGCCTCGCCCTGCGCCACTATCAGGACCTCCTGCGCCTCTTGACAGCTCAGGCGGTGACGGAGCAGGGAGACCCGTACGCCGACCTTCAGCTGGTCAAGGCGTTCTATGCCAGGGACGCGGTGGACCGTGACGAAGTCAAGGAGGCTGTGCGGCGGCTCCGGGGCCGTCACCCCCGGGAGTTCGCCGCACTCAAGGATATCCTGACCGACGACATCGCAGCAGAACCGGAGAAGCAGCCGGAACTCGAAGCAGTCATCGGCAACCTGCCGTCCCTGAAGGATCTTCAGTACGACATGCGAGGGCTCCTCCTCGATCACGGCACTAACCCGGGCGGTCCTGCAGCCTCGCTTCAGGAGCGAGGCGGTATCGCGTGGACGTCGCTGTTCAACTGGGCTGGCGATCGGACGATAAAGGCGGGTCTGACCCCGGAGCAGGATGAATTCCTCGCCCGTATCGAAGAGAACCTGGGTTGGGAGTTCCTCAACGGGCTCTTCTCCAGCGCGGGCCGTGACTTCGAGTCTCTCGGGCTCGGCTGGCTCAGCCTAGTCGGTGATCGTGGGCTGCTTGATCTGCCGACGGGATCCGACGAGGCGCGAGCGCGCTGTAGCCTGCGGATTCTCGGACACATGCGCCGTTTCTCCGGGGTTCGCGCCGCATCGGAGAAGCCGCCGGCCCCATTGTTTCGGTACTGGAAGCACATCGCCGACCGCGACGGTCTGGACGTCGATGTGATCGCAGACCGCGTACTGGCAGCTTGGGGCCCGGCCGTGGTCCAGTACACCATCGACCCGGCCAAGGTCGCGCTTCGTCCCGGCGATGGCCGGGTCTGGTCCTGCCGAAACTGCCGTCGGCCCCACCTCCACCCCGGCACGGGAATCTGCACGAAGTGCCGCACCGAACTCCCTGCGGAACCCGAGCGCTTTACCGGGGTGCTCAACGAGGACTACTACGCGTGGAAGGCCAGGAACCGAACCGGGAACTTCCCCCTGCGTACGGCTGAGCTGACCGGCCAGACCGACCGCCTCGACGCACAGTCGCGGCAGAGCCGCTTCCAGAACGTATTTCTCGGAGAGGATGACATCCGGGAAGCCGACGGCATCGAAGTGCTCTCGGTGACGACAACGATGGAGGCCGGAGTCGACGTCGGCTCCCTCAACACGGTGCTCCTCGCCGATATGCCGCCCACCCGCTTCAACTACCAACAGCGGGTCGGGCGGGCGGGCCGCCGCGACAGCCCGGCAGCCACCGCCCTCACTGTCTGCCGAGGGCGGAGCCACGACGAGCACTACTTCGCCCGCCCCGAGGAGATCACGAACGCTCCTACACCGCCCCCCTATCTTGCCCTGGGCATGCCTTCCATCTTCAAACGCGTGTTCCTCGGCGAAGTCTTGCGCCAGGCATTCGCCGCCCTGACCGCAGGGAGTACCGACGAGGAAGTCGACATGACGCGGAACATCCACGGCCAGTTCGGGCTGTCCGAGGACTGGTCCGCCCACCGTGCAGCGGTCTGCCAGTGGGTCGACACCCACCAGCAGAAAATAGAATCTGCAGCTCTGGCCCTGCAGGCTTCCACTCCCGAACCGGTCGCTTCGATCGACCCCATGACCTGTATCAAGGAGCTCCTGGACCAGGTAGACAAGGCCGCAGAAGGCAAAACCGGTCACCCGGACCTTAGCCAGCGCCTGGCGGAGTCTGGCCTTCTGCCCATGTTCGGCTTCCCCACCCGCGCCCGGCTCCTGTACACCGAGCTTCCCCAGCAGAACTTCCCCTGGCCGCCGCCCGGAGCCATCAACCGCGACCTGGCCGTGGCACTCTCCAGGTTCGCGCCCGGCGCCGAGACGCCGCGGGACGGCCGACTGCAGCAGTCGATTGGAGTCGTCTCCTTCACACCAGGCGGACGCAGTCCGAAGCCCGCTGAGGAGCCCTTCGGCCCGGAGCGCATGGTCGCTATGTGCCGCCGTTGTGCTCACATTGAGCCCCTGAACGAGGACGACGTGCCCACGGTGTGTCCTGCCTGCGGCGCCTCAGGCCGGAGCTACACCGCTTTTCCGTTCCGCGAGCCAGCCGGATTCAGGGCAGGCAAGGCCCGGGACTACGACGGCGTACGAGAGTGGGGCGGAGGCGGCTTGAGCACGCGCACAGCTGCCGACCTCGAGAAAGGCGCACCGCGAGTTGACCGTGACGCCGACGACTGGCTGGTGGTGCATTGCGGAAGCGGTGACCGCTACACGATCAACAACAACGGCGGTCGCATGTTCCGCTTCAAGAAGGCGGGCTCCCCGTGGAAGGGGTACTACGCTGTCGAGAATCCTCGGGCCGTGCCGGACCTCGAGACCGCTCTTGGTGCGACCGAGCACACCGACATGCTCTTCCTTGGTGCACGTGCTCCGCTCGACCCTGCACGCGGCCTGCGTTTCGACATGGCCAAATCAGACCAGCTGTACGGTTTCCCCGACGCCTACCACGGCCGCCGCGCAGCCTGGTACTCCTTGGCTGCCTTGCTCAGGCGGGCCGCCGCCCCCATGCTCGACGTCCAACCAGAGGAATTGCTCAGCGGTATCCACGGCTCGGCATCCTCCGCGGTCTCTCCGGTCCTGGCCTACCTCGCGGACAGCCTGGAGAATGGCGCTGGCTTCAGCACACACCTTGGATCAGCCGACCGGATTGGCGAGTTCCTCGGCGCCGTCGACGCATACCTGCATAGGCTCAGTGGCCAACACGCAGCGAACTGCAGCGGCTCGTGCTACCGCTGCCTCCGCGACTACTCCAACATGCGGCTCCATCCCCTGCTCGACTGGCGGCTCGCCCGCGACCTCGTCGGCACACTCCGAGGCAGAGAGCTGTCCGTCGACATCGCCCATCACGAGCTCCTGCTGCGGCGGTGGACCGAAGACCGGACAGAGATCCTTGTTGAAATCCGGCATACACCCGTAGGGCCCATGGCTCTTCTGGCCGAGTCCGAGGTCTCCGAAGAGCCTGTCGCGATCGTCGTCAAGCACCCGCTCGAGGCTGCCGCCCCTGACTGCATAGCACCTCGCCTGCAGAAATACGCGGACTTCGTTGAAGAGAACGGGTTGGCTGAGACTGTGGCCTTCGTGGATGCCTATTGCCTCGACCGCACCCCGGCCGCCGTTACGAGCGAGCTTGTTGAGTACTCGGAGGACTTGTGACAGGGGCGATGTTCTCCCATCCCACTGGAGCAGATCCAGACCCAGATCCAGATCCGGCCGCTCCGCCGACTCTGGAAGAGCTGCGCGAGCGTGAACGCCGACGCCGCGCTGCGCTGGCGGCGGCGCGCGAGCGGGGCGAGCTCGCCCCGCTGCGCCGTCCGGTGCAGGTAGGCGTTCCTGTCGGCGGAATGCCGGTGACCTCAGCGGACCGCCCGTCGAGCAGTGAACCCCGTGAGGCAGTGGCACCCCCGGCGGAGCTGCCAACGGGTTTCACTTCCACGGAGAGCTGGCGCGCCGCACTGGCGGCTGTTGAAGCCGTCGCGGCCTACTGCCGTGCTGAGGGGTACCCTGCCTCGGCGCTGGAAGGTGAGAGGGAAGGCATGTCCGCCGACGTGTTGGCCCGCGCCGTAGCCAGCACCATGCGCACGCTGCCTCCAGTCAGGGCGGTCGGCCTGCTCCGGCAGGTGCACGGCTCCGGGCTCTGCCTGCTCACGCCCCGGCTCACCGTGCGCGCGCAGGCGCTCTTGGACAAGAAGCCGAATCGGATTTCTGACATGGACGACTCCGACGCCGCACCGTCCGTGCTCGCTGCCGAAGAGGCGTGGTGGCTCTACCGGGACGCAGAGCGGGTCGAGTACAGCAAGATACCTGCCGAGCGGGAGCATGCCCTTGCGGTAGCGCTGCCCCTGCCCGTCGTCGACGATCTGATCGACCGCCGGCGTCTCGTCCACAGGCCGCTCCCAGGCTCTGGCCAGCGCGCGCTGTACATCCGGGCTCGCCTCGCACCGACGGATCTGGACCAGGAAGACCTCGAGGAACTCGGCTGGGAGGGCGAACTGGCCCGGCGACAGTTCCGCAGCCGATTGGCAGTCGGCGACAGCTCCGTACTCCAGGAGGACCTTCACAGCCTTCCTCCGACGGATCGCGAGCTGGCCGCAGCCCTTACGAAGGCCCGTCAGTCGGGACAGATACCGCCTGCCCTCCAGGACCAGAAGTGGCTGTGGGGTGCGCTTGAGAAACTCGTGCCCCAAGCCGCAGTCAACGTCCGACGCGACCGCACCTTCGGCCCCTGGCTCCTGGTGAGACGGCTGCAGCGCGCCGTTCGCATGGCACACCGGGCATCGCTGTACGGGGACAGCAAGAAGCACCAGGCATTGATGAGGACCGCTCTGAACGAAGCCTCGGTGCTCGCGACGGCATGGTCGGATGCCGGCTGGGAGGCGCTTAACATCCTTGCCTACGTGCAGGCTGTCGGTGGGCCGGACGGCCCCCGGTACACCGACGCCTTGGACACGCTCATGCCGCAGCCGGGCAAGGGGCCAAGGGAAGACCGCCTTGCTGGCGGCGCTCGCCGCCGACTCGACGAGAATCGGAATATCCTGCGGGCGTTGATCAGGCGCCCGGACAGTTCGCATCTGCTCAATCCGTACCTCGTCCTGGGCATCCCCGACGACGCCGAGGACTGGAAGGACCACTGGCGTCAGCTCCGCCGTTCCCTCAACGACGACGGAGAGGCACAGGTCAACGAGGCGAAAGACGCGATCGAGCGCTTCCAGCGCGGGCGCAGTGAGATCCCGCCTTTCTCAGTCCCCCTCGCCCCAGAGAAGTGGGCCTTGCCCGGAGCCGACGAGTCTGTCATCCGCCGCGGTGGGGCTCCTATGCCGAGGCAGACGCCTCAGCCGGACGCAGACGAGCAGGAATTCGCCAGGGCAGAGGCAGCCCGGGGCATCGTCTGCAACGCCTGCCACAATGTCGGTTTGCCTGCCGAGCCCGAAGACCCCGAACACTTTGTGCCAGAGAGCAGCCCCAGTGACCAGTAAGCCCAACGGCTCCCACGACCCGTCAGGAAAGAAGAGCAAGGCTTCCCCTCCGGGGAAGCACAACTTGCCCAAGAGAAAGAAGCCGAAGCCGACGGGTGCTACCGCCTCGAACAAGCGCTCTGGGGACGAGCCGTCGGTGGAGAAGCGTACGAAGCAGGACCACAGGGCTCTGTCCAAGGGCCCCTGGACTGCCGGGAGCGCCCACCCCCGCGTGGAGCCCGGCACCTTCGATGCCGCTGCCCTGCTGAAGTCCGTCCTGGCGGTGGTCGAGCCGACAATGCAGGAAGGCCTTCGTACGATCACGGAGTCGGCCCTCAGGCCGGGTGAAGACGGAGACAACAATAAGGACGGCCGCACGCAGGCGATCCGCGCCGCAAGCCGCCAGGTCGCTGAAGCCCTGCGGACCGCTGTTGTCGAGGGCATGCGGACCAGGCAGCTCCACCTTGCTCAGCTCGCTGTCATCGACCGAGCGGCCAGCCAGGCCGGGAGCCTCTCGGAGCTGAGGAACCGAATCGATACGGAGATCTCTAAGGCAGGGCTGCGGCGCATCTCGGATACCGACGACCTTGCGGCCTTCAACCTGGCTGACGACGGCGGTTCTGACACGGCCGTCGCCGGTTCCAGACCCCAGTACGAACTCCTTTCTCCGGCGTACAGCGATAGTGAGTCCGGTCGCATCGTCGAGCGAGGATGGGTCCGCACGCTCCCTGTGCAGGGGCTCTCATGGAACGGCGTCAATGTCCATGACCGCCGACGCCATGCCCATTCGGCTCTACCGCACGGCGTCAGTGCTGAGCCCGCCGAAGCGGACGATGGCACGGAGACCGATGCCATCGGAGGTACTGCCGCGTCGGATCCCTCCGTGCGGGATGTGTCCAGTCCCGGTTCGGACGCTCCGGCAGCGCCCGAAGTGCCGACGGTTACCAATGCCAGCCACGTGACCGTGGCCGTCCAAGCGGAGGAGGAACTGTCCGCGTCGCAGGAGAACGTGGACGAGCCGCAGGAGATCTCTCCGCAGGTTGCCGAAGAACCGTCAGCCGCGGGTACGCAGTCGCACGGTGGCTTCACCAAGATGATGCTCGCCAAAGTCGCGTACCGCGGCTACAAGCCGGTCGGGAGGAAGCAATGACCTACGGAATCGACTTCGGTACCAGCAACTCGGTCGTTGCCCGGTGGACCGGTGAGGAGACAGAGGTCCTGCCGATCGACGGCGAAAACCTCCCCGCCCAGTGGCGGGAGCCTGAATTCGAGGAGTTGTTCCCCTCCGTAATGTCGGTGCGTGACCTCCAGCGGACGCTCTGCTTTGGGTGGGCCGCCAAGACCACCACAGGGGAGCCCGTCGATGCTGTGAAGCGCATGCTCGGCACGCGCTCGGCGGGCGCTGAGCAGACCGAGTCCGGCACGCCTCACCTCGAAGAGCACCATGCCTGGATCGGTGGCGAGCCATTCCGCAGCACTACGGCCGCTGCTGCCCTCTTCTCACGGATGAAGAGCGCAGCGGACAACCACCTTCTGGACCTGTCCGAGGCTGTAGTGACAGTGCCGGCCAACGCCACCGGAGGCGCGCGCTACCGCACCCGTGCTGCGGCTCTGCTCGCAGGCATCAAGGTCAAGGCGCTCCTCAACGAGCCCACCGCTGCAGCGATCTCGTACGCCAATGGCAACGAGGGGGCGGGCCGTTTCCTCATATTCGACTGGGGCGGCGGCACGATCGATGTCACGGTCCTCGAACACGACGGTCGCAACTTCGACGAGCTGAGCTCCCGGGGTATCGCGGCCCTGGGCGGACTCGAGTTCGACGAGGCGCTTGCTCGTATCTTCCTTGCGAAGCTGGGAGAGGTCCCGGAGAAGCTAACGGTGAGGGAGCGCAACCGCTGGCGTCGGGACGTCGAGTTGACGAAGATTGCGCTATCGCGCCGCGATGTACGCGAAGTGCCCTTCGACCTGCCGGCACTCGGTAAGACTCTCACCGTGTCGCGTGAGGAGTACGCCGCAGCCGTCGCTCCGCTGATCAAACGCGCCATGCAGCCCATCGAGGAGTGCCTGAGCGACCTTGGGTTTGACGCGCAGGACATCGAAGCTGTCTTGATGATCGGCGGTACTTCGCAGATTCCGGAGGCTCGCGAGGCGGTCGGGACCATCCTCGGCGCAGACCGCATCGTTGACCCGAGACTCTGTCACCCGATGACGGCCGTGGCCCGCGGGGCGGCGATCTACTCCGCTGCCCTCGACAACCACCTTGAGCGCGACCGCTTCAGTCTCGTCACGAACTACGACCTCGGCACGGCCTTCGACGCCGGGCCTCGGAAGGGCTTTTTCCCCATCATTGAGCGAAACCGAACTCTCATCGCTCGGGGAGAGAAGACGTTTCCCCCGGCAGCGCCCGGTGCCACCAGTGTCACGGTCGAGGTCATCGAGGGCGAGAAGGGCTTCCCGGCAGATAGCGACCGGGCTTTCCCGCTGGCCCAACTGGAGGTGAAGCTCCCCAAGCCCGAGCAGGATCCGCAGCTTAACGCGATCACCATCCAGTTCCAGTACGACCACAGCGGCATCCTCAAGGTGAAGGCGGTGCATGAGCGCACGCAGAAGCTGCTGAGCGAGAAAGAGATCGATTCGTTCGGACCGGATGGGACTCCGCTCCAGAGCGGACTGGACGGCGAACTGCAGCGGCTTCTCGGGCACGTGGACACCCCCTTCATCGGGGGCGACCACGCTGTTGCTGAAGAAGGTTCTGCCCCCGGAATTCCGACGGCCGATGCCCCGCCACCGGCCCCAGGGCCCGATGCGGGCTTGTCGGTGAACGGGACTCCCCAGCATAGGTTGTAGGAGTGAGCCGCCCCACTGTACTTGGTCCGCAACTCAGATGAGAAGCACCACCAGTAGGTCAACGACGGGGAGGATGAGCAGCGCGATAACCCGATCGCCGCAGCGTTGAGCAGGCTGCTCGATGGTGTCTGGATGCGCGCGACCGAAATGGGGTGATCTGCTGTCGGCGTCGGATGAGTTCGGCTGCCGGATGGCAGGGGATAGATGTAATTCTGAGTCCAGAGCGACATGCTTGACCTGCAGCTTCGAACGTCGGCAGACGATGGCCGCCTGCCGTCCTCTATCACGAAGAGGCAGCTGCACCAAATCACTGATTCTCCGGAATCTGATCCTGCTCGCCAGTAGTTATCCGTGCGGCTTCGCCGCGCGGTGGGCGAGAGGACGGAAAGTCCGCTGCTTCGGCAGCGCTTACCCCGGAGACACGCTATGCGTAACCAGTCCAATCCTGCCGTTGAGGCTGCCTTCCTGAATGTTCAGGACGCTGCGAAATACATGGGCATCTCGGTGAACACCCTCTACGTCTGGCGGCACGGCCGGCAAGGGCCGCCCAGCTTCCGGATGGGGCCCGGCGGGAGGGTCATGTACCGCCGGGACTTGCTCGATGCGTGGCTCAGCGAACAACAGCAGGCGGACTCGCGGTCGAACCAGGCTCTCAACCCGCTGAACAAGGCCCCGCGGCAGCGCGAACGACGCCGGGCTGCCTGACCTGTGGAAACGGTTCTGAAGAAGTCAGCAGCACTCGGAATTTCATGCATACGGACATTGTCTGTGTGTCTGATCGCGACGGAGATCGCGCCGAGATAACCATGGCGAGGCTGAGGGCAAGACGAGTATGGCGGGTTACATCGAAGACCGGTGGCTCAAGAAGCGGTCGAACAAGGAGACGGGCAAGCACGAACGCACTGCGCGCTGTGGGGCAAGTGCACGCGCTATCGCGTCAAGGGGATACCGGGGGTCCGCGACCGGTCATTCGACACGGTTGCGGACGCCAAGGCGTGGCTGGCCGAGACGCAGACCGACACTCGGCGAGGAGATTTCGTCGACGCGCGCGATGGTGCGATCAGCCTTCGTGAGTACGTCGAGAAGCACTGGCGGCCCTCCCAGTTGCATCCCGCTCAGACGTTGGAAAGCATGAAATACCGAATCTGGGGGCAAGTGCTGCCGCAGCTCGGGGAGTTGGCGCTCAAGGACATCGGCGTCGCGGAGCTGCGCAAGTGGTCGGCCGATGTGCAGCGCGCGGTGGCATCGAGCACGGCCTACGTCGCATGGGTGTACCTGAAAGCGATCATGCAGGCCGCGATGGAGGACAAGCGGCTGTACCGCAACCCGTGCAAGGGCAGCAGCTCGATCAAGCCACCGAAGGAGCCGGAACGCAAGGCTCGCGCCTGGCAGCAGGATCGCGTCGACGCCGTACGGGAGACGCTGGCCGACCGGTACCAGATCACGGTCGACCTCGGGGTTGGGTGCGGACTCCGGCAGGGTGAGGTGTTCGGCTTCAGCCCAGACGATGTCCACGACGGCTTCGTGCACGTGGAGCGGCAGATCCTCATGTACAAGTCGCAGCTGTACTTCGGTCCGCCCAAAGGCGGCAAGGAACGCGACGCGCCTCTGCCCCAGGCGCTCGCGAAGCGTATCCTCACGCATCAGGAGCATTTCGAACCGATCGAAGTGACCCTGCCATGGCTGGATCCCGAGGAGCCCGACCTTGCACGCGAGGACCGGCGCAAGGTGACGGTCCGGCTACTCGTCTACACAGGGCGGCGTGGCGCGATCAACCGCACCACCTGGAACACCAAGGCATGGAAGCCCGCGCTCGCCGAGGCGGGAGTCATCCCGCCGCTGCCCAAGCGGCAGCCGGGCGAGAAGCCGTCGCGCGTCTGGGAGCCCAGCCGCAAGCACGGTTTCCACGTCTTGCGTCATACGTACGCCTCGGTGATGCTCGAAGCCGGTGAGTCGATCGTCTCGCTCGCGAAGTGGCTGGGGCACTCCGACCCGGCGTTCACGCTTCGGACGTACACGCACTTCATGCCGCAGGCCGGCGCGCGTGGGCTGTCAGCCATCGAGGCGTGGTTCACGGACTCGGCCGAAAGTCCCTGAGAAGTCCCAGAGGGCGAAACAGGCCGCCGGATCCCCGTAAACATGCAGGTCAGAGCGTGATGGCTCCCTGAGTGGGACTCTACCCGGCGTACAGCCTGATTCGTCTTCCGCTCTCTATTTTCGCAGGTCAGTGCCACGCTTACTCGCCGAACAAACTTCCCGGGGCGAATCCGGGGCGAATCGGGGCTGCAAGTACTGCCGTCCCTGCGCGCGACCTGCGGTACATATTCGGGCATTCCGTGTCAGATGTAGTCAGGCGTCGGTCTGCGGCGGATCTCGGCGGCTTGGATGAACCGAAAGTATTTGTCCGGCGTGCCTACACGTCGACCCGCTTTGGTATTGGTCGGGGTGGGTCTGTTTTAGAACGGCAAGGCCTATGCGACGTACCGGCGGCGGAGTTGCACCTGCGACCTCGGTGAGACGCGAGCTTGATCCGAAGCCGTCCGGTGGGCCGTCGTGGACCAATCGGATCACTCGCTACGGGAGAAGAGCGACGTCAGTCAGCATGACAGCCCAGGAGCTCCGCCGTGGTACCCGGGGACATCGTGCGCAGCGTGACGACCTTGTCGATACGCCTGGCCGGCCCGCCGAACCGGAAGTCCGCGCGACCTACCTCGGTGTGGTCCGCCGACTGAGAGCGCAGCGTGCAGTAGCCGGTGGCGCCCGCGTCCTTGCGTACCTCCAGATGGACCTTGACCGCGTCGTGCGTGGACTTGAAGGTGATGACCTCGCCGCTGATCTTGTCCTGTGCGACGTGATGGTATGCGAACCAGCCGACCGAGACGAGCAGCACCGTGCCCAGCACACTGCCGACGACCTTGAGCGTGCGGTCGGCGCTTTCGTCCGTGGAGCGGCCGAAGCGGCGCTCGGGCGGCCGCGTGCTCGTCGTACTCATGATCGTCCTCTCGGCAGGGGCCACATGGGCGAGACGGATGTCCCAAAAGGAGCATCCGGGGACCAGGCCGGGCATTTTTCTCCCCCGGTTCTTTCACTATAGAAGCCGCCCCATGCGCCCGAAGCGCATGGGACCGACTTGTCGGCTCTACTGAGGACCGAGTCGCAGCTGACCAACTGCGACTGATCGCCGCCCACGCCCACCCCGACGACGAGTCCAGCAACAGCCCGGTGTGCGATCAGCTGATGCAATGGTGGCGCTGCTCGCAGGCGGGGAACAGTTGGCGCGACATGCCCAGGCGTAGTTCGGTAAGAATGCCGATGCCCCGTGCGTGCAGGCGGAGGGTCTTCGGATCGACCTGTGTTGGCTCGGCTCGGACGCGTGCCCGTAGAGCAGGCGTGTCGGGGTGCCTTTCCAGGGGTGTTGTCAGCCCGTCGCGGCTGAGTCGACGGGCTGGAGCGGTCCGTGAACAGTGGCCGTGGAGAAGCCTGATGCAGGGAAGAGCGCTCTGGCTGCGGTTGACGATCTCAGGACTGGACTGTTGGCGTCTGGAGCCGAGTCGTCCTCTTGTTCGGATGGCGTCCCGCGTACCGTGGAGGATCCCGACAACTCCATCGGTCCCTGCGGGCCGCCCGTCCCGAGTTCCGCACGACACCACGCCTGTGGACTGCCTCATCGTCCGGGCACCCACCCGAGGCTCTGATCGTCGGTCTCGGGCGCGGGAGATGGCCCGCTGGGTCATGGAATCTGGGTGGTTCGCCGGATCGGCCGGAGCGGGGGAGAACGTCGGCTGCATGCGTGCGCGTACGGAGAGGGGCCGCGTGGACCGGGCAGCGCGTGAAAAGCAGTGTCAGGTGAGGCATGTCCAGCACTTGAACCTCGTAGCCAGCCAGTTGACATCGACATGCGGCTGACGGTTTCTCAAACAAGTCAGCCATGGGGGCCAGAGCTTGGGTATCGCTCGGTCTGGCTGTGCATCGGCCGAATGGCCGAGACGGCGATGAGGTGGGGTCCTGTCGGTGTGAGGCGCGTCTCGCCGGGGAGGCGGATGGCAGTCCCCGTGGCAGCCCCATTTCCAGGCGGTTTCTACCGGGCGTCATCCTCGGAGCTGACGCAACGGCATACCTGAGGCTGACGGAGCTGGCCCTGGCATCAGACCCAGGTGGTCAGTGTTTCGGCTGATCCGCAGGGCCTGTACGAACCGGACGATGGAGAAGTCCTCAGCGGGGTTGGGCCTCGACTTCCGCGTCCACGTGCCGTCTCTGGCTGTCTCTGGTCGTCTGTGCGGCCTGCGCCCCGTGCTGCCTCTGCCGTCGATCGGAGTAGTCCCCGTGACCACCGCCTCGCCCACCGCCCCCCGCACCGCCGTCCCCACCGTGGCCGCCCGCGCCACGGAGCTTTCCAAGGTCTATGGACAGGGTGAGACTCAGGTGGTGGCCCTCGATCAGGTCAGTGTCGGCTTCGGGCAGTCCCAGCTCACCGCGATCATGGGGCCCTCCGGGTCCGGCAAGTCCACGCTGATGCACTGCGTGGCAGGACTGGACAGCTTCACCTCCGGATCGGTCCGGATCGGTGACATCGAGCTGGGGTCCCTGACGGACCGGCAGCTCACCGCACTCCGCCGTGACAAGGTCGGCTTCATCTTCCAGGCGTTCAATCTGCTGCCGACGCTCACCGCGCTGGAGAACATCACGCTTCCCATGGACATCGCGGGCCGGACGCCGGACGAGCAGTGGCTGGAGACCATGATCCGGATGGTGGGCCTGTCCGGCCGGCTCAGCCACCGTCCCGCCCAGCTCTCCGGTGGTCAGCAGCAGCGTGTCGCCGTGGCCCGGGCCCTCGCGTCCAAGCCGGACATCGTCTTCGGGGACGAGCCGACGGGGAACCTGGACTCGCGTGCTGGTGCTGAGGTTCTCGGGTTTCTGCGTGACTCCGTAAGGGAGTTGGGACAGACCGTCGTCATGGTCACTCATGATCCGGTCGCCGCCTCCTACGCGGACCGGGTGATCTTCCTCGCCGACGGCCGGATCGTCGACGAGATGTACGAACCCACGGCGGACAGGGTCCTCGACCTCATGAAGGCCTTCGACACCAAGTTCCGAACGAGCTGAGCCGAACTGATCCGTACGAGCCGAGGTGCTCCCGAAGTCGCCACCGTCCCACGGCAGCCTCTGGGTCAGACCGAGAGTCACTGACGCAGACCGACTCCGGCCAGCTCGCCCCGCCCCCGCACTCACCTCACCAGGACGACACCACCATGTTCCGCACAGCGCTGCGCAACGTCCTTGCGCACAAGGCCAGACTGCTGATGACCGTGCTCGCCGTCATGCTCGGCGTCGCGTTTGTCTCCGGCACCCTGGTTTTCACCGACTCATACGCCAACGCCTACCGCAACCAGGATAGCAAGAGCTACGCCCATGTGGACGTCGAGGTCGCGGTGAACACCGACTACTCCGGCGAGTTCCCGGGCATCAATGGGAAGACGCTCGACGAGGTCTCCCGGCTCGACGGGGTCGCCGAGGCCGTCGGGCGGGTCTCCGGGACCGCCTTCGTCGCCGACAAGGACGGGGGGCTCATCGGCAGCGCCTCGTTCAGCGGGGGCGCCAACTTCGCGCCGGGGAAGGACGGCAAGGACGGGCTCTACGAGTTCACCGACGGCAGCGGGCCCAACGAGGCCGGCCAGGTCGCGCTGGACAAGGACTCGGCCGAGAAGGGCGGCTACCAGGTCGGCGACAGCGTTCCCGTCGCCCTCAAGGGCCCGGCGAAGACGTACGAGCTCTCCGGCATCTTCACCACCGAGAACACGTCGGTGGCCGCGGGCGGCAGCCTGGTGCTCTTCGACACGCCGGTCGCTCAGGGGCTCTTCCTCCGGTCGGGCGTCTATGAGTCCGTCACCGTCACCGCAGCCCCCGGCGTTTCGAACACCGAGCTTGCCATCGCCGTCGGCAAGGTGCTTCCGGATTACGCGGTGGCCCAGACCGGCCACGAACTGGCTGGCGAGGTGTCGGGAGACGCGTCGTTCGTCGCTGGGATCCTGCTCGCCTTCGCCGGTGTCGCGCTCTTCGTCAGCGTGTTCCTGATCGCCAACACCTTCACCATGCTGGCCGCCCAGCGCACCCGCGAACTCGCCCTGCTGCGCGCGGTCGGCGCCTCCCGCCGGCAGGTCACCCGGTCCGTACTGATCGAGGCGATGGTTGTCGGCGCGGTCGCCTCCGCCGCCGGGCTCGGGCTCGGCGCCGCCATGGCCGCCGTAGCGACTTCCACGATCGATCTCGGCGGTGGGAAGATCCCGGACGGGCCGCTGGTCGTCACGTCGACGACCGTCCTGGTCGCGGTCGTCATCGGGGTCCTGGTCACCATGGTGGCCGCCTGGCTGCCGGCCCGCCGCGCCGCGAAGATTCCACCCGTTGCGGCGATCGGCAGCGCACACCTGCCTGCCACCACCAGGTCCCTGCTGATACGGAACGTGCTTGGCGGCATCGTCACGCTCCTCGGCGCGGTGGTCGTCGTCGTGGGCGCCGGGACCGGTGGCTCCCATGGCGCGATGCTCGTCGGGTTCGGTGCTCTCCTCGCGGTGACCGGTGTCATCGTGCTGATCCCCTTGCTGTCCCGGCCTGCGATCGCGCTCGTCCGGCCACTGCTGCTACGCGGCTTCGGAGTCTCCGGCAAACTCGCGGGCCAGAACGCCGTACGCAGCCCGCGCCGCACCGGCGCCACCGCCTCTGGACTGGCCATCGGGCTCACGCTTGTCAGCGCTCTGACCGTGCTCCTTGTCACCCTCGGCCAGGCTGTCGACACGATGACCACTGACATCGTCAAGGCGGACTACATGGTCACCGACAGCGGCGGCGGACTGGACGCCTCGACGGTCGCCGCGCTGCGCAAGGCTCAGGGCGTTACGTCGGTGTCCCAGGAGCAGCAAGGGTGGGTGGAGATCGACGGCATTCAGGAGGATGTCTCCGCTGTCACCCCGGCGGACTTCGACAAGGCCTTCCACCTTCCGGTGGTTTCGGGCTCGCAGGACGCGCTTGCGAAGGGGCAGATCGCCGTCGCCGAGGACCTCGCGCGGTCGCAGGGCTGGAGGGTGGGGGACACCTTGCCCGTGGAGTACGAAGACTCCAAGAGCGGTAAGTTGACCGTCGGGGCCATTTTCGAGAGCAACATCGTGGTCCTGCCGGTCGTCGTCTCCACAGCCGTGACAGAACCGCACGCAGACAAGACGTTCATCTCGAAGATTTTCGTCAAGACGGACGGCAGCACGAACGAGAAGACACTCACCGCTGTCTTCGCCGGGAACCCAACGATCAAGATCGGCGACCGGCAGGACATCCGCGACGAGTTCAGCGGGTACCTCAACACCGGACTGAACATCATGTACGGGCTGCTCGCGATCTCCCTGGTCATCGCGGTGCTGGGAGTGGTGAACACCCTCGCGATGTCGGTCTTCGAACGGCAGCGCGAGGTCGGCATGCTGCGAGCCGTCGGACTCGACCGGCGGGGCGTGACCCGGATGATCCAGCTGGAGGCCGTGGTCATCTCCCTCTTCGGTGCGGTGATCGGCATCGGGCTCGGTGCCTTCCTGGGCTGGGCCGTCGGCGAGACCACGAAGGCGGACATCCCCGGATACGCGCTGGTGCTGCCGTGGGGCCGGCTCGCGCTCTTCCTGCTGCTGGCAGCGCTGGTCGGCCTGCTGGCCGCCCTGTGGCCTGCCCGCAGCGCGGCCCGGCTGAACATGCTCACCGCCATCAAGACAGAGTAGGGAGAGCAGGCTGCCGTACGCCGACAGGCAGACCGTGCCTGTCGGCGTACGACCGCGAGCAGGGGCTCAGCGGCCGATGGCGCTCGTGTCCAGCGTGTCCAGCACGCCGGTCTTGCCGGGCCGCACGGCGAGGTGGCTCCGGCGCGGCACGGACCAGCGTGCAGGTCGAACCACCGTAGCTGGGCTTCCTGGGCGAACAGATCGGCTTGCGCGCCGCGATGCTGGTGGTCCTCGCGTTTGCCGTCTTCGGAGCCTTCCTGGCGCCGGTGCTCGAACCCTGGCCGTTCTTCGTGGGGCAGCGCCCCGGCGTGATGGTGCGGCCGAGCGCACCCCTCAGCGGCGCCCCCTCCCTCGGGGAACGGCCCGTCCGAAGCGGCGTGCTCGGGCAGCCGGCAGTCACACACCGTCGCCATAGCTCACCTGCCGAGGCTCCCATTGCTGCTGGTCGGGCGTGAAGCGCTCTTTCCGAACGGTGCGGTCCGCGGATCCGCTGGGGCAGGACGGTACGTCGGCAGAGAAGGGCACACGCACATGCACTCGGTCTCCGATTCAGCCCCGCCGGACAGGACGAGGAACCGGTCCTCGGTGAGCCGCGTGATCGTCACGTCCGACTCGATCCCGCCGTGCTCGTTGAGCCACTGGGTGTATGTGATGCGGCCGGGTTCGGTGTACAGGTCGTTGACCGACACCCGCTGAAGCACCCGCACCGCGTCGTGGCCTTGGACCAGGAGCTTGCCGAACGATGAGGTGTCGATGACCCCGACGCCCTCCCGGACGGCACGATGCTCCGCTGCCGACTGCTCGAACCAGTTCGGCCGGTCGAAGGAGTACTCGTAGCGGCGCTCCATGGCGGAGGAGGGACAGTGCTCGTAGTCGCGGGCCAGGCGCCGGTGCGGTATCAGGATCCCGTAGGTCTGCTCGACCCTCCACCGCTTCGGCTGCGGCACGAACCTCTTGACCTGCGGGTCGCGTTCGACGATCTCAACGTCGATTCCCAGGCCGGCGCCGTGCGCGACGACCTGGCTCCTGAAGCCCTGGTCGACCAGGGCTTTGCGGACGCTTCCGCCGGAGTGCTCGGCGACCTGGTCCAGCAGGACGATGCCCGCGGCCTTGTCGTGGGTGTTCGCGGCGAGGACGACGACCGCGATGACCAGGCCGAGGACATCTGCGGCAGGACCCCGCTTGCGGCCGGGCACCCGCTTGGCCGATCATGACCGCTCGTGGAGGCGGGGACCCCGGCGGCCACGTGGACACTCTGGGTGTCCAGCACCACCAGGGTCGGGTCCTCTAATCGCCGGGCGCGCTTTCTGACCTGGCAGCGCAGGAGCTCATGGATGACTTGGTCCGTCCCATCGTCGCGCCACGCGGCGAAGTAGTAGTATGTCGCGCTCTTCTGCGGCAGATCGTGCGGGAGATAGACCCACTGGCAGCCGGCCCGCCCCTGATAGAGGATCGCTTTCACGATCTCCCGCATGTCATAGGCACCCTGATGGCCGCTGACCGAACGGTGCCGACCTTTCCACGCGGTGATCACCGGATCGATCAACGACCACTGCTCGTCCGATAAGTCACTCGGATACGGTTCATGTAGACTCACCCGGTCACATCACCAGATCACCAACTGCGGACCGGTAGATTCCGCCCCGTCGCCACACCATCAGGCGACAACAGATCCACTCAAATAATCACGAACCGCCCTCTCGGTGCGTTGTGCAAAGGGAGCCCCTGTCCTGGAACGGACCGCAGGCATGGCTCCTGAGAAGCCACGAAGGCCTGCGGTCGACGAGGTGCACGTGCCTCGTGCGCAAGGCGGGCGCCCTGGCCCCATGGAGACGACCAGGCGACGGCTGCCCGGTCGGCCGAGGTGGTAACGCTGGGCCGGACGAACTCGACGCGGGCGGTAAGTCCTGGCCGTCGCCGTGTGGGCCAGGGGCCGACGGTTACAGCCGGCGCGGTGCTGTGGCTCACCAGAGGTTGGTGGAGGACACAAGGGCGGGGCCGGGACGGTCGTGAAGTCCCGGCCCCGGCCATGGTTCACCTCGGTGGAGTCACCACCCGTGCGTGATCGGGTCCCATCCGTCGCTGCCGGCCAGGTACTTCTGGCTGGTGTACTCGGCGGCTTCGACGGCTGTCAGCTGCGGTGAGTTCGAGCCGAAGCCGGCTCCGGGGCCGAAGTTCTGGTACTCCGCGAAGCGGCCCCACAACCGCCAGGGCTGGTCGGGGAGCATGTCAGTCCAGGGTTGCGCGTCCTTGATGCCTGCCTGGATGTCGCAGCTACGCACGATCGCCTGGGGCCATGCTTCCTCCGTGTTGTTCCACGGCCGACCGAGGTGCATCGTGTCGTTCGGTACTCCGTTGGTGGTGATCGTGCAGCTGCTGATCAGGATCCCGTACTTCTTACTGTTGTCGGTGCTCGGCGCCAGTATCGTGCCGTTGGGCCACGAGAGACACTGGATCGTGGACAGGGCGATCACTGCGGTGGCGTTACCGAATATGAAGTCCACGTCACCCCGGATGTGACAGCCGACGAAGAACTGCCGGGCCTGGGTCGTGGGCGTCACCCCCTTGACGTACAGGGTGTCCTGATGGCTCCAGATCTCGACGTTGTCGTACACCTGTCGGTCGCCCATGGCGACGACCGCCACGGCCTGGGTCTCGTACGGGCTGATCTCCGGGTGCGCGTTGCGGTCGAAGGTGTTGACGATCCTGAGGTCTTTGACGACCAGGTTGGGCGGCCTGAAGGTGGCCACGGCGCTGCCCTGGGTGCCCCACTTCTGGCCGGTCGCAGGGTTGATCATCCCGTTGCACCGGGTGTTGTGGATGACCACATCCGATGCCTTGCCCGTGACACCCTGGATCCTCAGCCAGTTCTTGCTGCTCGGGACGCTGATGACCTCGTGATAGGTGCCCTTGCCGATGAAGATGGTTGTCTCGCCCGAGCCAGCGGCGTTGATCGCCTCCTGCACGGTCCAGTGGTCGCCCGTGCCGTCGGGCACCACGAGCATCGTGACACCGTCACCAAGGGTCCGCCTGCCCTTGGTGTGCTGGTCCGAGTGGTGAGCCAGCATGACCGCCTCCGCGAGGGCTGCCACGGTGGCGTAGACCATTCCGCCGATCTCGAGTTCGGGCGAGAGGGCGACGCCGACCGCGACGATCCCGGCCAGGAGGGCGACACTGATCACACCCCAGTTGTTGTGGTGGGCTATGTGCGTCGGATTGATCACGACTTCTTGACCGTAGCGGAAGGCGGCGACGGTATCAGCGGCTTGCCGCCGGAACCGGGAGCCTTCGGCGAATGCCACGATGATCTGAAGGAGCGACTGAGCCACGGGCCTGGTGTTGGTGCCGGTGATGTTGCCGGCGGCATCTCTGGTAACGGCGTTACGGAGCTGCAGTACGGCGTTGCTGAGGCTGCTGGTGCCGATGTGCAAGTTGTCGCGGGTGGCCCCCTGGCGCGCCAGGTCGTTGTAATTCGAGAGCCCCTCGAACCGGGTCTCCACGGTCCCGCCCTCACCCCGGATGCCTGTCGGCAGGTTCACGCCGGGCTCGAGGGTGAACCAGTTCCGGTCCCAGGTCACACTGCCGCTGTTGTCGGTGCCGGTCCTGAATGCCATGACGTAGGCGTCCGACCGGCGCATGAACACGCGGACGAAGTCGTTCCTGCCCTCGGCGTACAGGTCGATGGCGATGTACCCGGCCGTCCCGTCCTCATCGGTGACGCTGACGGGGAGGCCACCGTCCGGCCTCTCCCGGTGCGAGCTGACCGCGGCCCTGATCGCGTTGAGCGTTGCGGCGTAGGTCTTCATGGCACTGGTGTTTCCGGTACCGGTCTCATGGGTGATGTGCCAGGTGACGTGCGCGCCGGTCGCGGCGGCGGCGCGGGGTGCGGCGGCGACCACCGCGCCGCCGGCCAGCATGGTGCCGGCCGCCACAGTGATGGCACTGGTGAGAAATGACCTGCGGCCGAGGCGACCCTGTTGTTCGGTCGTCACTTGAGCTCCTTGATGCTCTGAGCACCCCATGGCATGGACTGCGATGTCGGGCGGTTGTCGATCGTGACGCCCGACCGCCATGTCGGTTCGGCGCTCGCGCACCGTTGGCGAGCCTTGGCCGACGGGCGCTGTCCGCATGCCGTGCGCGACGGCGCACGGAACCGACGACTGTCCTCGGTTCGGCGTGCTCCGTTGTGGTTGCGGTCGCCGACTGCCGTCGGCTTGGGGCAGGGG
Organism: Streptomyces graminofaciens; assembly: GCF_030294945.1. Taxonomy (NCBI): domain Bacteria; kingdom Bacillati; phylum Actinomycetota; class Actinomycetes; order Kitasatosporales; family Streptomycetaceae; genus Streptomyces; species Streptomyces graminofaciens. Next base: position 2,033,904 of record NZ_AP018448.1, on the reverse strand, counting down.
TGCACTCCTGAGCGCGGTTCTGAGGTCCGCGGCACAGGAGGGCGCGCCCTGTCGTGCGTCATGGAGAAAGGCTCGGCGCAGGGAATGCCCCGTGGCCATGGGTACTTCTACGGGGGTGGGCCCCGCCCCGGGTCCGGGTATTTCTACGGGGTTGTCCTAGGCTGTGGGTGCCTGGTTCCCTGTCCACCAGGACGCGATCCGGGCACGGGAGCCGAAGCCGAGCTTGGCCAGGATGTTCTCGACGTGGCCGTCGACCGTGCGTGGAGAGCGCCCGAGGGCCGAGGCGATCTGCCGGTTGCTCATGCCCTTGGCCACCAGCGCGGCCACGTCCCGCTCGCGGGGGGTCAGCGGGCTCGGGGCGGGGGACGTGGCGGCCGCGAGGGCAGGGGCGACCCGCTCGGGCCGGGGGCGCAGGGCGTAGGCGATGGCCTGGTCGGGGCCGCGGTGGCGCCCGCCCTCCGCGAGAACCTTCTCGTACGCCGCCGGCCCCAGGGCCCGTACGACGTCCTCCTCACACCAGGCGTGCTGCTCGACCATGTGCGGGCCGAACGTCGAGACGGGGGTGTCGATGTCCTGCCACAGGGCGCGCGCGGCACCCAGCAGTCGCCCCGCCTCCTCCCGGTCACCCTGTGCGGCGGTTGTCCAGGCGAGTTGCTCCAGCATCAGCCCCACCCTGACGTAGTCGTTGAAGCCCTGCTCCTTCTCCAGCGCGGTGCGCAGCAGATCCATGGCCTCCGTGAGGTCGCCGCGTATCCAGGCGTCGTATCCGAGCGTCCACAGCGCGTGCGCGTGGGCCAGACGCTCACCGTGCGCTTCGGCCAGGACCAGTGCCTGCCTGCAGGTCTGAGTGGTGCGCGGATCCCCGAGGTGGGACTGGGCGGTGGCCATCTGAATCAGCGCGTAGACCGCCCCGATGCCCTCGCCTGTCTCGGTGTGAGCGGCCGCCGCTTCCTCCAACAAGGACACGGCCTCCTGCAGCCTGCCGCTGAACAACGCCAACGTGCCACGCAGGCTCTGGATATGGGCGCACACCACGCGGTCGTCCAGCCGCTCGCCCAGTTCCGCCGCCTCGTCCACCCACCGGTACGCCGTGGCGTGATCGCGCTGCAGCGTCGCGACCCAGGCGGCGACCCACAACGCCCTGGCCCGGGCCGGACCGGGTTCGGGTGCGGCGGCGAGTGCTTGGTCGAGCCAGCGGCGACCCTCACCGAGGAATCCGCCCTCGCCCCAGAGGTAACGCAGCGCCGAAGCCAGCGCCAGGGCGGCCTGCGGGTCTCCACCCTGGTTCAGCGCCGCGCGCAGGTTGGCGTGCTCGGCACGCAGCCGGGCCAGGCTCTTCAGTTGGCCGGGGCCGTGCCAGCCGTCGGCAATGCGCTCGGCGAGGGCCAGGTAGAACGTGTGGTGCCGTTGCCGTATCAGCTTTTCCTCGCCGGACTCGGCGAGCCGCTCCCGCCCGTACTGGCGGATGGTTGACAGCAGCCGGTACCGCGGCAGCCCCTCACGCTCGCAGGCCAGGACGATGGACTGCACGACCAGCCGGTCGAGGAGATCCAGTACCTCGTCCCGGTCGATGCCGTCGCCCGCGCACACATCTTCGGCCGCGTCCAGGCCGAAGTCGTCGGCGAAGACCGACAGTCGGTGCCACAGCAGCTGCTCGGCAGGGGTGCACAGCTCGTGGCTCCAGTCGATCAGCGCGCGTAGCGTCCGCTGGTGCGGCCGGGCGACCCGGCTTCCGCTCGCGAGCAGCCCGAAGCGGTCCTCCAACCGGATGATCGTCTCCTCCACGGTCAGGGTCCGCAGCCGGGCCGCGGCCAGCTCGATGGCCAGCGGCAGCCCGTCCAGGTCATCGCACAGCCGCAGGACCTGGGCACGGTTGCCGTCGGTGACCTCGAACTCCGGGCGTACGGCGGTGGCCCGGTCCCGCAGCAGTTCCACCGCGTCGTTCGGCGCCAAGGGAGGCACGGCGAAGACGTGCTCGCCGTAGATTCCGAGCGCTGTGCGGCTCGTCGTCAGAATGCGCAGGCCGGAGGAGGCCGACAGCAGGGCATGCGCCAGCTCGGCACAGGCGTCGGCGAGGTGCTCGCAGTTGTCCAGCACGATCAGCGGAGCGCGGTAGGCCAGGAACGCGGCGAGCTGGTCGATAACCGGCCTGGTGCCCAGGTCCGGCACGCCCAGCGCGGACGCCACCGCGTTCGCCGCCAGCGACGGGTCCCGTACCGGCGCCAGATCCACCAGCCACACCCCGTCAGCGAAATCCGTCGCCGACGCCGCGGCCACCTCCAGCGCCAGCCGTGTCTTGCCCACCCCGCCCACACCGGTGAGCGTCAGCAGCCGCGCGGTTCCCAGACGGCTGCGGACTTCGGCCAGGTTCCGGCCCCTGCCCACGAACGTGGTCAGGGCGGCAGGCATATTTCCCACCTCTGCTATCTGGACGGTCAAGTTCCTTCTCGCCTTCAACGGCTCGCACGCGTCCTGGAACCTCAAGGACGACTGTCGGCGGTGGCAGCACGCTTCGTCGCGGGCATTCGGGGTGCAGTCCTGCCGCTGTGCCCAAACCCGGAGAGCCGAACGGGAACAGTCGCATTTATGCCACCGAAAAGTATCAAGTGGGCATAGGCTCCAGGGGCAGGCTGTGGCCGAGGTCTCACGACTATCCGACAGAGGCCAGCCTCTGTCGGACGACGGGCCTGTCGGCGCTTGGGCCAGGTGCTCCAGGCACTGCTCGTTCGTGGGCGAGCAGGTAACAGGGCGGAGATCGGGTGGCCTCGGTGTCAGTCGTCCCGGCAAGGCGCACGACGGTGACGTCACAGGGTTCCGGGCTTCAAGGCCGACGCCGAGGTGGCCCCGCACCCTCGGCGTGCTGGCGTTCCTCGCCTCCCTCGGCGGACTGACCTCGACCCTCGGTGTGCTGATCACCGGCATCAACTCCCAGGCCCGCCTGGTGTTCAACGCCGGACGCGAGGGGCTCCTCCCCTCCTCCTTCGGCTGTGTGCACCCCATCCGTCGCACATCCAACAAGGCGATCATCACCGTCACCGACATCGCTCCTCTGACAATAGGCGGCCGAGGCCTGGGCTACCTGCTGGGGTCCGCCGACGGCTCATTGAGGGACTCTGTCGGGAATCTTGAGGACGGCAGTTAACGATCGTGACGTTGCGTCAGGCTCGTTGGGATGTCCCGCGCTCGTTCCCCAGGAGCCCGATGGCTCCCTCCAACCTCACTCTGGAGCCGAGATCCCGTCGCTGACCGCCAGGGTTGCCCGCGCGGCCAATCCCAAGGGCACCACCGCGATGTGGATCCGCGACCGCCTCGACGGCCTCTGGAGTGACGAGGACTTCACCGCCTGGTACCCGCGTGACGGCCGCCCTGGGCTCTCACCCGCCCAGCTGCCACCGTCTGCGTGCTGCAGTACGCGATGAACCTCTCCGACCGCCAGGCCGCCTAGGCGGTGCGCTGCCGAATCGACTTCAAGTACGCCCTCGGACTGGACCTGGAGGATCCCGGCTTCCACCACAGCGTCCTGTCCGACTTCCGCGACCGGCTCGCCGAAGGCGACCGCGCCGACCGGCTACTGGGCCTCGCACTCACCCGGATCCGACGGGCCGGCCTGCTCAAGGGGCGCGTCACGCAGCGCACCGACTCCACCCACGTCCTGTCAGCAGCACGGGAGCTGACCCGCCTGGAGCTGGCGTGCGAGGCGGTCCGCGCCGTGCTGGAAGAGGTGGCCCGCGACGCGCCAGAGGTGCTGGATGAGCTGGTCACCGCCGAATGGGCCCAACGCTACGGCCGGCCGGTTCGCCTGTGCTCCCAGCCCAGCCACCCCGTCGCCCGACTGGAGCAGGTGGGCAACGACGCCCGCGAACTGCTTGGGCGTCTTGACGCCCGGTTCCCCGGCGGCGCTCCGGCGCAGGCGAAGGGGCTCCGAACGATCCTGCTGCAGCACTTCCTGGTGGATGCCAAGGGGCGGTTCAGGCCGCGCACGAAGCGCGACGGCCGGCCGCCCTCCCGGATTCAGATCGAGTCGCCGTATGAGACCGAGGCGCGCTGGACGCGCCGCGGCGACACCCGCTGGACCGGCTACCTCGTGCACGTGACCGAGACCTGCGACGAAAAGCGGATCAACGTCATCACCGACGTGGCCACCGTAGTCTCCAGCGCGGACAGCCAGGCGCTGCCCGGCATCCACGCCAGCCTCAGGCGGCTGCGCCTGCTGCCGGACCGGCACCTGGTCGACGGCGGCTACACCTCCGTGGCCGGCATGGACGCCGCCGCCTGCCTGCACCGCGTCGCTCTGATCGGGCCGCTTCCGCCCAGCACCACCCCGCAGCACCGGGCAGGCGACGGATTCGGCCGGGAGAACTTCATCATCGACTTCGACCAGCGCGAGGTAACCTGCCCCAACGGGCAGGCCAGCCGCAACTGGCAGGACCTGCCGGTGGCCGAGCCGACCAAGGTCACAGTCCGGTTCGACGCCCGCCAGTGCGGCCGCTGCCCCGAGCGGGCCATGTGCACTCCAGGCCCGTTTCGCAGCCTGTACTTTCCCACCCGCCGCCTGCACGAACTCCAGACCAAGAACCGCGCCGACCAGCAGGATGCGGACTGGCGCCGACTCTACGGGCGACGCTCGGGGGCCGAGGGCACCATCGAGGAGTTCACCAACGGCCACCGCGGACGCCGGTGCCGCTACCGCGGCCTGGCCAAGACGCACGTCCAGCACGTCCTGACCGCACTCGCGATCAACGTCGAGCGGCTGAGCCTTCAAGAACCCGCCGACGGCTCGTACCGGCCCCGCCCTCCCACAGCATTCCAGCAGTACCTCGACGCACGTGACTTACCCCGGCCGCTGTGGTGGCGCCAAGGGAAGTGACGCCCGTCCTCAAGATTCCCGACAGAGTCGCTCAATGAACGAATCACCCTGCGTGCCCCTGACGTGCTCGGGCAGCAGCGCCAAAAGATGAGGAAGGCTAGGGCGTTGACGAAGCCGACCATGACGCTGCGCGAACCGCCTTAACTCGGCCACGCTGAGCGCGCCGAGGATCATCTGGAAGGCGGGGCGAGGATGGCGGCGGTGATCAGCCCGTGCTCCCGGTCGAATGGGGCGGTGACCAGGACGATCGCGCCGGTCGCGGCGGAGATCATGACCTTGCGGCCGCTGATGACCGAGATGACGACGCCATGGTGAACGAGGCGGACAGGGCCGACCGCCGGGTCGACTGCCCGCGGTGATCGAGAAGGAGATCGCCTCTGAGGTCAGAGCCAGGGTGACGACCAGACTGGCCAGCACCTCGGTGCGCGGGACCTGCGGGGAGCCGAGCCAGTCGGGCTCGGGCAGGCGGAACTTGGGCTGCGGGCAGCAGCGAGGACATGCAACCGTTCTCGTTCAGGCGCACGGTCATCGGAAGGCACGCTTGCACGTGTCGTACATGACTCCACGCACACAAGAGGTGGGATAGCGGGCGGAGTGTGCATGTAGTCGACGAGTGCCACTCGCACGAGACGCCGACCGCTCGGCCGTCGTGGGCCACGCCCCGACGTTAGGACGCGGTTCTAGTACCAAACTCTCCTCGGCATCACCGGTGAAGGGCTCACCCCGATACAGGAGGCGCACCGGCGGCGAGGGGCCGTGCGCGCGTCCATCGGTCTTTCGGTTGAGGTCCCCGGCGATCGCCATCGTTTCCTGGCCGTTTGGCCGAGGCGGGGCGGTCGGGTGGGGAAGCAGAGTTCCTGTCATGCCTACCGCACACAAGGCCGCCCTCGTCGCGGCCGGACTGATCGTCAGCCTGTGCATTCCCACCGCCCAGGCGACAGCGGCCGAACCCGACCGTTCCCCGGCCCTCGACCGCTACTACGACCAGCGCCCCGCCTGGCACCGCTGCGGCTCCAAGGAGCAGTACCCCGCAGCCCTGCGGTGCGCGACCGTCGAGGTGCCGCTCGACTACATGCGGCCCGCCGGACCCACGCTGCGCATGGAGATCTCCCGGCTGCGCACGAGCGTGCCCGGCAAGCGCCGTGGTGTGCTGCTGTCCAACCCGGGAGGGCCGGGGGGTGAGAGTCTGGAGAATCCCGTGTCGTTGAAACAGGTCGTGCCCAAGAGCGTCCGGGACCGGTACGACCTCGTGGGCTTTGATCCGCGCGGTATGGGCGCCAGCAGTCCCCTGAGCTGTGGCCTCACCGAGAACGAGCTGAACTGGCCGCGTGCGTACACCACCAAGTCCTTCCGCAAGAACACCGCTCTTGCCCGCAGCTTCGCCTCGAAGTGTGTCGCCCGGGACCGCGCCCGGCTGCCGTACATCACCACCCGTAACACCGCACGGGACATGGACGTCATCCGCGCCGTCCTGGCTGAGAAGCGGATCTCGTACCTGGGCACGTCCTACGGCACCTACCTCGGTGCCGTCTACACCCAACTCTTCCCGGCCCGCAGCGACCGCATCGTCCTCGACAGCTCGACGGACCCGAACCGATTCGGCCGGGGCACTTACCAAGCCATGGCCGAGAGCGTCGAGCCCGCGTTCCGCGACTGGACCCGTCTGGTCGCCCGCCGGGACAGCACCTACCACCTCGGTGACACTCCCGCGAAGGTCCGCGCCGCGTTCTTCCGGCTGATCGCCCGCGCCGACCGCACACCGCTCAAGTACAACGGCAGCGACCTCGATTACGCAGACCGGGCCGTTACCGGTGCCGACGTTCGCGACTCCCTGCGGCTGATGTTCTTCTACGAGCCCTACCAGGCCGCACGCGACGTCGTCAGTCTCCGCAAGGCCCGCGCGACCCGCCCGGATCCGCAGCCGTCCGACGGCCCTGCGGACTCCTTCGAGGCCAACTTCGTGGCGCAACACTGGGCGATCATCTGCGCCGACAACTCCGCCTCATGGCCCCGCGACCCATCCCGCTACCGGCGCGACGCCATCCGCGACGGCCGGCGCCTCCCCCTCTACGGGGACTTCACCTCCAACATCACCCCCTGCGCCTTCTGGCCGCGCGGCGCCGAACCGGCCACGCGCGTCGACAACACGGTGGGCGCGCTCGTCCTGCAGAACCAGTGGGACTCCCAGACACCCGCGGCCAGCGGCCGGGCCATGCACCGCGCCCTGCGCGGCTCACGCCTCGTCATGGTCCAGGGCGGACGGGATCACGGCGTGTACGGAGTCCCCGGCACCCCCGCCTGCGCCACCAAGGCGGTCAACACCTACCTGGTCACGGGCCGCCTGCCCAGCAAGGACATCACCTGCCGTGCCTAGCGCGGTGTCGAACGGCGCGGACCGGTGGTGTTCCCCCATGTGTCGCCAAGGCCGTGAAGCGGGCCGGAGTCACCTCCGGCCCGCGTGGATCTGTCGCATCATGGTTGGCGTTGGGATGGAGCACGGTCCGGCTGGCCGGGAAGTGGCCAGCGGATGACGCCCCCAACCGGCAGTGGCTGTTCGCTGATCCTCCGAATCGGAGCAGTCTCCGGCCACGATCTCTCCCCCGCTCGGGGTGCGACAGCGGCGGAGACCGCCAGGGGTGCCAGCCATGGCTGGCACCCCTCAACGCGTTCCCGCAGCACTGGAGCTCGGATAACGAGGAGCTTGTCCACTGGCATAGCCCCAAGAGCACGCCCTGCTCAAGCCTTCGCTGCACGAGTGAAGTTCCCCCGAGATTCGGTGTGTGTTGACAGACAGTCAGATGGCTGTCACGAGAGGAAATTGACCATGGCCGCCCCTAGAAAGTACGGCGAAGACTGCGTACTTTCCGGCCTACGACCACGCTCTGATCTGCCCGGACTGCGCGGGCTTCATGATGTCGTCCTACCGCTGCTCGCGCTGCGCCCAAGAGGACAAGCGGCACGGCCGTCGGGCTCTGCACTCGCTGCACCCCTCGCCGACAAACTCGACGAACTCCTCGGGGTTGTGCCCCTTCTCGTGGTGTAGCCGATCAAGGTGGCGGATTCCCCAGGTCGCAGTCTGAGTTGCCTTCGCCGGAGGCACTGTCGGGGCTCACCGGGCCGGGACCGGCGGCGATCGCCAGACGGCCCGCGGCCGCATGCACCGGACGGCTCCGAAGCGGAGTCGGCAGACCGTGATCGGCTACACCACGACGAGGGACACGACCCTCCTCGGCGACGGCACCGGCCGCATCCGCTCCGGCGTTGTCCCGCTGGCAGCTGACGCGCGAGGCATTCCACACCCTCCAGCCCTGGCGTGCGGCCGCCCACCTTGTCGCCATCGCGGACCCCGAACACACCCAGACCGTTCGCCGGTTCGCGACCTGGGATGTCTTGCCCACACCGCGAGGCCGCTCAGACTGTGGCTACGCTGGCCGGCCGGGTGCGGGAGGGCCGACGGGCAGGCGCACCCGCACCTTGGACGGCGATGAACTGGCGGTCTCGGCGGCCTGCCCGGCGGTCAGAAAAAGCGTCATCAGCCGGCAGCGCCGGTCGGCGGCCAGGTGGATCTTGCTAGTCAGCTCGCCGCGGGACCGGCCGAGCAGAGCGACCTTCAGCCGAGCCTGCCGTCTCAGGCGGATCAGTCGGCGTTCGGCGCGGGCCGGATCGCTTTCGCCGTCCTGTCCGCCCGCCGTAGTCCCCGAGAGAACCGGGAGTTGCCGACTCAGTAGCTGTATCCGACCCATTCGATCAGGTAGGAGCGCTTCGCGGTGGGCCGTGACATGCCGCACCGCACCAGTGAGGAGCCGGGTGGCCGTGCGGCAGGTACGGGTCAGGATCGGCGCCCTGCCCCAGCCACCGTGGCCCTCCCGACTCGTCGTCGACCTGTCGTGCAGTGCGGTGATGAGGGCTTCGAGGACGTTCGTCAGACATTGACGAACGGGGCCCTCACGCTTGCGTTCGACGTGACTTCGGTCTTGCTCGTCAGTTCCGTCGGCCGTCGCTGACGCTGCACTGAGACCGCCCGTACCCACATTGGGAGCGGTGGGTGAGTACGGGCGGTGGTCACGGGGCTCAGCGGTGCGTGTTGTTGCTGACGTGGTCGCCCGCGAGCCAGGATTTGAGGTCGGCGTGTGCTGTCCGCCTGCGCTCCGCGTCGGACCTCTCGATGCCGGGGGCGTCCAGAGTGAACTCGAGCAGGAGGCCGTTCGGGTCGCTGGTGTAGAGGGAGCGACAGTATCCGTGCTCCAGGACGTAGGTCTCGTCGGGCTTCCAGCCGGCGTCGTCGAGGCGGAGGGCTATGTCGTTCTGGACTTCTTCACTGACCTTGAGCGCGATGTGCTGGAAGGGCGAGTGCGGCATGCGGGGGCCGAACTGTTCCTGGTCTGCGGGGTCGGCGAACTGGAAGAAGGCCAGGGCGCTGCCGTCCGCGAGGCCATAGAACGTGTGGCAGTACGTCCGTACGGATCCGAAGAGTTCGTCGGACTCCTTCCACGTCGCGATCAGCGGCAGACCGATGATGTCCTCGTAGAACGCCCGCGTCGCCTCCTGGTCCTGCGTCACGTATGCGTTGTGGTGGAGGCGCGTCGGCAGAGACGTGACGTCCGCGCTGTGGACGGCGGCTTCGGGCAGTGACTGGGTCATCGTTGACTCTCCTTCGTGATCTCCCGCTCACCGGCGCGACAGTATGGCTCCGGACACCTGTCCGTTAGGCGAGCAATGCCTCGACGATCGCGCGAGATGCACCCTTGGTCAAGGGGCGAGGAAGCAGCGGGATCAGCGCCTTGCGGAAAGTGGATGAAGCAGGCGGACACCGGACTCGCCGGGGCCGGACAGCGGCCTCGCTCATTCGCCTTGGCCGGCACCTCATGTCCGAGGTGCCCGCGCCGCGTGTGCCGCCTGCTCGACCAGGAGCGCCGTAAGACGGTCCGGCGCGGAGAAGAAGGGAGAGTGGTCGCAATCGATCTCGAAGCTCTCGGTCGCGCGTGCTGCGCACTCGCGCTGGGCCTCGACCCGCACGGTGCGGTCCCTGCGGCAGACGACGTACGTGCACGGCGCGGACATCCATGCCGGCTCGCTGACGGGTTCCTCGGGCACGCGGCTCCACATCGGTCGCCACCGCTCGCTCGCCAGGTGCGCCATATTGAGCGGCGAATCCGAGTAAAGCACCTCGCGGGCCTCGCCACGCAGGACCACGGCGCCGTCGGCGTCCGTGTCCCAGGCGGCACGGAACTCCGGATGACCCCAGCGTGGGGTGTGTGCCGAGGGCGACTGCCCGGGCAGCGGCATGCGTGCGGCCACGAAGACGAACCGGTCCGCCCCCTTTCCTCCGGCGGACACGGGAAGGCCGCCGTAGCTGTGGGCGACCAGAACGACGGGCCGTACGCGCGCTGCTTCGCGGACCGCCTCGCGGACGGTGGCGGTGTCGTCTTCGAAGGACGTCAGCGGCAGGTCGACCGCTCGGCCGGCGACGCCGGCGTGGTCCAGCCGTTCCAGGACCGGAGACCAGCACCATCCGTCGTGGTTGGCTCCGTGCACGAAGAGGATCAGAGGGTCCACTGCTTGCTTTCTCCTTGAGCGGACCGCCTCAGGCTCTCAGCGGCGCATCGTCGCGGAAGGAGACTCTCCGAAGCGGGCCCGGTATGCGGCCGCGAACCGGCCGGTGTGGGTGAAGCCGTGGCGTAGCGCCACATCGGTGACCTTCGTGCCTTCGGCAGGGTCGGAGCGCAACAATTCCTCGCGTGCTTGTTCGAGGCGGTGGCGGCGTACGTAGGACATTGGTGACGTGCCCAGCTGTCGGCGGAAGGCCGAGTGCAGGGAGCGTTCGCTCACCCCGGCGAACTCGGCCAGGTCGGCGACGGTGAAGGCGGCGTCGGGGGAGGAGTGGATGAGTTCCAGCACCCGCCGGACGACGCGAGGCGTCGGCAGCGGTTGCGGGGAGAAGATGCGGTCGGTGTAGTTGTGCCGCTGTCCGAGCAGTAGAGCGGTCAGGATGCCTTGCTCGATCTCCTTGGCGAGCACCGGTGGCGGGCCGGCTCTGCCGCATCGGGCGAGGGCCCGTCGGAGGGTTGCCGTCGCGGCCGTGATTCCCTCACCGCCGCGCTTGAGGTCCACGAGGGGCTCGAACCGCAGGGGGGCATTCAGCGGCTCGTTCAACAGGTTCCGCAGATGGCGGTCCAACAGGGGCTTGTCGATGGTCAGCATGAGTTGGCGCAGGCCGGGGGCCCACCGCATGCGGACATTCTCGGGGAAGCAGAAGACGCCGGCGTGATGTGGATCGGCGACGGCGGTGGGTTCGTCGGCCCTGCCGTCGTCGATGAGCATGGTGCCGCCGAAGACGAAGTTCACGGTCACGATGCTGATTGGGGGAGCGCAGGAGATCTCCACGCCGGGCCCGTAGCCCGAAGACATGAGGCCGATCCCGTTCAGCCTCTGGTATGCGACACGCGCCTCGAACGGAGCCCCGCGGTCGAGCACTCGCATGCTGTGCACGTTGCTGAGGAGCTCCTGGGTCCGGGCTTTCGCCTCGGAGGGGTCCCGCGTGCTGATCACTCGGCCGTGAGGAACGCCGGTGCCTTCGGGTATCTGCTCGTCGCCCATCGACACTGACGGAACGTGCATGACTGCCTCCACCATCGGACATCTGTCCGCATGACGTCCGACTCGCAGAATCCAGGGTTCCGGCCGGTAAGTCAACCGTCGTGCGGAAAGCGGCCCAAGTGTGCGGCATCCGGCTCGGCATCCGGCTCCTCGACTCCTACCTTCGGACGTCATCAGCACTGAAGCTGGAGGTAGTGCAGTGACGCAAATGACGACCTCTGAGGCCGGGCAGGGCGTGAGCGGCCCGCCGACCGAGGGTTTCCTCGAAGTTCCCGGAGGACGGGTCCATATGTTCCGCGGCGGAGCGGGCGCGCCGGTTCTCTTTCTCCATGCGGCCGGCGGCGCCGGACGGTGGCACGAGTTCCATGAACTGCTCTCGCGCCGATTCGAGGTCTTCGCTCCCGACCACCCGGGGTTCGGCGGGTCGGACGGCTTCCCCGAGCTGGAGGGCGTGGACGATCTGGTCTTCCACTACCTCGACGTCATCGAAGCGCTCGGGCTGGAGCGTCCGCACGTCGTGGGGGCGTCCTTCGGCGGTTGGGTCGCGGCGGAGCTCGCTGTGGCCCGTCCGGACGCGATCGGTTCCCTGACCCTGCTCGGCCCGGCCGGCCTGCGACTGCCGGAACATCCGGTCGCCGATCTGTTCCTGATGACGCCTGAGCAGGTGGTCGGAGCGCTGTTCAAGGACCCCGCCAGGGCCACGGCGCTCTTTCCGGGCGAGCCGGGCATCGACGATGTGCTCGCGGCCTACCGGGACATGACCGCTCTCGCCCGTTTCTCCTGGCACCCGTTCCTCAGCAACCCGAAGCTGGAACGCAGGCTGCACCGCATCACCGCCCGCACGCTCGTCGCATGTCCTGCCGATGACAGGGTCATTCCGGTGCGGCACGGCGCGCGGTACGCGGAACTCATCCCTCAGGCACGGTTCTCGCAGGTCGACGACTGCGGCCACGCGATGTACTTCGAGCGACCTGGGGATTTCGCCGCGGTCGTCACGGAATTCCTGGCCAAAGTCGAAGCCGGCACCCAGCAGAGCGGAGCGAGCCGATGAAGTTCGTGTTCTTCCACCTGATGCCCTACCCGTTCCTCCCGGACGACTTCGACGAGAGTTATCCGAGTCCTTCCCTGACCTTCCCGAGCAAGTACTTCGACCGTGAACTGGGCAACCGGCTCTACCACCGGTACCTCGACGAGTTGGAGAACGCCGAGAAGCTCGGCTTCGACGGCATCGCCGTCAACGAGCACCACCAGAGTGCCTACGGTCTGATGCCGTCGCCGAACATCATGGCCGCCGCCCTCGCTCGGCGCACGGAGCGGGCACAGATCATGGTCCTCGGAAACGCCATCGGCATCCGCGGCAACCCGCTGCGCGTGGCCGAGGAGATAGCCATGCTCGATCACCTCAGCAACGGGCGGGTGGTCTCCGGGTTCGTCCGCGGGATCGGCTGGGAGTACTTCGCGAGCGGTGTCAACCCGACTCGTTCGCGTGACCGCTTCAACGAGGCACACGACCTGATCATCAAGGCATGGACGGCCGACGAACCGTTCCAGTGGATCAGTTCCAACTACGAGTACCGGTACGTCAACCTCTGGCCACGCCCGGTACAGGAGCCGCATCCGCCCATCTACATCCCGGGCGCGGGCAGCACCGAGACGATGAAGTTCGTCGCCGAGCACGGCCACACCTATATGTCGGTCTACGCCCCCACGCCCTTGGTCCGCCGCTGGTTCGACGGACACCGCCAGGCGGTGGAGGAACTGGGCATCGACCACGACCCGGTCAAGTCGGCCTTCTCGGTGCCGATCTATGTCGCGGAGACCGACGAGAAGGCCCACAGGGAGGGGCGGCAGCACATCGAGTGGCTGTTCCATCGCGGTCTCAAGCAGAGCTTCCCGCAGGTCTATCCGCCGGGCTACATGTCGCCCGGCTCGATGCGCGGCATGCTGATGTCCGGTATGAAGCCGTACACCGAGACGTCGTACGAGGAACTCCTGGCGGGTGGATACGCCGTCGTCGGCAGTCCCGAGACGGTGACGGCCCGGCTGACCGAGCTCCAGGCGCAGCTCGGCTTCGGTCAGCTCATCGGTCTGTTCTCGATCGGTGACATCACCTCCGACGAGATGAACCGGAGCATGGAACTGTTCGCGAACCAGGTGATGCCGGCCCTGCGCCCGCTGGGAGTCGCGAACAGGGTGACGGCCGCCTCCTGATCCTGTCCTGCCCCGACAGCAGGAGAGCCGACACCCGAATGTCGCCCCCCAGGCCGGTTCAGCCGGCCCGGGGGGCGATCGTGGCGAGGGGACGGGCCTCCCACGCGGCCCAGTCGGCGCTGATGTCCCCGGCGGCGCGCAGCAGGGGAGGCAGATAGTCCTCGAGGAGATCGGTGACCGAGGTCTCAGCTGCGTGGGCGTTCACATTGACCGCTGCGACGGTCCGGCCCTGCCCGTTGCGGATGGGCGCGGCGACGGAACGGATGCCTAGGGCGAGTTCCTCGTCGGCCATGGCCCATCCCTTGGCCCGCACGTCACGCAGCATTCCGTCGAGTTCGTCGCGCTGAGGATGATGCCGAGGGCTGATCCCGGATCTGCCGGGCAGCGCGAGCACACGGTCCAGCTCGGGTCCGTCCAGGGCCGCCAGCAGGACTTTCCCGAGGGAAGTCTGCACAGCGGGGAAGCGGGTGCCGATCGTCACCGAGAACGTCACCAGTTTGGGCACGGCGACGCGGGAGACGTAGACGATGTCGGAGCCGTCCAACTGCGCGATCGAACACGACTCCTCGGTACGGGCGCTCAAGTTCCGTAGATGGGGCTCGGCCAGCTCCCAGATGTTCTGCGAGCCGATGTAGGCCATCCCGAGCTCCAGCACGCGGGGCGTGAGGGAGAAACCGGCCGCGTCACTGCGTACGTACCCCAGTGTCTGGAGCGTGATCAGGATGCGGCGCGTCGTGGGCCTGGCCAATTGCGCTTCGGCGGCGATCTCACTCAGCGTCATGTGCGGCCTGGCAGGCTGGAAGCTGCGCAGGACGTCGAGTCCCCTGGCGAGAGCCTCGATGAAATCCGGACCGGCGTCCCGACGCATCTTCGTCCCCTCCACGCCTGTGAGATGGGCGGACGTGCTGTCGGCCGCCCACCGGATGGTTGTCCGACACTGTAACGTCGCTTCCCGTGGCGGCCGCAAACCCGACCATGGCGTGAGGGTGGAGCAGCGTCTTCAGCTGCCCCACTTTCACGCCATCAGCCCTTCATGCATGGGTCGCGTCCAGCTCCCGCACCGTTTCCATCCGGGCGGTGGCGAAGTCGACGATCTGACGGCCGACGGTCTCCAGCTGGAACCGGGCCGACTCGTCCGCGCAAGCGCCCGTGGTCCTGTCGAAGAGTCCCGGCATCGAGGCATTGAGCGCCGCGCCCATCGGGGTCGGCCATCCCCGCAGAGCGTGTGCGCAGGTGCGGAGGGTCTGCAGGGTGGACACGCTCGCCTGCCAGCCGTAGGCGACGGCGATGCATCCGACGGGCAGGCCGGAAAGGTAGGAGCGGTCGTCGTTCCGCAGGTCCTCGACGTAGTCGAGGGCGTTCTTCACCATGCCGGAGACCGTGCCGTGATAGCCCGGGGACGAGATCAGCAGCGCGTCCGCCTCGCGCAGCGCGGCCACCAGCGCGACCGCCCGATCCGACCGATCCGGCTTCTCGGGGTCGTAGAGCGGAAGGACCAGATCCGCCGAAGTGATCAGCTCGACGGAAGCGCCGGCCTCGGTCGCCGCCGCGGCGGCGACCCGCAGGGCGCGCTCCGAGCTGGAGTTCTGCCGCGTCGTCCCACCGATGCCCAAGACCCGTATCCCCTGCGTGCCCATTACGTCCTCCACTGTGAATCTCCGTGCCTGCAACAACCGTTCCCCGCGTTGTTCTCACCAATGACGGTAGGAGGGGGTGTCCGGAGGGACGAGCCGCTTCCGGCAGGCTCAGGCCGTTTCCGGCAAGATGACCGGCCCTTGGTGGAGTCTCCAGTGGACAGACGTCCGCTCTACGGTCAGATTTGTTTCCTGGGGACCAGGGAGCGGAGATTCGATTGACCAGGACCCCGCATTTATTAATGTTTGTGCACGACCCGCAGAACGGGCGATCGTCCGATCGGTGGGCAAGTATGAAGGGGTGGTGTCGCTCGATGACCGACTCAAAAGGGGCCCTCGACGGGCTGCTGATCGCCGATTTCTCCCGCATCCTGGCCGGACCGTACGCCACCATGTTGCTCGGGGACATGGGTGCCGAGGTGATCAAGGTGGAGTCGCCGGCCGGTGACGACACGCGTACCTGGATGCCGCCTGTCCGGGAAGGGGTGTCCACCTATTACCTCGGCATCAACCGCAACAAGCGCTCCATCGCTTTGGACCTCAGGAAGCCCGAGGACCTGCGGCTGGCCAAGGAACTGGTGACGCGCGCCGACGTCATGATCGAGAATTTCAAGCCGGGCGGCCTGACCAGGTTCGGTCTTGACTACGAGACGACCAGCGCGGACAACCCGGGGCTCATCTACGCGTCGATCAGCGGGTTCGGCACGGCGGGCGGGGCGTCCCTGCCCGGCTACGACCTGCTGGTCCAGGCGGCCTCCGGACTCATGAGCCTGACCGGAGACGCCGACGGTCCGCCCTACCGGGCGGGCATCTCCGTGTTCGACGTCATGACCGGAACGCACGCCGCCCTCGGCATCCTCGCCGCTCTCAACCACCGCAACAGGACAGGGGCCGGGCAACATGTGGAGGTCAACCTGCTGTCCTCGGCGCTCTCCGGACTGGTGAACCACACCTCCGGCTATGTGGCCGGCGGTACCGTCCCGCACCGGATGGGCAACGCCCACCCCAGCCTCTTCCCCTACGAACCGCTGCCGACGGCGGACAAGGACCTCATCGTCATCGCGGGGAACAACCGCCAGTTCCGCAGGCTCTGTGCGGAACTCGGCCTCGACGACCTGCCGGACGACCCCCGGTTCGCGGGAAACGAGGCCCGTACCCGCAACCGCGAGCAGCTGCGTCCGCTCCTGGTCGCGAAGCTCAAGGAACGCCCGGCGGACGAGTGGTTCAAGAAGCTCTCCGCGGCGATGATCCCCTGCGGACCGATCAACCACGTCGACGGAGGCGTCGCCCTCGCGACGGAGCTGGGTCTCGACCCCGTGGTGACCGTCGGGACCGAGGCACATGCGGTGCCGATGATCCGCAACCCGATCACCCTCAGCGCCACCGAAACCCGGTATGTCCTGCCCCCACCCGACCACGATCAGCACGGCGCAGAGCTGCGGGCCTGGCTCGCGGCAGGAAAGGATGCAGATCAGTGACCAATGGACAGCCGCAGTACCCGACGGGGCTCGGCACCTCGGACGCCACCACCATCCGTCTGCTGGGACACGACCTGGCGGAAGAGCTCATGGGGCAGGTGGGATTCGGTGAACTCGCCTTCTGGCTCGCCGCCCAGCGGCGCCCCAACGCGGGCGAGGTGCGGCTCTTCGAGACCGTGCTGGTCGCACTCGCCGACCACGGATTCACTCCCACCGCCATCGCCGCCCGGCTGACTCTCCTGTCGGCACCGGAGTCCGTACAAGGGGCCATGGCCGCAGGGCTGCTCGGCGGAGGATCCCGCTTCCTCGGCGTCACTGAGGACACCGGCCGGTTCCTCGCGGAGGTGATCGCGGAAGCGGGTGACGCCGCCCGCGCTGCCACGGACGCCGAATGGGACGCGCTGGCTCGCAAAGCCCTGGCGGAGCGTAAGGCGGCCAAACGGCTGGTGCCCGGCCTCGGTCACCCGGTCCACAAGGAGCGCGACCCCCGGACCGCAGTGATCGTCCGGATCGCTCGCGAAGAGGGGGCGTACGGGCCTCACTTGGCCCTTTTCGAAGCGATGGGGCGGATGGCCCCCGAGGTCCTCGGCCGGGCACTGCCACTGAACGGGGCCGGAGTGTGCGGAGCGGCGCTCGCCGATCTCCGGCTGCCCCCTGAACTGCTGCGAGGCTTCGCGCTGCTCGCCCGCGCTGCGGGACTCCTCGGCCACCTCGCAGAGGAACTCCGCCGCCCCATAGCGGCCGACATCTATCACGCGGTTGACCGTAACGCCCAGTACGTCCCAGAAGACACTCTGTAGGTGTCATCGGCCGGAGGAGTCGCGCTGCTGCGGGATGCAGCCCTCGGCCGGTGGGCTGTGCAGAGCCGATGACAGCACAGCTCCGGACAGCAGGATGGGACGGTCAGTGCGGACCGTGTCGCCGGGGGCGAACTCGCAGTGTCGTCGACGGCGACCGTGACCGTGCAGTCAAGTGGTGCGGCGACACCTGACCGACCTGCAGACGGCCGTGCACAGGATGGAATACGACGCGGCCGACTCCACCCTCGCGATCACTGGAGGAACCGGGAAGTGGAGCCAGGCGCGGGGGAAATACGCCTGCACGCCCGTGACGCGAAGGGCAACGCGTACGACTGCACGTTCCGGGTGGACAATTGACCCACCGGGTCGCGCACACGGGGCCGCCGACCGCACCACGTCCGGCGGCCCTGCCGTCGTGTTCCGAATGGGTTTTTACCTCTACTCCTGGATGTCATGAAGGTGGGTGCGTAATGGGCGTAGCACTTGCCTGGCTTGTACGGCGTCAGGATCTGCGTCTGAAGGTGCTGGCGGGCCGCAGCAGTCTGGACCGGGAAGTGGTCTGGGCGCACAGCATCGAGCTCACCGACCCCGCACCGTGGTTGAACGGTGGGGAGCTGGTGCTCACTACCGGGCTCCGCCTGGTGCCCGACTCGGGTGCCTGCGAGGACTACGTCGGCCGTCTCGCGAAAGCCGGGGTGGCCGCGGTGGGCTTCGGGGTCGGTCTGACGCATGAGACAGTGCCCGAGGCGCTGGTCGACGCGGCCGACGGGGTCGGTCTGCCGCTGCTTGAGGTCCCGCTGCCCACGCCGTTCCTGGCCGTCACCAAGGCGGTGATGGAGCGTCTGGCCGAGCAGCAGTACGAGGGGGTCGTCCAGGCGTCGCGGATCCAGCCGAGGATGACGCGGGCCGCGTTGCGCGGTGGGGCCCAGGCGGTGGTGCGGGAGCTCGCCGTCTCCACCGGCACGTCGGTCGTCCTCCTGGACCCGGAGAGCAAGGTCCGTGCGGCCCATCCGCCGGTGCCGGAGCCCCCGAGGCCGCCCTGGTCGCCGACCTTGGTCCCCCCGAGCGGGCGGCGGCCGCGGTGAGCAGCGGCCAGGACGGTGGGCTGGCCGTGCAGCAGGTCCGCGTGGGGCCGCGGGTCCACGGCCGTCTGGGCCTGGTCGCTGATCGGGCCCTCACGCCGGTCGACCACCTCCTGGTCGGGCACGCCGCATCGCTGGTCGCCCTGGAAGCGGAGAAGCCCGTGCGGCTGCGCGACGAGCAGAACCGCGTCAACGGCCTGTTTCTGCGGATGCTGCTGGACGGCAGCATCGCGGCGTCGGCGGCTGATGGCCACCTGACCGAGGCGGGGTTCCCCGTCCGCGACGGTATCCGTGTCCTCGCCCTGCGCGGCGGCAGCCCGCGCCAAGCCCTTCAGGCCGTGGGGAAGGAGCTCGCCGAGCGGGGCCTGCCCCTGTTCGGCCGGGCTCACGGCGGCGGCGCGATGGCGGTGTTGCTGCCAGCCGGTCACGGGGGCACGGCGCAGACGGTGACGGACGCGGCGCGGGCCCGGCTGAACTCGCAGGTGTGGGCGGGCCTGAGTGCCGCCCACCAGCTGGCCGACGGGCCCGTGGCCCTGACCGAGGCGCTGAACGCCGCCTCGGTTGCCCGGACGCGGGGCAGCCGCGACGTGGTGGCCTTCGAATCGCTGGCCGGCCGGCTGCTCGCCGCCACCCCGGAGACGAGAACGATCCTCGCGGCGCTGGCCCAGGCGCAACTGGCTCCGCTCGCCCTGCACGACACCGAACACGGCACCGACCTGCTCGTCTCGCTGCGGGCCTTTCTGGAGCACAACGGGCAGTGGGAGGCGGCCTCGGCGGCGCTCGGCGTGCACCGGCACACCTTGCGCAGCCGGATGGAACGGGTGCGTGGCCTGGTCGGTGGGGACCTCGACTCGGCACATGTGCGCGCCGAACTCCTGCTGGCGCTGTCCGCATGGCAGGAGCCCGGCGATCACGGCGGAACCGACTGACCACGGTTACTGACGTTGTGGCCGTGGTGTCGTCAAGGTGAGGCCGGTTTCGGCGAGGCATCCGTCGATGAGGTTGCTGCGGTACTGGATCCGGCGGAGACCGTGCCGGAGCGTGCGCATGAGGTGGTCGGGGTCGGTGAAGGCGGTGTTGGCCTGGCTGCTGCGTCGCAGTAGTGACCAGATGCCCTCGACGGGGTTGAGGTCGGGTGCGTAGGCCGGCAGGAAGTAGCAGCTGATCCAGTCGTGGGTGTCGATGAACTGCCGCATTCGGCGGTCCTTGTGGACATTGAGGTTGTCCCACACAAGCACGATGGGTGCGCCGAGTTGCTGGTGGGCGTCGATGAGCAGGTCGCGGTAGTCGGTCCAGGTGAAGCTGCGTCTGCCGCCCCGTTTGTGATCGACGTGTCGCCTGGGCCGGTAGATCAGGCGTGTGCGTTCGCCGTGCTTGTAGCAGGCGAGCGCGGCGATGGAGATGCGGCGCTGGGAGCGTCCTCGCACCCGGATGACGGGTGTCTCTCCGCGCCTGGCCCAGGTTCGGGCGGTGGGCGGCGTCATCGAGAAGCCGGCCTCGTCTTCGAAGCATAGCCATGCCCCGAGCGCCGCCACGGTGCTTCCACCTGGGGCCATGTCTCCTTCACCCAGCCGGTGACGGCTTCCTCGTTGCGCTCCAGCGCGCGGCGGGCGGGGACCTGGTGGCTGAAGCCGTGCCGGTGCAGCATCTGCGCGATGGCCGACAGCGTCATGCTCTTGTGGAACCGGCGCCCGATCAGCGTCTTGATCCGCGACAGCGTCCAGGTCTGGTCCGGCCAGCCGTGCGCGACCGGCCCCTTGGCCAGTTCCTGTTCGAGTACGGCAAACAGTGCCTCACTCAACTTGGGCAGTGAGACCGGTCCGGCGGACCGCAGTCCCTCCACGCCGACGTCGTGCCAGGCCCGGCGCCAGCGCTGCACCGAGCGCACACTCACCCGTAAGTCCTTGGCGACCTCGACATTGCAGGCGCCGACCGCGAATCGCTCGGCCGCCTCCATTCGGATGCGCTCGCGAAACGCCTGCCGTTCAGGCGTCAGCCCACCACCTTGTGGATATCTCACACAACCGGCATACCGCGAAGTTCACGCATCGTCAGCCCCCGGCGACAACACGCCTCAAAGGTCAGTAGACGGCCCGGGCCATCTCCTTCTCAACGGCCTCGCCGAGGACGGACAGCCCCTCCTCCAGCAGGGTGTCGGAGATCGACAGCGGCGGAAGAAAACGCAGCACGTTGCCGTAGCTGCCGGCGGTCAGGACGAGCAGGCCGTCCGCGTGGCACCGTCGGGCGACCCGGGCTGCGAGGTCCGGAGCGGGCACCCGGTAACCGTCCGCTTCCACCATTTCGATCGCTGTCATGGCACCCCGGCCCCGGACATCGCCGACGATCGGGTACCGATCGCTCAGCCGACCGAAGAATTCGAGCATGGTGTCGCCGATCTCCCGGGCGCGCTCCAGCAAGTCGTGGGCCTGGATCTCCTCAAAGACGCCGAGTGCCGCCTCGCAGGCCACGGGATTGCCGCTGAAGGTGCCGCCGAGTCCCCCGGCGGGGACGGCGTCCATCAGCTCGGCCCGGCCGGTCACCGCGCCCAGCGGCAGGCCGCCGGCGAGCCCCTTGGCAGTAGTGATCAGATCGGGTCGGATCCCCTCGTGCTCGCAGGCGAACATCCGGCCGGTGCGGGCGATACCGGCCTGGATCTCGTCCACTATCAGCAGGATGCCCCTGGTCCGGCAGATGTCGGCGACCCTGCTCAGAAACCCGGGTGCCGGGACGACGAAGCCGCCCTCGCCCTGGATCGGCTCAACCAGGACCGCGGCCACGTTGTCGGCGCCCACCTGCCGGTCGAGCAGGTCGGCAAGGGCGTACGCGGCTTCCTCGGCACAGCGTTCCGGGCTTGTGGGCCACCGGTACGGGTACGCCATCGGCGCCCGGTGGACCTCCGGGGCAAAGGGGCCGAAGCCCTGCTTGTAGGGCTTGTTCTTGGCCGTGAGGCTCATGGTCAGCAGCGTGCGCCCGTGGAAGGCGTGGTCGAAGACGACGACGCCGGGACGGCCGGTGGCGGCCCGGGCGACCTTGACGGCGTTCTCCACGGCCTCGGCACCGGAGTTCACCAGGATCGTGCGCTTCTCGCCCGGGACGGGCGCGAGCTCGTTCAGCTTCTCGCACACGTCCAGGTACGACTCGTAGGGGTTGACAAAGAAGCAGGTGTGCGTGAACCGGCGCAACTGCGCCGCCGCCCGCTCCGCCACGGCCGGGGCGGAGTTGCCCACCGTGGTCACCGCGATGCCGCTGCCGAAGTCGATGAAGGAGTTACCGTCCGCGTCGACGATCACGCCGCCGCCGGCCGCCTCCACGAACACGGGCAGGGCCGCGCCGACGCCGGCCGGTACCAGGCCGCGCTGACGGGCCAGCAGTTCGCGGGAGCGCGGGCCGGGGATCTCGCTCACGATCCGCCGGACCTGCGCAAGGTCAGGGCCGCCGACCGGCCGGGAAGCACCGGGCATGGAAGGTCCTCCGGAATGTGCAGGGGCTGGGAGCGACGAGCAAAGCACCGTACGCGGTCTGCCGGCACTGGACGGATCGGAGCGCTTCCGTCGCGTGGTGCGGGACATTTTGTCGAGTGCGGTGCCGCAGGTCCGGTTCCGAGAATGACGGCCTGATAACCCGAGGCGCCGGCGTGGCGCGTACGGACGCATGATCCGTCCCCGACATACGGCGCATACCGACATACGCCCCGTCCCCACCCCACTCCGTACGACGTGTACGGACCGTTCGAAAGGAAGGCCGATGCGACAGAGCGCGGGAAACAGCGCGACGGCAGGCGGATTCAACCGGTCCGCCCGGTCCCTGCGTCACCTGGTCGCGGGACAGTGGCGAACCGGAGGCGGCGCCGATCTGCTCGATGTCAACCCCGCGTGGCCTCATGAGACCGTGGCCGTCGGGCAGCTCGCCGAGGACTGCGATCTGGACAGCGCCGTCGCCGCCGCCCAAGACGCCTTCCCCCGCTGGGCGGCGACCCCGCACCACGTCCGCGGCCCGATCCTGGACCGGGCCGCTGACATCCTCGACACACGGGCCGAGGAGTGGGGCACGGAACTGTCCTGGGAGGAGGGCAAGACCCGGGTCGAGGGCGTTGGCGAGGTGCGGCGCGCTGCCGAGATCCTCCGCTATTACGCGAGCGAGGCGTCGCG
This sequence comes from Streptomyces graminofaciens, assembly GCF_030294945.1. Taxonomy (NCBI): domain Bacteria; kingdom Bacillati; phylum Actinomycetota; class Actinomycetes; order Kitasatosporales; family Streptomycetaceae; genus Streptomyces; species Streptomyces graminofaciens. The sequence goes on along the minus strand of NZ_AP018448.1, from coordinate 2,011,087 downwards.
CCCGGTCGGCGAGGTCTTCGCCTCGCCACGGCCCGGCGAGCAGATCCAGGTGATCCACCGCCCGGTCGGCGTCGTCGCCGTTGTCACCCCCTTCAACTTTCCTGTCGCGATCCCGGCCTGGAAGATCGCTCCCGCTCTCAGCTACGGCAACACGGTGGTGTGGAAGCCCGCGAGCCTGGTCCCGCTGCTGGCCGTAAGGCTGGCCGAGGCTTTGGTCGAGGCCGGGCTGCCGGAAGGCGTGCTGTCACTACTGATCGGTAACGGAACCCTGGGCGGCCAGCTCGTCGAACACCCCGGGGTGGACGCCGTGACGTTCACCGGGTCGACCTCCGTCGGCCGGAGACTGATCGCGACCTGCGGCCATCTGGCCCGACCAGTCCAGACCGAGATGGGCGGAAAGAACGCGGCCGTCGTGCTCGCCGACGCCGACCTGGAACTGGCGGTGGGGGAGGTGCTCGCCGGGGCCTTGCGCTCCGCCGGGCAGAAGTGCACCGCCACCTCCCGGCTCGTAGTTCAGGAGTCGGTCGCCGACGAGTTCCTGGCTCTGCTCACCAAGCGGGCCGCGGCTCTGCGGGTCGGTGACCCGCTGGAGGAGGGAACCGAGATGGGGCCCGTGGTCTCGCTCCAGGCCCGGGACGAGATCCAGCGGTCGGTGGATGCAGCTAGGGAACGCCTTGGAGTGGAAATCCTCACGGGAGGGCGCCGGTACGACGACGACCGTATGACGGGCGCGTTTCTGCGGCCCACCGTGGTCGAACTGGCCGGAGACGACCCGCTGTGGCGGGAGGAGCTGTTCGGCCCCGTGCTGTCCGTTCGCCGGGCCCCCGATGTCCAGGAGGCGTTCCGGCTGGCCAACGACAGCGAGTTCGGGCTCTCCGCCGCAGTCTTCACCGACGACCTGCGGGCCATGGCCGCCGCCATGGAACACGTGGACGTAGGCGTCCTGCACATCAACTCCGAGACCGCGGGGGCCGATCCGCACGTGCCCTTCGGCGGGGCCAGGCAGAGCGCCTACGGACCCAAGGAACAGGGGCGTGCCGCTCGCGAGTTCTTCACGCGGACCAAGACCGTGTACGTGCGGCCCTCGGGAGCGCCCCGGTGACCCGGGGGCCCCTGTCCGGCCTGCTCGTCGCAGACTTCGGACGCGTCCTGGCCGCTCCGTACGCCACGATGCTCCTCGCGGATCTCGGCGCCGACGTCATCAAGGTCGAGCATCCGGACACCGGCGACGACACCCGGGCCTGGGGACCGCCTCACGCCCACGGCGAAGCCACGTACTACCTCTCGGTCAACCGCAACAAACGCTCCCTCACGCTCGACCTGCGCGACGAGCAGGACCTGCGCGCAGCGACGGAGCTGGTCCGCCGGGCCGATGTTCTCTTCGAGAACTTCCGGCCCGGGATCATGGGCAAGTACGGCCTCGGTTACGACCGGGCGCGCGAACTCAACCCCCGCCTCGTGTACTGCTCGATCACCGGGTTCGGCGCCGGTGCAGGCGCCGCCCTGCCCGGCTACGACCTGCTGATCCAGGCGGTCGGCGGCCTGATGAGCGTCACCGGGTCGGCCTCCGGGCAGCCGGTGAAGACGGGCGTGGCCCTCGTGGACGTGTTGACCGGACTGCATGCGGCGATCGGCGTGCTGGCCGCGCTGCGCCACCGTGAGGCCACCGGGGAAGGACAGCACGTCCAGGTCAATCTCCTCTCCTGCCTGCTGTCCAGCCTGGTCAACCAGGCCGGCGGCTACACCCTCGCCGGCAAGGTGCCGGGCATCCTGGGCAACCGGCATCCGTCGATCGCCCCGTACGAGGTCTTCCCGACCAAGGACCGTCCGCTGGCCGTCGCCGTCGGCAACGACCGGCAGTTCCGAGCCTTGTGCCAGGGACTGGACGAACCGGGGCTGGCCGACGACCCTCGCTTCGCGACCAACACCGACCGGGTGGCCCAGGTCGACGAACTCGCCGAGCGGCTGCGGGATCTGCTGTCGGCGCGGACCGCGCCGGAATGGTTCGACCGGCTCAGCCCGCTCGGTGTGCCCTGCGGACCGGTGAACGACCTCGCACAGGCCTTCGATCTGGCCGACACTCTCGGTCTGAGTCCCCGTGCCACGGCCACCGGGCCGGACGGCTCCGCTATGCAGCTGGTCGCCAACCCGATCGGCCTCTCCAGCACCCCGCCCCGCTACGAACGCCGCCCGCCGTGCCTCGGCGAGCACACGGACGACCTCAGGGCCTGGCTGGATTCCTGACTTGTCAGCCACCCCTCCACGACCCGATCACCATCCCCAGGAGCACATGATGAGCGCCGCCAAGCCGCTGAAGGACCCCCTCGACCTGCTCGACATCGCCTCCGTTTTGACCGACGAGGAGCGCGAGATCCAGGCCACTGTCGCCAAATTCCTTGCCGACCGGGTGCGCCCGCATCTCGGCGGGTGGTTCGAGAATGCCCACTTCGCCCGTGAACTCGCCCCCGAACTCGGCAAGTTGGGCGTACTTGGCATGCATCTGGAAGGGTACGGCTGTGCCGGAACCGACGCCGTCAGCTACGGCCTGGCGTGCATGGAACTGGAGGCCGCCGACTCCGGCTTCCGCAGCTTCGTCTCCGTGCAGGGCTCGCTGTCGATGTTCTCCATCTGGAAGTGGGGCTCGGAGGAGCAGAAGCTTCAGTGGCTTCCGCGGCTCGCTGCCGGTGAGGCGATCGGCTGCTTCGGCCTGACCGAGCCCGACTTCGGCAGCGATCCCGCGGGGATGCGCACCCGGGCTGTGCGCGACGGCGGCGACTGGATCCTGAACGGCTCCAAGATGTGGATCACCAACGGCGGCATCGCCGACGTGGCCACCGTATGGGCGCAGACCGAGGACGGTATCCGTGGATTCCTCCTGCCGCGTGGCACCCCCGGCTTCACCACGCAGGACATCAAGCAGAAGATGTCGCTGCGTGCCTCCATCACCTCGGAGCTGTCCTTCCACGACGTACGGCTGCCCGAGTCGGCGCGCCTGCCGCACGCGAAGGGACTGCGTGGCCCGCTGTCCTGCCTGAACGAGGCCCGCTTCGGCATTCTGTTCGGTGTCGTCGGCGCGGCCCGCGACAGCCTGCAGGCGGCCATCGACTACGCCGACTCACGGGTGCAGTTCGGTAAGCCGATCAGTGCCTTCCAGCTCACTCAGAAGAAGCTCGCCGACATGACCGTCTCCCTCGGCAGCGCCGCACTGCTCGCCATGCACCTGGGCCGCCTGAAGGACCAGGGGCGCATCCGCCCCGAGCAGATCAGCGTCGGCAAGCTCAACAACGTCCGGGAGGCGATCGCGATCGCCCGCGAATGCCGCACGGTCCTCGGCGCCAACGGCATCTCCCTGGAGTACTCGCCGCTACGCCACGCGAACAACCTGGAATCGGTGCTCACCTACGAAGGCACCAACGAGATGCACACCCTCGTCGTCGGTCAGGCGATCACCGGCTACCCGGCATTCCGCTGACTGCCGCCACACCCCGGTTCCGGACGCGGTGAGCGGCCTTCCCGCGTCCGAACCGGACCCATCCCAGTCCGCATCCTTGAGAGAGTGAGGCTCGATGGCCACACCGGTCGCACCACCGTTGCCCCGTCCACAGCCCGCCCTGAACGGCACCTGCGAGGACATCCTCCGCGTGGGTGTCGTCGGGGCGGGGCTCATGGGTAGCGGCATCACGGAAGTCTGCGCGCGTGCCGGCCTCGACGTCGTCGTCCGGGAGACATGTCCTGAATCCGTCGAGGCAGGACGCCGAAGAGTCCTCGCCTCCCTCGACCGCGGCCTGCGCAGCGACAAGCTCACCGAAGCCGACCGCGATGCCGCGCTCAGTCGTATGCACTTCACCACCGACCTCGGGGACCTGGCCGACCGCGACCTCGTGATCGAGGCTGTGGCGGAGGACGAGCAGACCAAGACCGAGGTGTTCACCGCCCTCGACAAGGTCGTTGTCCGTCCGAGCGCGATCCTCGCCTCCAACACCTCGTCCATCCCGATCATGAAACTCGGGACAGCCACCGATCGGCCGGGCCAGGTCATCGGCGTCCACTTCTTCAATCCGGTACCGGTCCTGGGCCTGGTGGAACTGGTGCCGTCTCTGCTTACCAGCGGCCAAACCCGCGCCCGCGCCGAGGACTTCGTCACCGGAGTGCTTGGCAAGCAGGTCGTCGGCTCCCAGGACCGGGCCGGATTCGTCGTCAACGCCCTCCTCGTGCCGTACCTGCTCTCCGCCGTCCGCATGCTTGAATCCGGCTTCGCCTCCGCCGGCGACATCGACAACGGCATGGTCCTCGGCTGCGCCCACCCCATGGGCCCCCTGCGCCTTGCCGACCTCATCGGCCTCGACACTCTCAAGGCCATCGCCGAGTCAATGTACGAGGAGTTCAAGGAGCCCCTGTACTCCCCGCCGCCCCTCCTGCTGCGCATGGTCGACGCCGGGCTGCTCGGCAAGAAGACCGGCCGTGGCTTCCACGACTACACGCCGGGGAAGAACGACTCTTGAATTCCTCCTCCTGAAAAAGGGAAATGCGCACGGCTCGCGCCAAGGGCTCTTCTGCTTCGTTTCCCAGTCGTGGGTCGTCCCGCAGTACCGGGCCGGTGGCCGGCGCGACCTCCGTCGCCTTGGTCAGGGTGCACACCATGGAGCCTTCGGGGAGGCCGAGGTCCTTGACGGCGTCGAGGATGACGGCGGTGCCGGCCCCGGATCAGCAGCGCGACGAGCGGGAGAATCAGGAAAGTCAGGGCCAGCGAGGGCAGGAGGAGAGGCAGCGGGACCGCAAGGGCCTGGCCGAAGTGCGCGGGTGGTGATGATGGGGTCGTCACCGAGCACGGGAGTGTGCGCGAGGGCCCGACGAAGTCCCCGCCATGTGCGGCGGCCGCGCCCCGTCGAGCGTGCGTTTCTGGCAGTCCGCGTCGGCGGTACCGCGTATCTGTGTTCGATGGTGGCGAACCACCTGCCGCTGCCAGAGGCCGGTGCTTGTCCTCGCCTTTGGCTGCGGTCAGTCTGCGCGCCGCTCGGCCAACTCCACGACGTTCTTCAGCAGCATGGCCCGCGTCATAGGGCCCACCCCGCCCGTCGCCCGTGTCCACTTGCCGGCCACTTGTTCGACGTCAGGATGGACATCCCCGAGGATGCCCTCGATGGTGCGGGTGATGCCGACCGACAGCACGGTCGCCCCCGGCCTGATCCAGGACGGCTTGACCAGGTGGGCGGCGCCGGCGGCGGCGATCACCACGTCGGCGACCCTGGTGTGCGCAGCCACGTCGATGGTGGCTTCGTGGCACAGAGTGACCGTCGCGTGTTCGGTGGGCCGGGTCAACATGAGCGCGAGTGGGCGCCCCACCGTCGTTCCACAACCGATCACACAGAACTGCGCTCCAGTGATGGGGACGTTTTCACGCCGGAGCAGTTCCAGGATTCCCCGGGGTGTGCAGGGCAGCGTGCCGGGGCGGCCGAGGATCAGACGGCCGAGATTCGCGGGGTGGAGGCCGTCGGCGTCCTTGTCGGGATCGATGGCCTGCAGCACCGCGTGCATGTCGATCTGGGCGGGAAGTGGCAGCTGCACGATGAAGCCGGAGCACTGCGGGTCTTCGTTGAGGCGTTCCACCTCGGTGAGCACCTCTCGCTGAGACGCGCTCGCCGGCAGCTCCACGCGCAGGGACCTGATCCCCACGTCCGCGCAGTCCCGATGCTTTCCGGCGACGTAGGAGCGGGAGGCCGGATCGTCACCGACCAGGATGGTGCCGAGACCGGGCGGCTCACCTGCTGTTGCCAGGCGTTCGACGCGGCTCCTCAGCTCCTCCTTGATCTCTTTTGCGGCGAGGTTGCCGTCGATGACGCCTTCTGTGCTGTTCACCGGCTCTTCCGCTTCCCGTCACTCGTCGACTGCGCACCAACCTGCGGGCTCGACTGTGCCCAAGGTGGGTGGGTGGCGGTACTACGCAATCGAACAACCGAAGGCGGTGTGTTTGGCCAACCGACACATGGCGGCCGGGAGCGGAGACATTCACATTGGGATCTTCGAATGGAGGGTGGTCATGGACGTGAAGTTGCCGAAACGGGCGCAGGTCGTCATCGTCGGCGGTGGAATCATTGGCGCGAGTACCGCCTACCACCTCGCGTGCCGTGGTTGGACCGATGTGGTCCTGCTGGAGAAGAACCAGCTGACATCGGGCACGACCTGGCACGCCGCAGGCCTGGTGACGCAGGCGCGAGGCACCCACGCAACCCGCGAGGTGGTGCAGCGCAGCCTTGCGATCTTCAAGTCTCTCGAGCGGGACACCGGCTTTTCCACCGGTTTCGTGCAGACCGGCACCATGAACCTGGCCACGTCGCCTGAAAGGCTGCAGGAACTGCGGCATCAGGCCAGTGTCGTTCGCGGAAACGGGATCGAGGCTCGACTCCTTGATGTCGAGCAGACGCTGGAGCTCCATCCGTTGCTGAACCCGGACGGACTGCACGGAAGCCTGCTCTTCCCCGGAGACGGCAGGGGAAGCGCGACCGACACGACCATCTCGTTGATCCGGGGCGCGCGGCAGCGCCGCGTGCAGGTGCTCGAGGGCGTCGAGGTTCTCGATGTGACCACTGCGCAAGGTCGGGTCACGGGCGTGCGTACCGCCCAGGGCGACATCGAGGCGGAGTATGTGGTCAACGCGACGGGAATGTGGGGCCGGGAATTCGGTGCGAAGGCGGGTGTCGACGTGCCCCTGCAGGCCCTGGCCCACTATTACGTCGTCACCGAGGCGATCGCGGGCCTCCCGCGTAACCTGCCCACGGTCAAGAGTGGCGACGAGTACGCCTACATCAAGGACGAAGCCGGAGCCTTGATGGTCGGCTTCTTCGAGCCCGGCAGTTATGTCTGGGGCTCGCGCGGGATCCCGGAGAACAAGGGTTTCGTGCAGCTCCCGGAGGACTGGGACCATCTCGGTCCCTTCTACGAGAAGATCATGCACCGGATGCCCGTGCTGGAGGATGCCCGCATCCGCCTGCACTTCTGTGGCCCCGAGAGCTTCACCCCCGATGGTCAGTACCACCTCGGGGAGGCCCCGCGCCTGCGCAACTACTTCGTCGCGGCGGGGTTCAACTCGGTGGGCTTCCTGTCGGGGCCGGGTGCGGGGTCGGTGCTGGCCGACTGGATCGTCGACGGACGCAGTCCCCTGGACATGCCCGAGACCGACCTTGGCCGGGTGCAGCGGCACGAGACGAACCGCAGGTTCCTCGAGCAGCGGGTGCTGGAGACGTTGGACGAGTCGTACGAGGTCCACTGGCCGTTCCAGCAGCGCACCAGCGCTCGGCCCTTCAGGATCAGCCCACTGCACCGCCGGACCGAGGAAGCGGGTGCGGTCTTCGGTGAACTGGCCGGCTGGGAGCGGGCGAACTGGTATGCCCCTTCCGGTGTGGAGCGCCGCTACGAGTACTCCTTCGACCGGCCGAACTGGTTCGAGCAGTCGGCAGCGGAGCATCGTGCCGTCCGGGAGGGCGTCGGGGTCATCGACACCTCATCGTTCGGCAAGCTCCTGGTCCAAGGCCGCGACGCGGTGCGGGTGCTTCAGCGGGTGTCGGTCAACGACCTGTACACCGAACCCGGCCGCATCACATACACCCAGTGGCTCAACGAGCACGGCGGGATCGAGTCGGACGTGACGATCACGCGGCTCGCCGAGGACCGGTTCCTCGTCCTGTCCGGCCCGGCGACGGTCAACCGCGATCTGGCGCACCTGGAGCGCGCGATCGGTGACGACGACTTCTGCACCGTCGCCGACGTGAGTGGCACCATGGCGATGCTCGCGGTCATGGGCCCTCACGCCCGTCGGCTCCTGCAGCCGCTCACGGACATGGACCTGTCCGCCGACGGGTTCCCCTTCGGTACCTCGGCCGAGATCGACCTCGGCCTCGGCTTCGTACGCGCCACCCGCGTGACCTATGTGGGCGAGCTCGGCTGGGAACTGCTGATCCCGGCCGACATCGCCCAGCACGTGTGGGACGTCCTCTTCGACGCCGGACAGGACCTCGGCATCAAGCCGGTCGGCTACCACGCGATGAACTCACTGCGCACGGAGAAGGCCTACCGAAGCTGGGGACACGACATCTCCGCCGGGGACAACCCACTGGAGGCCGGCCTGGGATTCACCGTCAAGTGGGACAAGCCGGGCGGATTCATCGGCAGGGATGCACTGCTCAAGGCAAAGGACGCCGGTATATCGCGCAGGCTCGTCCAGTTCCTGCTGAACGATCCCGGCCCCCTCCTCTTCCACGACGAGCCGATCTTCCGGGACGGAGAGCTGGTGGGGCGGGTCGCCTCCGCTCAGTACGGCCACACGCTCGGCGCAGCGGTTGCACTTGGCTGGGTCAGCGCTCCCGAGGCCGTCGACAGGCACTGGTTCCAAGAGGGTTCCTACGAGATCGAGGTCGCGGGCCGGCGGGTGTCGGCACACGCCTCCCTGCGCCCCCTGTACGACCCGAAGTCCGAAAGGCCGAAGTCCTGATGAACGAAATTGTCTTGACGCTGTCCTGTGCGGACCGACCGGGCATTGTCGCGGCGGTTGCCGGCTTCCTCGCCGAGCGCGGTTTCAGCATTCGCGAAAGCCAGCAGTTCGGTGACGAGGAGACCGGTCTGTTCTTCATGAGGGTCCACGCCGTCGCCGACCGCTCAGCGGACCTTTCAGAACTCCGCTCACAGTTCCAGCGCGTTGCGGAGCCGCTGGGCATGAACGCAGCGCTTCACGACCCGGGCCATCGGCACCGCCTGCTCGTCATGGTGTCGAAGCAAGGGCACTGCCTCAACGACCTGTTGCACAGAGTCCGCACCGGCTCGCTCCGTGCGGAGATCGTCGCGATCGTTTCCAACCACGACGATCTACGGGAGCTCGTCGAGTGGCACAGGATCCCTTTCCACCACGTGCCCGTCACCCCGGACACAAAGCCGTGGGCTGAGGACGAGCTGCGCAAACTCGTCACCGCCTACTCCGCGGAGACGGTCGTCCTGGCCCGCTACATGCAGATCCTGTCCGACCCTCTGTGCCGGGAACTGCACGGGCGAGCGATCAACATCCACCACAGTCTGCTCCCCAGCTTCAAGGGAGCCCGCCCCTACTTCCAGGCCCACGCCCGGGGCGTCAAGGTCGTGGGCGCCACCGCGCACTATGTGACCGGGGACCTCGACGAGGGGCCGATCATCGAACAGGACTTCGCCCGTGTCGATCACAGTCACTCCGCGACGGACCTGACCGAGATAGGCCGCGACCTGGAGGCGATGGCACTTGCGCGTGCGGTGACCGCGCACGCGGAGCACCGTGTCGTGATCAACGGCGGCAAGACAGTGGTCTTCCGCCGCTGAAGAGCCGTGATGCCGGTGGGCCGCAGTGCCGACGAAGTGGGCATCCCCGCTGGCTTGAGGTGACTGGTCTCGGGCTGCTGTGAGTCGCTGGTCGTGTGCTGGTGCTGGTCGGCGGCCTCGAGCACATGTCGAGAGGAAACACAGCAACATGACGAATGAGAAGGATGTTGTCGTCGTCGGTGCGGGGTACGCGGGAGTGACCGCAGCGCGCGACTTGAGGGATCGAGGCTTCTCGGTAACCCTTCTCGAGGCGCGCGACCGCGTGGGCGGCCGGACCTACTCGCGCAAGTTCAAGAACCGTGAGGAGCTCATGGAGTTCGGTGGCGCTTGGATCGCCACCGACTACATGCCGAACATCGCCCGCGAGGTGCGGCGGTACGACGTACCGCTCATGCAGAGCCCGGACCTGACCCACTACCGCTTCCTCATCGAGGACCGGCTCAGCATGTTCCCTGTCCCACCGGACGAGATCACCGCGCTCGAACGAGCGTGGCTGGCGATCGCCGGCGCTGCTGAACGGATCTCCGCTCATCTGCCGCTGCACATGCAGCCATTGGCAGACCTCGACGTGTCGTGGGCCGAGTTCCTCGGTCCGCTGGAACTGCCGCCGGCGACCTACGATTTCTACACTGCGGCACTGTCGACCTACGTCGGTGGGCACCCCCACGACTTCTCGGCCCTGCACACCCTCGGCTGCATCGCCACCCTCGGAAAGAGCCCCTACAACGCCTTTCACGGCGTGCTGGTGGACAAGTTCGCGAACGGGACGGAGGATCTGCTGCACCGGATGGTGGACGAGGCGGGGATCGACCTGCTTCTCTCCACGCCCGTCCATTCCGTGCGGCAGGACGACAATGGGGTCCTGGTCACCTCCGTCGAGGGTGACACCTTCTCGGCTCGAGTTTGTGTGGTGGCGGTTCCTACGAACACGATCCGACAGATCGATCTGTCACCGGTCCTGAGCGACGCAAAGGCCGCTGCCCTCGCGGCCAACCACCCGGGTCGCGGTTATCGCGTCAATTTCCTGGTGGAGGGGGCACCCGCGGGGTTCTTCGCTCTGGGTTGGCGTGCCGGACTGCAGATGGTGGTCACTGAGTACCAGGTCGACCGCAACCTGGCCCTGATGTCGGCGTTCGGCGCGGAAGGGCTGTATCCGCTCGACCCGACCGACCGCGAGCAGGTGCAGAAGGCGTTGGATCCTGTCCTGGACGGTGCCCGTGTGCTGGAGGTAGATGCGCACGACTTCAACGCCGATCCATTCAGCGACGGGACCTGGCGCATCAATCCGCCTGGTTGGGCGCGGCGGTTCGCGAAGACGATGAACGAACCTGAGGGGCGCGTCTTCTTCGCCGGTAGCGACGTCTCCTTCGCCATGTTGAACGGTTGGATGGAGGGCGCGGTCGACAGCGGCCATCTCGTCGCCGACGGAGTTGCCGCGTATCTCACGCATCGCTCAGCCTGACCGCTGCTGCGCCGACGTCCTGAGGGATCGAAGTGGCGAGCCTGGTCCCAGGTTGACCGATGCACGGGGTTGGTCAAGGAATCACTGAACGAGGAGATACACATGTCAGTCATTGCAGCAACGGAGTCTCGCAGTATCGGATGTTCGGTCGTGGTCGAGCTGATGGTGCGCGCGGTGACCGACTACCAGCTCCACGGCAATTCCGTTGGCTGTGCAAGGCATTCGGCCGGATGTCATGTCGCGTGACCACGAGGGAGAGCCCGTGCTCATCGACACATTTGACCGGATAGCGAGAGACCTTCGGGTGTCGCTTACAGACCGTTGCAACCTGCGGTGCACATATTGCATGCCGGAAGAAGGCCTGGACTGGCTCGCCAAGCCGGAGTTGCTCACGGCAGACGAGATCGTCCGGCTGATCCACATCGCGGTGACGCAGCTGGGAATCCGGGAGGTTCGCTTCACCGGTGGCGAACCACTGCTGCGACGCGACCTGCTGGAGGTGGTGGGACGCGTCGCGGCGTTGGAACCGCGGCCGCAGATGTCGTTGACCACCAATGGCATCGGGCTCGCGCGGCTTGCCGGACCACTGCGTGAAGCCGGCCTCGACCGGGTCAACGTTTCCCTGGACACGTTGAGATCCGAGACGTTTCGCGCACTCGCACGACGAGATCGGCTCGCGGATGTGGTCGCCGGGCTCGCCGCAGCCCACGAAGCAGGCATGCGGCCGGTCAAGGTGAACGCGGTTCTCATGCGAGGCGTCAATGACGACGAGGCGCCGGACCTGCTGCGCTGGTGCCTCGACCGAGAGTACGAGCTTCGGTTCATCGAGCAGATGCCATTGGACGCCCAGCACGGCTGGACGCGGGAGCGCATGGTCACCGCGACGGAGATCTTCAACCTGCTGGTACCGGTGTTCGACCTGAGCCAGGACGAGCGGCAGCGCGGGAGCGATCCAGCGGAGACCTGGGTGGTGGACGGAGGCCCGGGCCGGGTGGGCATCATCGCCGCGGTGACGCTGCCCTTCTGCGGTTCCTGTGACCGGACCCGGCTGACCGCGGACGGCCAGGTCCGCAACTGCTTGTTCGCGCGTGAAGAATCCGACCTCCGGGGACTCCTGCGTGCCGGGGCCAACGATGCCGAAATCGCAGCACGATGGAAGGCCGCGATGTGGGCGAAGAAGGCCGGCGCGGGCATCGACGCCCCTGACTTTCTCCAGCCGGCCAGGCCGATGTCGGCGATCGGAGGGTGACATGCGGATCGTGGTGATGTACTTCGGGGCGCTTCGGGAACGGCTCGCCGGCGTCCGCGAGGAGAAGGTGACCGTGGACGAGGGCACTACGGCCGAGGGCCTTGTCGATCGCCTGTGTGAGTCGTACCCCGGTTTGGCGCAGCATCGTGGTCATGCACGGGTGGCGGTGAACGAGGATTTCGCCGCGGCCAGCCGTGTCCTGTCCGATGGTGATGTGGTGGCCTTGATTCCGCCGGTGGCGGGCGGTTCGCAGACGTATTGCCGCTTGAGCGGTGAACCGTTGAGCGTGGATGAGGTACTGAACGCCGTCCGAGGGCCGGGACACGGTGGCACGGTGGTGTTCATCGGCACCGTGCGCGATCACAACCAGGGGCGTTCGGTGACGCGCTTGGAGTACGAGGCGTACCGGAGCATGGCCCTGAAGGTCCTGGCCGACATCATTCGACGGTGTGAGGCGATTGCTCCTGGTGTTCGTGTCGGGATCGCCCACCGCACGGGGCGGTTGGAAGTCGGTGAGACCGCCGTGATTCTCGCAGCAGCGGCTCCGCATCGTGCTGAGGCGTTCGAGGCCGCTCGTGCGTGTATAGAGCTACTCAAGGAGGAAGTGCCGATCTGGAAGAAGGAGGTCTCCCTTGACGGAGCCGAGTGGATTGGCATGGGGCCATGAGCCTTGATGCAAGTCGACACGAAGGGGGAGCCCGGGAACCGTGCCTTCTCCGGGCGTTGCTGAGCTGAACCTCCTGATGGACGGTGAGTTGGCCATGGACCGAAGCGGCTCCGCCACCGCCTCCCGCCCGCCGCTCGCATGACGCGCGGAGGCCGGCGTTACGGATCGCTGCCACCGGGGCTTTGCGCAACGACCTGGCAACCGCCTTCACCGTGCTGCAAGCCCTGCTCCGACGGTCACTTGAAACGGCGCGACGTCCCCGCCCACCCGTGAGCCGAGGACACTCGGAGAGGTCACCCGACGATCTTCACCGCGGACAGTCGCCCATGACCAGCCTGATCATGCCGACGAACGATCGCGCCGGCCTCCATGAGCGGGTCTACCCGCCGTTGAGCATCCGCATGGTCTGCAGGGCCAGGTAGAGCTCGGTCTGCCCTTGCAGACTATGCAACTTCCGACCGGTGAGCTCCTCGACCCGGTGCATCCGATAGGCCAGCGTCTGGCGGTGGATGCCCAGCCGGTCGGCACCCTCCTTCCAGGAGCGGTTGCTGTCCATGAACACCTCGAGCGAGTGCATGAGCTGGGAGTCGTTGTCGGCGTCGTAGGCGATGACCGGGCCGAGTATCCGGGCGACGACCGCCTCTCCTTCCGCCACGGTCCTCGGCAGGAACGCGGCTGACTGGTCTCCGTACATCACGACGCGGCGTCCCTCGCTGCGTGCCGCCTCCATAGCCCACCGGGCCTGGCGGGCGGCGTCTCCCATACCCTTGAGGCTGTGCACGGGGTGGCTGATGCCGACCCGGACCTCTGGCTCGCGTTCACTGCTGAAGAGTTCCTCGGCAGGCTGTGCGTCCGGCAGCAGAATCAGCAGTTCATCGCGGCGCTCCGCCACGAGATGACGGATTCTCTTGGCACTGAGCCAAGCCTGGACGTCTTCCACGGTGACTGAGGTGTCACCGCCGATGCAAACCAACCGCCAGGGCCGGTTTTCCAGACCCATCGCGGACAGGCGGGTCTCGGCAGCCTCCAGATCGATGGCGCCGTCCACCAACTGTCCCAGCAGGCGTGCGCCGCTCTCCCTGCGCCGGAGCGCGGACGCCGCTCGACGCTCCACCTCCATGTCGGCGATGGTGGCGACGTGCTGCAGTACCACCAGGTCAGGCGCAGCACCGGGTGCCAGTGGCTGGACGACGAGCACGGCGCGATGGCCTGCTGCCAGGGGAAGCGTCAGGAGGGACTCGTCGGCGATGGCCAGGCGCAGGAAGGTCGGCAATGGCCCGCCCCGCGCCTTGACCGTTTCGATCAGTGCCTGGCGAAATGGTGCGGGGAACGGGTGCCTGGTCGGCAGAAGGGGTTCCCCGGTGCTGACGCCGACGACGTACAGTCGGGCGCCGGCTTCGTCGCCGAGTTGGTCGAGCAGAGTGTCGCCGCGGAAATTGGACTGGTGCGCCCGGCGCAGGACGTCGTAGAGGCGAATGATCTTGGTGAGCCGTGTGCTGGCTTCCTGGCTGTTGCTGTCGGCCACTGTTCGGGCGACAGTGACGAACGGGACCGCGTACGCCGTCTCCAGCACGGGGAACTCCAGGGCGTCCGCCGCGGCCGCTGCTTCGGGCGCGAGAGCGGGCGCGTGCAGGCCCTCCGCGAACGCAATGCCGGAAAGGGCTGCCTGCGCCAAGTTCTCCAGGAATCGCACCTGCTGCTTGGCCTCAGCAGGAAAGCTGTACCCGTCGCACAGCAGCAGGTCCCCGGTTCCCAGCCAGTTCCACGGATCGGGTAGCTCGCACGTGTGCGCCCACTGCACCGCCCGGTCCTCTCCGGAGCGCCCGGCCAGGAAACGGGTCCGGAGAGAGGGAAGTGCAACCAGCTCCTTGATCGTGATGCTCATCAGGCACCTGGATTCTCATGCGGAGGAGGGGACCGCTGCCGACGTATCCCTGTGGGTGTTCAGGCTGGAGGCCGGGCCATCCGCGCCGTCGGCGTGAGCGGCCTGAGGCCAGCTGGTCGGGCAGGTCCGTGACCGTGTCCGCGCACGCTGAACTCAGTGGCCCAGCACTCGCCAGAAGTTTGTGGCGAGGCGGGAGGGGCGGCCCGAACGCTGTTCCGTGCGGTCGGCCACGGTGAAGGCCAGTGTACCGGCGTTCACTCCCAGCCAGCGCAGGGGTTCCGGTTCCCACTTCGGTGAGCGATGGCCGACCCAGGGAAGTGACCGGATGTCACTGTCCAGGTCGAGGATCTCGGCGGCCAGCGTACGGCCGGCGAGATTCGCGGTGGCGACTCCGTCCCCGACGTATCCGCTCGCCTGAGCGAGCCCTGTGCGGCGGTCGTACGTCACAGAGGGGACCCAGTCCCGGGGGATTCCGAGGTTGCCGCCCCAGGCATGGGTGAACCGCACCCCACGGACTGCTGGGAACAGCTCCACCAGAATGTGACGGAGCATGGCGTGGACGGCGGGATCATTGTCGAAAGTGCTTTCCACCCGTGAGGCGAAGTGGTAGGGAGCGCCGCGCCCACCGAAGGCGAGACGACCGTCCGCCGTGCGCTGCCCGTAGATGCGCAGGTGGCGCTTGTCGCTGAAGGTGGCGCGATCATGCAATCCGATCTCCTCCCAGACAGCGTCCGGCAGGGGCTCTGTCGCCACCATCAAGGAATACATCGGCACCACGTCGCGCCGCGCGCCCGGGAGTTGGGCGGTGTACCCCTCCGTGGCACGGACGACGACATCGGCCGTGATCCGGCCACGGTTGGTGTCGAGCGTGCGGGGGGCGATTCTGCGCACGTGGGTGTCTTCGTAGATTCGCACCCCGGCTGCTCGGACGGTGTCGGCCAGCCCGCGGGCCAGCTTGGCCGGCTGCAACGCCGCACAGTGTGGTGTGAAGGTTGCACCGAGGGCATCGGACATGCGCACCCGGTCCACCAACTCCTCGGTCTCCAGGAGCCGCATGTGATCGCTTCCGAAGCCCCAGTCCCGCCAGCCGGCCACCTCCCGTTGCGCCCGCACCCACTGGGCCGGGTTCCTCGCCACGCCCAGATAGCCGCCGGACTGGAAGTCGCAGTCGATGCCTTCCGCGACGACGACGTCCTGGATCTCTCGCACAGTGTCGTTCATGGTCCGCTGCATACGGACGGCCGCGTCACGGGAACTGACGCCCGCGACCTTCCGCAGGCTGGCGGGGAAAATGGCGGAGCACCATCCGCCGTTGCGGCCCGAGGCTCCGAAACCGACGAAGTGGCTTTCCAGCACCGCGATACGGAGCGAGGGGTCGGTCTTGGCGAGGTAGTAGGCCGTCCACAGCCCGGTGTATCCGCCGCCGACGATCGCCACATCGACGTGGTGGTCACGGTCCAGGACCTCCTTGGGGCCCCAGTCACCTCCCGCCTCATCGTGCCAGAGGGTCAGATCTGTGAGGGAAGGGCTGTAGTCGTGCATAAGAAGTCTTCTCTCTCGCTCGTCGGGCCACGGCTGTCCGACGCCGCCGGGCCGCCTCCAGGCAAGGCCGTCGGGGGACGACCAGGAGTCCTGCTCAGCGGAGGCGGGGCTCAGCCAACCGAAGCTCTGTGCTGCACTTGTGATCGTCGCTCCGCAGGGTCGGTTGACGGTGGTCACAGAATCGCCGCAGCCTCCAGTCAGCTCAATGCGCCGAGGAGCCAAACGGTCCGGCGTTCTTCGTGCGGGGACACAAGGCCTTGGCGCGCGAGGCGGGCAGAGGTTCACGATCGCTGTGATGCCGCAGATCACCGCACCGTCGAGTCAAGCGCCGGTGGGCTTTTCGATACCAACAGCCCCGGTGCTCGGCTAGATGAGCCTTCTCCACAGCAGACCGGTAGCGACCGGCTCGGGACCCGATTTGTGCGGATGCGTAAAGTCGGCTGATCCCTCTGCGGTATCGCACAACCCACCCGGCCTTGAGATACGGCATCGTTCAGCGGGGGCAGTCCGGCCGCCGGGCGGCCGGACTGCCAAGCAGACTCAGGGCACTCGCCACCAAGACGTGTGGTCATGTGCATTAGACCTAAGGACTTACCGTGAGCCGAATCCTGGTCATCGGCGCCAGTGGCAAGACTGGGCGACACGTCGTAGCAGGCCTGGTGTCCCGAGGCGCCACGGTACGGGCCGCCTCGCGCAACCCTGAGCAACTCGACGTGACGGGGGCCGATACCGAGCGGTTCGACTGGCATGACGAGTCGACGTGGGGCCCCGCGCTCGACGGCGTCGACGGTGTGTACCTCGTGAAGCCCGAGTCCGCGGATGTCGTCAAGGTGGTGGGCAGGTTCCTGGACGCCGTGAAGGCCGTCCGCGCCACCCGCCTCGTGTTCCTCTCCGAGTGCGCGGCCCAGACCCGGCCCGGCGACGTCACCGAGCGGCAGATGGAGCTGGCGGTGGAGTCCAGCGACTTGGAGTGGACGATCCTGCGCCCGAGCTGGTTCATGCAGGACATCGTCGATGAGTACTTCTTCGGCCCCATGGTCCGCGACGACCGGATCATCGTCATGACCACCGGTGGCTCTGCCACCGCGTGGATCGACGCCCGCGACATCGCGGAGGTCGCGGCGGAGGTGCTCGTCAACGGCGGGGCGGCTGGTCAGGCGCTCGACCTCACCGGTCCGGACGCACTGACCCTGGACCAGCTCGCCGAGCGCATCACCGCGGTCGCCGACAGCCCCGTCACGGGTGTCGAGGAGAGCCTCCGTGAGGCCGAGACGCGCATGCGCGCCGACGGGCTCGACGAAGGTTTCGTCGCCTACATGACCCGAATCGCCGAGAGCATCATCGCAGGGGAGACGGCCACCGTCACGGGTGAGGTCGAGCGGGTGACCGGTCGTCCGCCACGCGATATCGACGCGTTTCTGGCGGAGCAAGCAGGGCAGCTACGACCGTCCGGGAAAGCGCGGGCCGAGATGGACGCCGAGCAGACACTGCAGCGTGCGCGCGACAACGAGGCCCTCTTCCGGCGCCTGATCTCCGCATGGGCGCGCACCGACCTCGACGACCTGATCGACTGCTTCGCGGATGACATGGTCTATACGGACATGCCGTTCCCGGACGAGCCGGTGCGAGGCAAGGCGGCCTTCCGAGAGCACGTGAAGCGTTACAACGCCCTGTTCGCCGATGGTCAGGTCGAGGTGGAGTTCGTGACACTGGTCGCGACCAGCACCAACGTCGTCGGGGAGCTGTTGTGCAGGGCCCGGTACGTCGGACCCGGCGCGCCGGAGGGCGGCGTCCCAGTCAGGTGGTACGCCACGCTCGTGGACACGGTCATGGACGGCAGGGTCGTCTCCGAGCACGTCTACTTCGATCCCACCGCGTTCGACAAGGCAGTCGCGCAAGCAGCCTGAGCAAGAAGCCAGGGATCGCTAGACGCTGTGGCGATGTCGAGCGGGCGGCCCGTGCAGCTGCTGCGCATCCTTCGAGCACGCCGGCTGCCCTTCACCTGTCCGACCCGTCGGGTCGGGTTGTCTGAGACGAGTCGGAAGGACCCGTATGAGAATCGCTCTGCTGCAAGTAGCCAGCCCCGCGGAGGAGTCGCCGGATGACCGGCGCACACGGGTCGGCCGGATGGTCGCCGAGGCCCGCGGCGCGGACCTGGTCGTCCTCCCGGAACTGTGGGCCGCCGGCTACTTCGCCTTCGAGTCCTACGAGGAACGCGCCGAGTCCCTGGAAGGTCCAACCGTCGCTGCCGGTCGCAGATGGGCTCGGGACCTGGGCGCCCACGTGCATGTGGGCAGCATCGTGGAGCGCGGCCCTGACGGAAGCCTGTACAACACGGCTGTGCTCGTCGCCCCGGACGGGACGATCACCCACACCTACCGCAAGGTGCACGTCTTCGGCTACGCCTCTCGCGAGGCCGAGCTGCTCACCCCGGGCGATGCGCTCGAGGTGGCCCCCACGCCGTTCGGCCCGCTGGGCGCCACGACGTGCTACGACCTGCGCTTCCCGGAACTGTGGCGAGGGCTCGTCGATCTAGGGGCGAAGACGGTCGTGGTGCCCGCTGCCTGGCCTGCGGCCCGCCGCGAACACTGGCAGCTGTTCACGACCTGCCGGGCGGTGGAGGAGCAGGTCCTGGTGATCGCCTGCAATGCGGTGGGAATTCAGGAAGGAGGGGTCGTGCTGGGCGGTCACAGCCGCGTCGTCGATCCCTGGGGTAGGGTCCTCGCCGAGGCGGGAACCGAGGAGGGGCTCACGTTCTGCGAAGTCGACGCCGATGTGGTCGACACGGTCCGTTCGCAGTTCCCGGTTCTACGGGATCGTCGCTGGCCGGCCGTGGACGCACCTGGCGGAGTGCCCGCGCTCTGATCCCCGACGCCGCGCACCAGAGTCCTGGGCCTTCCGGCGGCGGTGCACTGGAGGAACTGACGCGGATCACGCCGTTTACCTGTAAGGGAACACGGGAGTGGCGGCCAGTCCGCCCGCTGCTCCTGCGGTCAGGCACGCGCGTTCCTCACCACGCTGACGGTAGAGGTCGGCGAGGGCCAGGCCGGCTTCCTGATGGGCGCTCGTTCTTGCCGTTCGGGCGCGCCGCGTCCGTCATCGCCCGGCTCGGGAACTTCGAGCGCGTGACGAACCCCATCGCTTCCCGCGGACCAGCCGCGCATCCCGCTCATGTACTCACCGAGGCCACCAAGGGCCCGGAAGCCAGACGACGGACGTACCCCGCGGACATGCCCCGGCACCGGACGCCGTACTGTCAAGGCGTGTACCGGTTTCTGCTGACACCCCGCTGGTGGGGTATCAACGTCTTCGTGCTGCTCGCCGTCCCGTTCTGCGTCTTCATGGGGTCGTGGCAGTTGAGCCGCTTCGAGGGGCGGGTGCACGACAGTCGCGTCGCGGCCGAACAAGCCGCCTCCGACAGGCACGAGACGGCACGCCCGCTGGACGGCATGCTGCCCGTCGACAGGAGTACAGCGGGACGCCGCCGGGTCACCGCGAGCGGCACGTACGGCAAGCAGTTTCTCGTGCCGGGCCGGGAACTGGACGGCAAGCACGGCTTTTACGTGCTCTCCCTGCTGCGCACCGGCTCCGGCAAGGCTCTTCCCGTGGTCCGGGGCTGGCTGCCAGGGAAGGCTGATGCGGCGAAGGCACCCGTCCCGCCCGCTGGTGAGGTCACCGTCACTGGCGTGCTGGAGGCACCCGAGACCCCGGGGGACAACGGGGTCAGCGCCCAGAGCGGGCTGCCTGCCGGGCAGACGCCGGCGATCAGCTCCGCCTCGCTGGTGAACCTCGTGCCGTACAAGCTGTACGACGCCTGGATCACCCTCGACAAGGCCGACTCGGGGATGAAAGCAGTGCCCGCGACCGCCCCGGCCAACACAGGCCTGGACCTGAAGGCGTTCCAGAATCTCGGCTACACCGGTGAGTGGTTCGTCTTCGCGGGCTTCGTGGTCTTCATGTGGTTCCGGATGCTGCGCCGTGAGCTGGAGTTCTCCCGGGAGACGGCGCCGGATCCGGTATCGCAGGGAGGTCAGGAGCGGGCGGCGGTCTGAGGTCTACGCCCCTGCGAGCACCCCGGCGTGGGACAACACCCCCGCGAGCAAGCGGATACGGCTGCCCTGGCAGCCAGCGAGCACCCGCATTCCGCGTGTCATGGTTGCCGTCGCAGCAGGGCCCCGGAAGGGTCCTCTGCAGTCGCCGTGGTTCCCAACAGGTTCGCCGATGCGCGGCGTACGGGCGTCATAAACGCCGTCGCCAGGGACCCGGCCAGGACGGTGTGGCGCGGGAGGTGCGGCCCCGCCGATCAGTGTCCGCATCAGCCGGCCGTCCTCGTCGGTCAGGGTGACCCCCGGTGTTTGGGAGCAGGGCGCGTAGGTCCCTTCAGCCTGCCGGTGCCAGGCAGCTCCGGGGAGGTGTTCGGCGAGATGCCCTGAACGACGCTCCCGTGGTCCGCGACCGCACCCTGACGTACCGTCGATGCGGCATCTTTACTGAACCTCATAAATCGCATCTTGAACTTTGGGGGAATCCGCAGATCCGGGCCCCAACGGTCATGAGCGATGCTGACGAATGACGCCCGGATTCCTTCGCCGGGCGGCATCTTCCGTCCGGCGAATGGAGCAGCCGTTCATGTCGAAGCCCAGTGCGATGTCGGCGCAGGCGACCACACCCTTGGAGACCTGGCAACCGGAGGGCGTGACGATCCGGTCCGGAGATCCCGCCGGCCGTGGATTCACTTTGTTCGAGGACTACAGCGACGGCGCCCGAGGCACCGGATTCTTCGAGTGTGACCCGGCTGTCACGGAGTACACGCTCGAATACAACGAGTTCATCTATGTCATTGAGGGAGAAGCGCGCATTGTCCTGGACGACGGGAGTGCCGTCGAAGTGGGGCCGGGGGACTGCGCCTTTCTGCCCAAGGGGCATCTCTCCACCTGGACCTTCAAGACCAAGTTCAAGGAATTCTGGGTGCTCTGCGACTGACTGCGCCGAGCGCACGATTCGCCGAATGCACCGGTGGACGGCATGAGGACGACGAGCCTACGCTTCGGGAGTGGCCCTGGAAGACAACCTGCGTAACCTGGCTGATGCCATAAGGGAGCGTCTTCCTGCCGTGGCTGACGCGATCCAGCACCGTCTGAGGGAAGAGGTGCCGGAGTACTACGCACACGACGACCCGCGCATTGCGGCTTCTGAGGCCGAGACGATCGTTTCGTCCCTTCGAAGCATTCTCGACGGGCTCACGGAGAACCGGGAGCCTCCCCTCCAGGCCTCCGATGTCACGCTGCGCGAGGCACGGCTTGCGGCGCAGGCCAACCTGGATCTCCACGCGCTGCTGCACACCTCCCGAGTGGCTCAGGCGTACCTCTGGGACGTGTTCCTGGAGGTCGCCAATGTGCAGATTCCGGACGACGAGGAGCGGCTCGCCGTGCTCCGGAGGGTCAGCAAGTTCCACTTCGACTGGAACGACCGGGTCGCCGCCTCGGTCATCGACGCTTATCAGAAGGAATACAGCGCCTTCTACCTTCAGGGGCGCGACCGTAAGCGCCGTGCCATGGTCCGCGACATCCTGGCCGGGCTTCCGGTCGAGACGGCGTCGCTCGGCTACCAGCTGCGGGGACGGCACCTCGCCCTCATCGCCTGGGGCAGTTCGCCGGAAGCCGCGGTGAAGCGGATCGCGACGGTGTTCGGCTGGCAGGTGCTCACTGTCGTGGGCTCCGACGACACGGTCCTGGGCTGGATCGGTCGCCCCGGCACCAAGCCCACTGGTGACGAGGACTTGTCCAGCGTGGACCTGGGTCCCGACACGTACGTGGCCTGCGGCCAGTACGCCAATGACGTCGAGGGTTTCCGGCTCAGTCATCGGCAGGCTCGGCAGGCGCACCGGGTCGCCCGGGTGCGCTCCCGGCAGGTGACCTGGTACCACGATGTCGCCCTGGAAGCCCTCGTGCTGCGTGATCTCACGGCAGCGCGCGACTTCGTCTTCCAGGAACTGGGCCCGTTGCACGCGACCGGTGAGCGGGCCCGGGTGCTGCGTACCACTCTGCGCGCCTATTTCGCCAGCGGTCAGAACGCGGCATCCACCGCCACGGTCATCGGCGTGCACGAGCGCACGGTTGCCTACCGACTGCGTTCCATCGAGAAATGGCTCGGCGTGTCGGTCTCCGCGCGTCGGGACGAGCTCTCCGTGGCGCTGCGGCTCTTCGAACTCCTGGAGTCCCAGAGCGACACAGACCCGGAAGCGCCCGCCGAAGCGCCCCTCCTCGGGCCTCTCCTGTAACAGCCCTCAGGAATCGGCACAACCGCATGCCGCTGTTGACGGAAAGCGAAGTTCCCCCGCCCCGCGACATGCCGCACCGTGGGCGAATCCACGCCCCGCTGAAAGCCGGGGCACCTACCTACACGCGTGGGGTGCGCGCCGCCCACACGCCTCGTACTCAGCCCCATTGGAGAGGCAACCGTGAAGCCACCACCGTTCGCATACGAGTCACCGGAGTCGCTCGACTCCGCCCTCGCCGTGCTCGCCGATGCGGGCGACGACGCCAAGCCACTGGCCGGAGGCCAGAGCCTCATACCGCTGTTGAACCTGCGCTTCGCTTCTCCTGCGATGCTCGTCGATCTGAATCGCCTGGTCGATCTGGAATACGTACGCGTCGACGGCGACACGTTGCGCATCGGGGCACTGACCCGCCACAGCACGGTGGAGCACAGCCCTGACGTCGCGGAGCACCACCCCCTCCTTGCCCAGGCCATGCGCTTCGTCGCGCACCCGCAGGTGCGCAATCGCGGAACCATCGGCGGCACCGTCGCGCACGCGGACCCCGCCGCCGAGGTACCCCTCGTCATGCTGCTCTCCGACGCGCGCTTCACGGCGTGCTCGATCCGTGGCGAGCGCGAGATCGCCGCCAGAGACTTCTTCCTGTCCATCTACACGACGACCCTGGAGCCGGACGAGATCATCACTGAGGTATCCCTACCGATCACTCCGCGGCGCCACGATCGGGCCCGGGCGAGCTCTTTCCGGGAGTTCGCACGGCGGCATGGCGACTACGCCATCGGGGGTGCGGCGGCCATCGTCGAACTGGACGCGGACGGTGTCTGCACCGACGTCCGGATCGGTCTGCTCGGTGCCGGGGGGACTCCTGTCGAGGCGGGCGCCGGGGCGCGTGCCGCCCTGGTCGGATCACCGGTCACCGCTGAGTCGGTCCGCGCTGCGGCACATGAGGCGACCGCGGACATCAGTCCCCCGCCCACGTTGCACGGGGACGTCGGTTACCGCACCACCGTGATCGCCGAGATGGCGATGCGTGCCCTGAGGGGCGCGACGAACACCGCGAAGGAGGCGCTGGCATGAGCAGGCACATCGAGGTCGAGGTCAACGGGCAGCGGTACGCGCGCAGCGTCGAGCCCAGGCTCTTGTTGTCCGACTTCATCCGTCACGACCTGCGGCTGACCGGGACCCACGTCGGCTGTGAGCACGGCGTGTGCGGCGCTTGTACCGTCCTCCTTGACGGTGAGCCGGTCCGAGCCTGCCTGATGCTGGCCGTCCAGGCCGACGGGCACAGCGTCCGCACGGTGGAGGACCTGGCTGAGGACGGGGAGCTCAACCCCCTCCAGGAGGCGTTCCGTGCCTGTCACGGCCTGCAGTGCGGCTTCTGCACACCCGGCTTCCTCATGACGCTCCAACCGGTGGTGGACGCAGGCGTCAAGCTCACGGACGACGAGGTGCGCGAGGTCATCTCCGGCAACCTCTGCCGGTGCACGGGTTACCAGCAGATCGTCGAGGCCGCACAGCTCGCCCTGGCCGGCGAGTCCGCCGGGGCTGACGGCGAAGCGGACCCCAGTCCGTATCCGTCGGGCGGCAAGGGCTGAGGCACGTGACGCATCCGCCTTTCCGCACTCCGACAAATCGGCGCCGCCTCTTGTACCGAGGTGCACTGTGGCACCGGCCCTGCAGACCGAAAACTGATCGCATCCCGCCCAAGGAATGGGACACCCCGCCCAAGGAGGAACGCTCGTGATCAGGCACGTTTTCATGTGGCAGGTAGCCGACGGCAACGACCCGGAAGAGGTCGTCGCCCTGCTGAACACGCTCAAGGGTCTGCCGAGCCTGCGGAGCTGGGAGCTGGGCAAGCACACCGGCGACCCGGGCGACAACGGCACCCCGTGGGACGGCGTGCTCATCAACGACTTCGACGACTGGCAGGGCCTGGAGGACTACTCCGTCGACCCGCTGCACGCCGAGGTGGTCGACAAGCTGCTGCCCAAGCTTGCCGAACGGGCCGTCGTCGACTTCGAGAAGGAGTCGGCCGCGTGACCACCACCCCTTCGCCGTCCCGCGCCGGAATCCGGGTCGCCTCAAGCCCCTGGGGCCCCGACGACCAGCTCGGTGCACTGAACCTGCTGTCGCCCTTGGCGCAGGCCGAGGTACTGGCCCGGGCGGACGGCCGCCACGTGTACGACCTCAGCGTCGACTACTTCGTGGGCATGCCGAGCTTCCAGGCCGCCGGCGACCCCGCCTACCAGATCTACATGAGTCACACGCCGGCCGGTACGGCGGTCGACAATCTCAACGGCGTCGGCGAGGAGACCAACCGCCACGTCTGCTACTCCGGCGACGTGGTGTTCATGTACACCCACACCGGAACACACATCGACGCGCTTAACCACTTTGGTGTGGACGGCAAGATCTACAACGGCTTCACCCCGGATGAGCATTTGGGGAGCCGGCACTGGACCAAGGGCGGCGCCGAGCAGATCCCGCCGATCATCACACGTGCCGTCCTCTTCGACGTGGCCGGGCTCAAGGGCGTGGAGTGTCTGCCCCCGTCCTATGCGATCACCGTGGATGACCTGCGCGCCTGCCTGGACTCGGCCGGTACCGAGCTCAAGCAGGGCGAGGTGGCTTTGATCCGCACAGGCCGGATGGCGTACTGGCCCGACAAGACCAAGGTTCTCGGCAACCCGCCCGGGCTCGGTCTGGAGGCCGCACGCTGGCTCACCGCTCAGGGGATCGCCGCAGTGGGCGCGGACCAGGAGTGTATCGAGGTCGGTCCCTCGGAGCACGAGGACAACTGGCTGCCCGGCCATTGCCACTTCCTCGCCGAGGCTGGTGTGCCGATGATCGAGCTGCTGAACCTTGAGGAGCTCTCGCGTGACGGTCACACCGAGCTCTGTCTGATCGCGGCGCCGATCCGTCTCCGCGGCGCCAGCGGAGCTCCCCTGCGCCCGCTGGCGCTGCCGCTGCGTCCCGTCTCCACAGCGGACGGCGGCACGTCATGAGAATCGCAGTCGTCGGAGGCTCTCTGGCGGGGCTGCACGCAGCGGCCCTGCTGCGCGAGGCCGACTTCGAGGTGGACGTGTACGAGCGGTCACCGGCCCCTTTGTCGGGCCTGGGCACCGGGATCGTCGTACAGCCCGAACTGGTGCGCTATCTGCTGGAGCGGACCCCCACCACCCTTGAGCAGATCAGCGTGTCGTCGGACGTGATGCGATACCGCCGGGCCGACAGTGGAGTGCTCCAGGGGGAAGTGCCGGCCGACTGGCGCTTCACCTCGTACAACTCCCTGTACCAGGGGCTGCTGTCGTCCTTCGGTCGGGAGCGCTACCACTGCGGCCGAACCTTGATCGGCCTCGACCAGAACGCCGACCGCGCCGAGCTGCGGTTCGCGTCCGGGGAACGGGTCGAAGCCGACCTCGTGGTGTGCGCCGACGGGGGCTTTTCCACGGCACGGCAGCGACTGCTGGGACTGCAGCCCGAGTACGCCGGCTATGTCACATGGCGCGGAGTGGCCGACCGGGACAAGGTGTCCGACGAGACGTGGGCCTACTTCGACGAGGCGTTCACCTACGGGCTGCTCGACGACGGGCATCTCATCGCCTACCCCATCCCGGTGACGGGTGCCGACGGCTCCGTGACCCGCGGACTCAACTTCCAGTGGTACTGGAACGTCGACGAGGGCCCGGCGCTCGACGAACTGATGACCGACGTCAATGGAATACGCCGGCCAGTCTCAGTCCACCACGCGGGCCTGCGATCGGAGGTCCTCGCCGAGTTCCGCCAGCGCGCGAAAGAAGAGCTGATCGACCCGTTCGCGGAACTGGTGCATGCCGCGGCGGAACCGTTCGTCACCGTGATCGCCGACGGCGACGTGCCCACCATGAGGGTCGGACGGTTCGTGCTGATCGGAGACGCGGCGATCACCCCCCGGCCGCATGCGGCGGCAGGAGCTGCCAAGGCGGCCGGGGACGCCTGGGACCTGGCGGCGGCGCTGACCCGATCAGCGGCCGACCCATGGGCCGGGCTGTCCGAGTGGGAGGAACGACGGCTTGTCGTCGGGCGGGCCTACCTGGAGAAAGTCCGCCGCATGGGCGGCGTACTGCAGAACGGGGATCTGTTCGCACCGGGTGACCCGGCCAACCGGTTCGGACTGGCCGACACCGGGCGCCCCTGACCGAACCGCGTCACAAGAAAGGACCAAGCCGTGCAGTTGAACAACGAATTCACAGTGCCTCTGCCCATCGAGGATGCCTGGAAGCTTCTCACTGATCTCGAACGTGTGGGGCCCTGCCTGCCCGGTGCCTCGATCACCGGCCGGGAGGGTGACGACTACCTCGGCCAGGCGAAGATCAAGGTGGGCCCCATCACCACCAACTACAAGGGCACGGCCCGCTTCACCGAGCTCGACGAAGTCGGCCACCGGGCGGTGCTGACCGCCTCGGGCCGCGAGGCGCGCGGCGGCGGTAACGCCTCGGCCACCGTCGTCGCGGTGCTCGTCGACAAGGGTGATGAGACCCAGGTCAACGTGAGTACGGAGCTGGCTCTGTCCGGCAAGGTCGCGCAGTTCGGCCGCGGTGTGATCACTGACGTCAGCGCGGCTCTGCTCAAGACGTTCACGGAGCGCCTGGCCGCGATGCTCGAAGCCGACAAGACGGCGCAGGAAACAGCGACCCCTCCCGTTGAGGGGGTGACAGCCGTGAGCGAGCGGGGCGCGACCGGAACCGCCACGGTGGCGAACAGCACGGCCCAACGTCAAACGCCGACAAGTGCCGCATCAGCCGAGGACGAGGTACTGGACGTCCTCGCACTCACCCGTGGCGCGGGAATTCTGCGGGTGCCGAAACCTGTCACCTACGCCGGTCTCGCCCTGCTCTGCCTGCTGATCGGCTGGCTGCTGGGACGCGGCGGCGCCTGACAGCACGTCGGTCGCGGCCGGTCTTCCGCCACCGCTCCACAGGACGGCACGAAGCCTTGCGGAATCGCACCCTGGTCCGTGGCGATGGACGGATCCGGAAGGCCACCGTGTCTTCATTCTCCCCAAGTTCGGACGAGCGTCGGTGCACGGCGCGGTCACCATTTGCCACGGAGGTCCAGCCATGAAACCCCCTGTGCTGGCCTATGCCGCGCCCACCAGCGTGGCGGAGGCCTGCGTCCTGTTGGCAGCAGACGAAGACGCGAAGGTCCTGGCCGGCGGCCAGAGCTTGCTGCCTCTGCTTGCCTTGCGGCTCGCCGCCCCGACCACGCTGGTGGACATCGGGCGGGTGCCCGGGCTGCGCGGCATCGAAGCGGAAGGTGACCGCCTGCGTATCGGCGCCCTGACCACACACGCGGACGTCGAGACGTCGGCACTGGTCGCGAGCAAGGCTCCGATGCTCTCCCAGGCCGCCGGTCTCATCGCCCACCCCCAGATCAGGGCGCGCGGCACGATGGCAGGCGCGGTCGCCCACGCGGATCCGGCGGCGGAGTGGCCGGCCGTGCTGCTCGCCCTGGGCGGCTCGGTCGAGGTGGCCGGCCCGGCCGGCACCCGCGTCGTCCCGGCGGACGGCTTCTTCGTCGGCCCGTTCATGACCGTGCTGGAACCGGACGACATCATCACCGCCATCCACGTACCGCTGGCGCCGAGAGGCTGGTGGTTCGGCGAGCACGCCCGCCGCGCCGGCGACTACGGACTCTCGATCGCCGCCTTGAGCTGCGATCTGTCCACCGGAGTCATGCGCGACGTCCGGATCGTCGTCGCCGGGGCGACCGGCACGGTGTCCCGGGCGACCGCGGCTGAAGAGCTCCTGGACGGCACCGAGCCGGGTGCCGCCACGGACCGGGCCGTCGCGGCGGCGGCCCAGGAACTCACCTTCAGCGCGGACATCCACGGCTCCGCCGGATACCGCAGAACGCTCACCACGAACCTGTTGCGCCGGGGCCTGCGCGAACTGGCCGAAAGGACAGGCTGAGATGACACAACCCACAGAGCAGGTCACGGTCGAGGTGACCGTCAACGGCAGCCGGTATCTCCGCTCCGTACCGGCCCGCCGCACACTGGCCGACTTCCTGCGCGACGACCTGTCCCTCACGGGTACCAAGCTGGGTTGTGAGCAGGGAGTGTGCGGTGCCTGCACCGTGCTGGTCGACGGGGAGGCCGTACGGGCCTGTCTGATGCTGGCGGCCCAGGCCACGGGCACCGAGGTGCGCACGGTGGAGAGCCTCTCCCAGGGGAGGGAGCTCAACCCACTCCAGGCGTGCTTCCAGAAGCACCACGGGCTGCAGTGCGGTTTCTGCACGGCGGGCTTCCTCATGTCGGCGACCGGGTTGCTCGAGCAGCGCCCCGACGCCGACCGCACGGACATCGCCGAAACCCTGTCGGGACACATCTGTCGGTGCACGGGATACGGGCCGATCGTCGATGCCGTGGACGAAGCGGCGAGGAAGGGGCGGGCATGACCACCTCGGACAAGAACTTCGCGCACACCGTGGCCCCCGTGGTCACGGCGCGCAACATCGGCGCACGCCTCCCGCGGGAAGAGGACCGCAAGCTGCTGACCGGTCGGGGAGAGTACCTGGCCGACGTACGACTGCCCGGGCAGGTCCATGCCGCGTTCGTCCGCAGCTCCCTCGCGCACGCCCGCATCACCGGCATCGACATCACCGAGGCCACCGCACTGCCCGGAGTCCTCGCCGTGTGGACTGGCGCCGACGCCGCTGCGCACTGTGAGGGTCTCGTCGGAGAACTCAGCGTCGCGGGTTGCGTGCCCACGACCATGCCCCTGCTGGCACAGGAGTACGTGCGGTTCGTGGGCGAGGCGATCGCGGTGGTCGTCGCCGAGGACCGTTACATCGCCGAGGACGCCTGCGACCTGATCGCGGTGGACTACGACGAACTGCCTCCCGTGCTCGACCCCCGCCCCGCCCTGGAGGGCGGCCCGGTCGCCAACGAAGGCCTCCCCGACAACGTGGCCCTGAAGGGCGGAGCGGTGTACGGCGACGCCGACAAGGCGTTCGAAAACGCCCACAAGGTGGTGTCAGCCACGTACCACACCGGTCGGCTCGCTGCTCTGCCCATGGAAACCCGGGGCTGTGCCGCCACCTACGACTGGACGACGCAGGAACTGCGGCTGTGGACTTCCACCCAGGTGCCGCACTACGTCAAGTACTGCCTGACCGCCTACCTGGGTTTTCCCGAGAACCACTGCGAGGTGATCACCCCCGACACCGGAGGCGGATTCGGGCAGAAGGCGCACCTTTTCTCCGAGGAGATGCTGATTCCGCTGCTGGCCCGCGAGGTGGACCGCCCGGTAGTGTGGGTCGAGGACCGTCGCGAGAACCTGATGACGGCCACCCACGCGCACGAGCAGTTCGTCGACATCGCCTACGCCGGCGACGAGAACGGCCGCCTTACCGCTGTACGCATCCGGGCTACGGGCGACGGAGGCGCCTACCACCAGCCGCCCTGGTCCATGGCCGTAGAACCCTGGTGCACCGCCATGGTCACCCCCTCCGGCGCCTACGACATCCCCGTCGCCGACCTGACCTACGAGGCGGCGGCCACCAACAAGTGCCCGATCGGGGCCTACCGCGGTGTCGGTTACATGGCGGGCACACTCGCCCGCGAGTGCCTGATGGACGAGGCCGCCCGCGCCTACGAGCTGTCCCCGTTCGACATCCGCCGCCGCAACGTCGTGCGGGAGTTCCCCTGGGTCAACGCGCAGGGCATCACCTACGACGAGGGCAGCTGGCTGCGCACGATCGACGAACTGGAACGAATGGTCGACTACGAGGCGTTCCGCCGGCGCCAGGCGGACCTGCGTGAGCAGGGCCGCTACATCGGCCTCGGGTTGAGTGTGTTCGTGGAGAGCAGCGGCGAGAGCACGGCCATGAGCCTGGCCCACGGCATGGGCGACATCTATCACGACACCGCGACGGTTCGTATGGAGCCCAACGGGACGGTCACCGTCTCCACCGGCCTGACCACCCAGGGACAGGGACACCGCACGACCATGGCGCAGGTTGCGGCCGACGTCCTGGGCATTCCGGTGCGGGACATCACCGTACGGTCTGGGGACTCGACCTCGTACGCATGGGGCAGCGGCACGGTCGGCAGCCGCAGCGCGGTCGTCGCGGGCGGCGCCGTACTGCGCGCGGCCGACGCGATCCGCTCCAAGCTCGTCAGCGTCGCGGCGGAGATGCTCAAGGCGGACGCCGCGGACATCGAGCTCGCCGACGGCAAGGCCGCGGTGAAGGGGGAGCCGGACTCTGCGGTGAACATCGCGGATGTGGCCGCGTCCATCTACTTCGATCAGTCGGTGTGGCCAGACGGGTTCGATCCGACGCTGGAGGTGACCCTCGCCTACGACCCGGCGCGGCCGGTCTTCTCCAACGGTGGACATGCCGTGATCGTCGAACTCGACCCGGAAACCGGCTTCGCACGTGTGGAGAAGGTGTTCTCTGTCGAAGACTGCGGAACTATGATCAATCCCGAGATCGTCGAGGGGCAGCTGCGCGGGGGCGTGGTCCAGGGGATCGGCGCGGCGCTGCTGGAACGGCTGGTCTACGACAGCGCCGGCCAGCTCACCACCACCACGCTGCTCGACTACCACGTGCCCACCCTCGACGTGGCCCCGCCGTTCGAGATCCACCACCTGGAAACCCCGTCCGCGCACACGCCCGCCGGTATCAAGGGCATGGGCGAGTCGGGCCTCATCGCCGCACCGGCGGCCGTTCTGAACGCGGTCAACGACGCCCTTTCCTGCTTCGGCACGTCCTTGTATGCGCTGCCGGCCACGCCCGAGCAAGTGCTCGGTGCGATGTCCCCTTCCGGCTCCGTCGGATGAGGCCGCGCGCATGAGATATCGGCGAGGGCCGTGGCAGTCGTACTGGATGCGTGAGGCTCTCGCCGATGAGCGGCCCGGGCCCAGCGAAACGCTGCGTGGCAGGCACGCTGTCGACGTGTGCGTCGTCGGTGGTGGCTATACGGGGTTGTGGACCGCCATCGAACTGAAGACCCGGGAGCCCGGCGTCGAGGTGGCGGTCATCGAGGGGCAGCTCTGTGGCAGCGGCGCCAGTGGTGCCAACGCCGGTTACCTCATGAATCTCTGGCCGAAGTACTCCTTCCTCGATGCCCTCGTCGGGCGGCAGGAGGCACTCCGGCTGGCACGGGCGTCCTCCGACGCTGTCGACGAGATCATCGAGTTCTGCCAGGCCAAGGGCATCGACGCCGGAATCCGCCGCGAAGGGTGGCTGTGGACGTCCACGTCACCGGCTCAGGACGGCGCCTGGACGGACACGCAGTCGGCCTTGGACGGCGTGGCCGAGTGCCCGCTCAGGGAGGTAGGTCCTGCAGAGGCTCTCCGTCTGGGAGGCATCGGCGCACGGGGAGGAGTGTTCGATCCGACCGCGGCCACTCTCCAGCCGGCCCTGCTCGCACGGGGTCTGCGCCGAGCAGCCCTCGACCTGGGTGTCCAGGTCTTCGAGGACACGCCCGTGCGCACGGTGTCCGAAAAACCCGGTTCTGCCGTGGTGCACACGGACACCGGAGAAGTCCGTGCGGACGGAGTGGTCCTGGCGATCAACGCGTGGATGGCAGGCTTCCCGTCCGTCCGCAAGCGAATGGTCGTCACAGCCAGCGACAACTTGGTCACCCGGGCGCTTCCCGGCGAGCTCCTCGAACAGGCCGGCCAGGACGGCATCGGAGTGTCCGACTCCACTCGTCTCCTCAACTACTGGCGCACCACCGGCGACGGCCGTCTGCTGTTTGGGAAGGGCGGCGTCGGCCTGGGCTTCGGTGCCTGCGGTGCTGACAGCATGTTCGGGCCGGCCTCGAAGCGGACGCCGCTGGGCCAGGAACTCAGACGCATCCTCCCCATGGCGACGCGTGCCGGGGTGCAGGACACCTGGCGGGCTCCCGTCGAGTATTCGTTGACCTCGCTGCCTTTCTTCGAGGCGCTTCCCGGGCATGAGCGAGTCTTCTACGGAGCCGGCTACTCGGGCGACGGAGTGGGACCCGCGCGGTTGGGCGGCAAGATACTCGCGAGCCTGGTTCTACGCGAACAGGATGAATGGAGTCAGTGCGGACTCGTGCGGCCACCCCAGGGCTGGCTCCCGCCGGAGCCGTTCCGGTTCCTGGGAGGTCAACTCGTCAAGTCCGCACTGCTGCGCATCGAAGCGGCCGAGAATGCAGGCCGCACGCCCCATCTGCTGGCCCGCACACTCGGTCGCCTCGACCCGACCAACTGGGTCTGAGCGTCCGCGGCCAGCATCTCCGCCACCAGCGATATCACTCTTGCGTCCGACGCCGCTCTGCGCTACCTCGTAGCCGACCTCCCCGACATGCTGATCCGCGACCGCCCCACGCGCACCGCCCCACGAAACGCCCGCACCTGAGTCACCAAACCCGCAGCCGACCGTGCCCATGGCGATGACGACGGCGACAAGGTTCTGATTGACGTGTGCAGTCCCAAGACTTGCTTGACGTGGGAGTTGCGGGACCTGCTTGACGGTCGCAGGAGATCTTTAACAGGCCGGGGACATTCTTGACTGCCGCTTCGTTGCGTTGAGCATGATCGAAATACCCGAGTCTCCCGGGGCAAGAGACGAAGACTGGACGATGGAGCATCGGTTCCGGGCCGTGTCTGAGGTGCTGGACGGGGCGCCGGTAGCCGAGGTCGCGCGCCGGTACGGCACGTCACGCCAGTCGTTGCACACCTGGTTGCGTCGGTTCCGCGAGGGCGGACGGGACGGCTTGAGGGACCGCTCGCGCCGGCCCCACACGTCGCCGTCGCGAGTGCCGGTCGAGGTCGAACTCGCCATCTGCCAGCTGCGGCAGACCTACCCGAAGTGGGGAGCGCGCCGCATCGCACACGAACTAGCGGTCCGCGGCATGCCGGACGCGCCGGGCCGGTCGACGGTGCACCGCGTCCTGGTCCGCAACGGCCTGGTCAACCACCAGATCCAGGTCCACCGACGCGTCTACAAGCGGTGGCAGCGGGACGCCCTGATGCAGTTGTGGCAGATGGACCTGATGGGCGGGGTCTTCCTCGCAGACGGACGGGAGTGCAAGCTCGTCACCGGGATCGACGACTGCTCGCGGTTCATCGTGATCGCCACAGTGGTGGTGCAGCCGACCGGGCGGGCCGTGTGCGAGGCGTTCATCGCGGCGATGCGCCGGTTCGGAGTCCCGTCGGAGATGCTGACCGACAACGGCAAGCAGTTCACCGGCCGTTACTCCAAACCGCTGCCCAACGAGGTGATGTTCGAGCGCGTGTGCCGCGAGAACGGCATCAACCAGCGCCTGACCAAGCCCAGGTCACCAACCACGACGGGCAAAATCGAACGATTCCACAAGACCTTGCGTCGCGAGATGCTGGACCACTCCGGGCCCTTCGCCGACCCGGCCGCCGCACAGACAGCGATCGATGTGTGGGTCCACGCCTACAACCACACCCGTCCTCATCAGTCGCTGGAGATGGCCACCCCGGCCCAGGTCTTCCGGCCCCACAGGCTCACGTCCGGCGCCTCGGCACCCTCGGCCACGGTGGCGGCAGAGCCCGCACCGGCGCCCTCCGAGCCCATGCGGCTCCCGGTGCTGCCTCCACCCAGATCGTCCGAGGAGAGCGCCCCGATTCAAGCGGTGGAGTTCGAGGCGGTGATCAGTCCCGGCCGCCATGTGACGCTGCCGCAGGGACAGAGCCTGAAGTTCAGCCCAACCCTGGTCGGCAGGACCGTCACGGTCTGGGTCAGCCACCGCACCGTCCACGTCCTGCTCGACGGACAGCTCATCCGGACCCGCTCGATGGCCTTCACCGACGCCGACCTTCAGTGGCTGATCATGCGGGGCGGTCGGCCCGGCGGGCCCGAGCCCCGGGGCGGCATCAGCGCGGACAAACCCCTGGCGCCCGCAACGGTGGTCGAGGTGGAACGCAAGGCGTCCAAGGACGGCATGGTCTCGCTCGGACAGACCCCCGTCGCCCTCGGCTCCGAACTGATCGGCAAGCGCGTCACCCTGCGCTTCGACGGCAGCATGATGTACGTCATCCACGCCGGACTCCTGGTCAAGACCCTGCCTGCCCCGATCCCGCACCAGCGACGTGCCAGACTCACCGGCGCCCGGGTCGCCACGACACCGCTGCCACCACCCCCGTCCCAGCCACGGCGGGCCATCCGGCGCGTCGGAGCCGACGGCACCTTCGTCGTCGCACGACAGAAACTCCGTCCCGGCATCGCACACGCCGGCAAGACCCTCACCGTGGTCATCGAGGAGACCTGCTTCCGTGTCCTCGACGGCGAGGTCGAGATCTCCACCCACCCCCGCAAGGGTGACCCAGTCACCCGCTACCGCGCAGACGCACTCTGACCCGTCAACCATCACCTGAAACCGTCAAGGATCACGCGAGACACCGTCAAGTAAGTCCCGAGACCAAACTGTCAAACATCTCCCCGGACATCACAAGTGCGTGGAACATCTGGCCGCCACCGGGGATTACAAATGGCCGTTGACAGTTCTGATGCCGTCGGGGAGTTCTTCGCCCGACGGCACCGGGTGCACGACAGCGCCGTGGGAGGCCGGGCCGCCGATCTACCGGCCGGGCCGGGGCGTCACTTGATAGGGCTGAAGAGCGCTATCGCGAGCACCAAGGTGAGCACATTCCTGGGAGTGAAGATTTGGAGTTTGTCCAGCATGCTCTTGTGCCGGCGCATGAGTTCCTGGGTGAGCTGGTCGTTCGGGTTGTTGACCTCACGGTTGGCGATCTCGGACATGGGGTCCCAGCTGTTCTCGAGGTCCAGGATGTGCCCCTCCGGAAGCGCCGCCTCGGTGGTGTAGGTGTTGCGGAACAGGTTTTCGATCGGGCGGAACCGGGCGGCCTCGGAGATCGCCTGGATGAGAATGATCAGGCCGCGGGCCTGCTGGGCTGCGCTGGACCCGCTCCTGGACAGGTCGCGGACCGCCTGCCGGGCCGAGTTGGGAGAGAGCGGGATGTTCGCGCGGTCGCCGGCCCGGCGCTCCAGATCGATGTAGCTGCCGTTGAAGGGGGTGTCGAGCGCAGTGACATCCGTACCGAGGGGGGGAGTGCCAGCCTCGAGCCGGTTGTAGATGTTCTCGTTCTGGTTGAGCCAGCCGACGACGAACAGGTCGCTGGCGCGGATGAGCACCCGGATTCGGTTCGGGGTGCTCGTTCCCTCGTCCTGCACGCTGATGTTGACGCTGAAGAATTCGTTGCGGGCCTCGGGACGCGTACGGTGCGTGTTGTCGTGCAGGAATGTGCTGTTCGACGCGCGCTGCCGTACGGCGTTGAGCATGCTGGTGTAGCGGGACGCGCCGGCGTTTCCGTTGCCGATGTCCCAGGCGACATCCTCGAGGAATTTGGTTTCACCTGGTGACGACGTGGCCTGGGGTGCCACATTGTCGTCGGCCGCACTGGCCCTCTCCTGGAACTGCGGGGCCACAAGGGCGGCGCCGCCCAGCAGCGTGGCGACGGCGAGGAAGATCACCAGGAACTTGCCTTTAAACCATCGGGAACCGCGCCTGTGCCCGCGGCTGCCCGCCCTCGGCGGCGGGGCTGAATCGGAGACCGAGTGCATGTGCGTGTGCCCTTTCTCTGCCGACGTACCGTCCTGCCCCAGCGGATCCGCGGACCGCCCCGTTCGGAAAGAGCGCTTGCGGGGTGCGCGCGGGCATGTCGTCCGTATGCCGCCCTGAATGCCCCAGGCAGGAGGGTTCTGGGCGTCTCAGCTTTCACTCGGGCAGCTGACGTCACCAGAGTCAGATGTCCCAACCAATGAGTAACGAGAAAAGTTCGAGATGCATGCATCGGTTCGGTTCGTCGAGCCCCGCACGTACTGTGCACCGGCGCCGGGCGTGGCACCGTGGCGCAAGGCTGCGCCTGGTAGATCAGTTCTGGTGCCTTGGAGCGCACGATGAATCCGGCGCCAGACAGACGGTTCCGCAACTCGGCGAATCCGTTTTCGATCTCCCGCCGGGCCGTGTCCCGCTTCGTGGTGTAAGCGACCTTGCTCGACGCGTTCCGGTAAGCCGCACGTCAGCTACCCCATGGGACACGGCTCCCGGTCGATCAGCGCCTGGCTTGCCGTCAGCGCCATGCGCGGCCCCGATCCTCACCGATGCGGCAGTGACGTGCGGATTCCCACGCTTTGATCCGCTACACCGGAGCCTCCCACAACTGCTTGAAGCACAGGGCACCACCATCTCGCCGGCCTCCACCCCACCGACCGCCCTGGCAGCCCTTCGAGCCAGAGTGGCCGCCCAGAGCAGCCCCAACAGCAAGATCAAGACGACAGGTTAATGATCGGCAGGCCCTTAGCTTGGCGTTTATCATCCGCGGTCGAACATGGCCTCGAACTTGCTGACGATGTCGGCCGAGTGCCTGACGTGAGAGCGGCCTTCGCCTGATCCTGTGCTCCGTCACAGAGGCACTTGACCAGTACGAAGGCCGTAGCGATGAGTCTGCTGCAGAGGGATGTCCCGCGGGATGCTTTTTCCGAACTGTCATGCTTCCGGACGGAGTTCTATGCCTGTCTGACCCAGAGGCCCGACGCCTTGTTCGAGCTGAGTGACGCCTTGCTGTGTGCGGACGGCCCGGTGAAGACGTTGGTCGAGCTGTCTCTGGCGCCTGAGCACCAGCGTGGGCATGGCGCGTTGTACGGCGGGTTGAACCGCGGACACCTGGAGCTGTCCCGGCTGCGCAGGGCGCTGGCGGGGCTGCCGCTTCCCCGGACGGCGGAGGGCCGGCTGGTCCTGGCGGTCGACGTCAGCAACTGGCTGCGGCCGGATGCGAATACGAGCCCGGACCGGCTGTTCTGTCACACGTATGGTCGGGGCAGGGGCTCGGCCCAGATGATCCCCGGGTGGCCCTACTCCTTCATTGCCGCTCTGGAGCCGGGGCGGACGTCGTGGACTGCCGTGCTGGACGTGGTCCGGTTGCGTCCGTGGAACGACGCGCTCGCCGTCACCGCCGCCCAGGTCCGGGAGGTGTTCCAGCGGCTGTATGTGGCAGGCCAGTGGCAGATCGGTGACCCGCCCGTCCTGATCGTCGTCGATGCCGGCTATGACGTGACCCGCCTGGCTTTCCTGTTAGCGGATCTGCCCGTTGAGCTGCTGGGACGGATGCGTTCGGACCGCGTCCTGTACTTCCCGCCCCCGCCGCAGCCGACAGGCAAAGTCGGGCGCAAGCCCAAGCGCGGGGCGGAGTTCGCGTTCGAGGTCGCGGCCACTTGGCCTGTCCCGTCCGTCACCACGGAGACCGACACCACCCACTACGGGAAGGCCGTCGCCACAGCTTGGGACCGGCTGCACCCGCTGCTGGTCCGACGCTTGGCCTGGGCCGACCACCCCGAAGGAGAGTTGCCGGTCATCGAAGGCACCGTCATCCGTCTTCAGGTCGACCACCTCCGCGGCGAGCGCAGTCCCAGGCCCATCTGGCTGTGGTGGTCGGCCACGGCTGCTTCTGCCCGGGATGTGGACCGGCTCTGGCAGGCGTTCCTGCGGAGATTCGATCTCGAGCACACCTTCAGGATGTTCAAGCAAACACTGGGGTGGACCACGCCCAAACTCCGCGAACCGGCCGCCGCCGACCGCTGGACCTGGCTCGTCATTGCCGCCCACACGCAACTTCGCCTTGCCCGGCCCCTCGCAGAAGATCTTCGTAAACCCTGGGAACGGCCCGCACGTCAAGGGCGCCTCACACCAGCACGTGTCCGCCGAGGATTTCGCCGCCTCCACGGGAAAACCCCTCAGCCGGCCAGAGCACCGAAACCCAGCACCGCAGGCCCCGGTCGGCCAACCGGCATGAAGAACAAGCACCGCGCACGCGAGCACCCCGTCGGTAAACAGGACAAACCAAGCCTCGCTGCAGCCATCACACGCAGCAGAGCTGCATAAACGCCAAGCTTAGGGCGCCTCGAAGATCCGTACCGCAAAGCCCGCGCAATGGTCACCTTCGGCAGCCCCTCACGGTCTGCCCATGGCCGACGCAACCACGGGGCGCCCGCTGATGCTCGCGCCTTGGGACCCAGGCTGATCCGCCGCCCACATGCCGAGGAGGGGCGCCCGGTGTGCTCTCCATTGTGTCGACAGCCACAAACCGATGGCCGGATCTATACGGATGGCGTAAATGCCATCGGGCCGGATGCCCCCGATATTTACCCGCATCACACATGTGGTGCGGGCAACAAGCGCACAAGCGTCCATCAGGAGAAATCATGGTAATGAACGAGGCGGAACCGGGATCGCCCGGAACCGCGCACCCGGAGACTCCGCAGGACGGGCTTGACGGCCTCAGGTCGGCCACCCTCACGATGAACCAAGCCCTCGGCCTCGCCGTGGTGGTCTTCAGCCCCGTTCTGACCGCGGCGACGGTCGGTGTCTTCATGGGGGGTGTCGCCGGCAGTTCGGGCTGGCTGTCCGCCGCAGCCGGAGCACTGGTGATGGTCTGCATCGGCGTGGCCATCGTGCCCTTCGCCCAGCGCCACGTGGTCTCCGGGGCTTTGTACTCCTACATCGGCCACGTATTCGGAGGCGGCGCCAAGTTCGTGGCGGGGGCGTCCCTGGCCGTCGGATACGTGGTCGGCCTGATGGTCATGCTGGGCGTTCTCGGACTCTACGTCGGAAGCATGCTCACCTCCGTGTTCGGAGTGTCCGGTGCCAACGGGTTCACCGGGCAGGTGATCATCTATGCGGTCGCCATCACAGCAGCGGGAATTCTCGCTTACCGGAGTCTCGACGCCTCGGCGAAGCTGAGCATCGGGTTGCTGTTCCTCTCGTGTCCGGTGGTCCTGGCCGTCCTGATCGGAAACCTCTTCTCCGACGGGTTCGACTTCGCGGGACAGTTCGCCTTCAGTGACTTCTCGTTCAGTGGATTTACCTTGGGCCTCGTCCTGAGCACGACGTTCCTTGTCGGTTTCGAGAGCAGCGCGGCGACCGCGCTGGAGACGAAGGATCCGATCCGCACGGTGCCTCGCATCATCATCCTGGTGCCCTTCATCGTCGGCGGGATAGCCGTACTCGGAACCCTGCTCACGGTTCCCTCCCTGGGTGCCATCGGAGACCAGCTTGCCGCCGGGGAGTCACCGATCGCCGCCATGGCCCGTCACTCGGGTCTCGGGTTCCTCGCTGAGGCCTCTGACATCGCCCTCGTCGTCACCTCGTTCTCCGTTCTCGTCGGTTTCATGAACTACGCCCCGCGGGTGTGGGCGACCATGGCCAACGACGGTCTCCTGCCCAAGGCCATCGGCCGCGTGGCGCCACGCACCCAGACCCCTGGTACAGCCATTGCCGTCATGTGCGTCCCGGCTCTGGCCTTTCCCGTCGCTCTGATCGCGATAACAGACGCCAGCCCGCTGGAGATGTACCAGTACCTGGCCACCCTCTTCCCCTACCTCTGGGTCATCCCCTACATCCTCATTTGCACCGGAGCGATCGTCGTCCTCCGGCGCAACGGCGAACTGACCGTGGTCAAGACGATCGCGTGTCTCATCGGGGCGGCGGCCACGGGCTGGCTCTACCTCAACTCGATCGTCAACCCCACGGGGACGACACTGGATGACATGACATGGGTAGCGCCTGTGTCGATCGTGGCCATGATGATCATCATGGGAGCGCGGCGTCTGGTGTCGCGCTCCGGCGAACAGGCCGAGGAGGGCCGATGACCTACGACACCATCGTCGTCGGAGGGGGCTTCGCTGGCCTCAGGTGTGCCCGGGACCTCACCGCAGCAGGCCAGTCGGTGCTTCTGCTGGAGGGTGGTGAGCGCCTGGGCGGCCGGGCGTACCGCCGACGCTCGGCCACGTCCCCCAGCCTGGACGTGGAGATCGGCGGCGCGTACATCCATCGTCATCACCACCCCCGGCTGGCGGCGGAACTCGACAAGTACCGTGTCAGGACGGAGCCTGCCCCCGAGGCGACGGTCTTCCGTAACCGCCTGGGTCCCGGCAGCCACGATTCGGCGTTCCCCATCCCCGTCGAGGAGGCTGCGGAGGCCGAGGCCGGTCTGTACCGCCTGCTGTCCGACGCGCACCGGATCGATGTCGAGGCAGGCCTTGACACGCAGGGGCTGGAGGACCTCGACGTCCCCCTCCTGACGTACATCGATTCCCTGAAGCTTCCTCCGGTCACGCGCCAGCTCGTGCTCTCGTGGGGCTGGAACATGATGGGTCAGCCGGTCACCGAGGCGTCGGCGCTCTGGGCCCTGCAGTTTGTCGCCGCACATGGGTACAGCGTGCTGGGTGTGGTTCTGTCCCTCGACGAGGTCATCAGCGACGGGACCACGGCGCTGGTCGAGGCGATGGCCGCCGAGGTGCCGGACATACGGATGCAAGCCGTGGTCGAATCCGTTCACCAAGGTGCCAGGAGTGCCGAGGTCGTCGTCCGCGGGGGCGAGGTTCTGGTCGCCCGCGACGTGGTCATAGCCACCCCTCTGAACACTTGGCGCACCATCCGATTCGATCCGCCGCTCCCGCCGGACCGGGCCTCGGTGGTGGCGGAGGGACACGGCTGTCGAGGACTGAAGATCCTCGTCCAGGTCACGGGTGCGCCAGAAGGCATCTCCTGCACCGGCGACGGCGTCTTCCCCACCCTTTACGACTACATGCCCGCCGAGGACGGGGGGCGCATCCTGGTCGCTTTCACGGATTGCAGTTCTTTCGACCCCACCGACCGGGAGGCGGTCGAGGCGGCCGTCCACCACTATCTGCCAGAGGTTACGGTCGTCGGCGTCGACTGCCACGACTGGTCGAGCGACCCGCTGTTCCTCGGGGCGTGGGTATCACCGAAGGTGGGTCAGTTCAGCAAGGTACACAAGGCCCTCGGTGAGTCCTACGGCTCCGTGCACTTCGCCGGCTCCGATGTCTCCCTGCGCTTCCCGGGCTATCTCGAGGGCGCGCTCGAAACCGCCGACCGGGTGGTGGAGGAGATCCTGCGGAAGCGGCAGGACCACTGACACTCCTTGACGTTCGAACGGAAAGCCGTTTGGCGAGGTCGCGTCACGCGACCTCGCCAAACGGCACCGGCGCCGCCTGTTAGGTCATATTGTTATGGAATGTGCTCCAATGTCGGATCCCCAACCGCACAGGATCCCTTCGGCATGGCTGCGGCGGCGACACTGGTCCTGGACGCAGAACGAAGAATCATCGGATGGAGTCCGGCGGCCGAGGAACTGTTCGGCTACAGGTCGGACGAGGCTCTGGGCCGCGATGTCGGAGTCCTCCTGGGCGACGGCATGCGGCTCGTCGGCGGTGAGGAGTCGCAGCAGACGCACGGGGTCCGGTGCGCGTCCCGTCGGGACGGTGAGGTTGTCCGCGTCGGCGTCACGCTCACTCCGATGGCCTCCAGCGCACAGGGACCCGCATGGCTGCTCGCCGCGGCGAAGACACCCCAGCTCAGTCAGTGGGCCACTGGGCAGGCGCTGCTGACCGGACTGACCGCCCAGTCACCCGTCATGATCGCCGTGTACGACCCTCAGGCGCGGGTGGCATGGTTCAACGCAGCTGTGGAGAAGCACTTCGGCTGGACTGTCGATGAAATCAGCGGACGGTACATCAGGGATCTGCTTCCGCAGGGCGAGGTCATCGACGAGGACGGGCAGCCAGTATCACCGCTGGAGAAGATCATTGAGCAGGTGCTGCGCACCGGGACGCCCGTAGCCGACGTCAGTTATCGCAGCTCCACTCGCATCGACCCCCATCACGAGCACATCTGGTCCTGCTCGTACTTCCGGATGCAGGACCCCGACGGCAAGATCCTCGGGGTGTGCGAGACGACCGTCGACGTCACCGACCGCTACGTGATGCGGCGGCGCCTTGCCATGCTGAGCCGCGCCGGAGGCACCATCGGACAGAGTCTGGACATCCTCCGTACGGCGAGTGACCTGGCCGATCTGGTCATCCCGGAGTTCGCTCACGCGGTCACAGTGGACTTGGCCGCACCGGTGCTCGCCGGCGGGGAACCTGGCAAGCGGAGCGGCACCGCAGCCTTCGACCTGCGACGTGTGGCAGAGCGGGCGCATGGCGACGGCAGAGCGGGGACCACCCTGCCGCGCCGGGTGGAGTATCCGCCGGACTCGCTGCAAGCCCGCTGCTTGAGCCAGGGCCGTCCAGTCGCGCGTGATCACGTGCTCGCCGTACCGATGCGAGCGCGCGGCGCCGTGCTCGGTCTGGTGATGTTCGAAAGGAGCCCATCGGAGGACCCGTTCGGTAACGACGAACTTGAGGTCGCCGATGAACTGGTGTCCCGTACGGCTGTCTGTGTGGACAATGGACGCCGCTATGCCCGTGAACACGATGCCGCTCTGACGCTCCAGCGCGCCCTTTTCCCGCTCAGCATCGCACAACCTCCGGCTGTAGCCATCGCCCACCGCTACCTGCCCGCGCCCGGGCAGATCGGGGTGGGTGGGGACTGGTACGACGTCATCCCACTCTCCGGGGCCCGTGTCGGACTGGTCGTGGGTGACGTGGTCGGGCACGGCATACACGCTGCGGCCACCATGGGACGTATACGGACCACGGTGGCGGCGCTCGCGGCTCTGGACCTATCCCCGGACGAGCTTCTCGCAAGGCTCGACGACCTGGTGGTTGCCCAGTCCCTGGGCGACGAGAAGGACCAGGCCGTGGCGACGACGTGTCTGTACGCCGTCTACGACCAGATCTCGGGGCGCTGCGCCGTCGCTCGTGCCGGCCATCTGCCACCGATAGTGGTGACACCCGACGGCCGGGCGGACATCGTCGACGTACCAGCAGGGCCGCCCCTGGGACTGGGAGGTCTGCCCTTCGAATGCTTCGAGTTCGACCTTGCCGAAGGCAGCCTCCTGGCCCTCTTCACCGACGGCCTGGTGGAGGCCTACGACCAGGACATCGACGTCGGTCTGCGCGGACTGCGCGATGCGCTCAGCGCATCTGCCCGCACGCTGGAGGAAACCTGCGACAGGGCGGTCTCTGCTGTGGTGCCGGGTTCCTCTCGGGACGACGCGGCCCTCCTGCTGGCCCACGTGCACCGGCTCAGCGACAGCCGGGTGGCCGGCTGGGACGTACTCGACGATCCCGCGAACGTTGCCCGGTGCCGGGCCCTGGCAATGGAGAAGGTGGCCGCATGGGACTTGGAGGAGACGGCGTTCGTCGTAGAACTGGTGGTGAGCGAGCTGGTGACCAACGCGCTCCGGTACGGCGGAGCTCCCGTGAGGCTGCGGCTCATCGTGGACCAGGCTCTGGGCCTGATCTGTGAAGTGTCGGACGGCAGCCATACCTCCCCCCACCTGAGGCGGGTCGGGTACGAGGAGGAGGGCGGACGCGGACTGTTCCTCGTCGCCCAGCTCACGGAACGCTGGGGAACCCGATACGGCCCGAGCGGGAAGACGATCTGGTGCGCGGTGCCGTTCGATGGGCCCAAGTCGCTCTAGGTCTTCTGAGCCGGACGTCGTTGTTCAGTCGACCTGCGGCCCGGCAGCGACGAGTCCCAGTACGTCGTCCGCCCAGCCCGGGTCGTAGCGCTCGAACCGTGGAAAACCGTGTCCCGGCCGCCCCGTCCAGTGGTAGTCGACCCCAGGATTGTGCGCGGAATACCGGTGTTGCACAAAGAGGTGGGGACTGCCTTGCACAGAAGGGCCTTGGGCGGTCCTCCAGTGCTCGAAAACGGCCCGCTGGCCCGCACCCTGCTTCAAGGCCCGTTCAAGCGCCGCAAGGTCGACAGAGGGACACCGGTCAGCCGCGGCCAGT
This sequence comes from Streptomyces graminofaciens, assembly GCF_030294945.1. Lineage (NCBI taxonomy): Bacteria > Bacillati > Actinomycetota > Actinomycetes > Kitasatosporales > Streptomycetaceae > Streptomyces > Streptomyces graminofaciens. The sequence goes on along the minus strand of NZ_AP018448.1, from coordinate 1,966,961 downwards.
ATCTCGGCGTGGACGCTGATGCACCGGTTCTCCCGGTAGAACGCCTCGCGGAGCGCCGCGTCCAGTTCGTCGCTCGCGCGCAATCCTCCCACTCCGGGGTCTTTGGCCGCCTGGACCGCGGCCATGGCCGGGAGGGTGGTGACGGCATAGGCCGCCTCAGGCTCCTGCCACAGCCGCCAGCCGACTTCGGGGACGAGGCCCGCGATCGCGACGATCTCCATGTCGAGGACCGGTTTCGGTGTCGGGCGCTGGTTGAACAGCTCCAGTGGGAATGCGCGGTGGTCGATGAAGAGCGGCACGCCCACGTCGACCGCCCTGGAACGAAGCACATGCACAGCCAGCGAGGCCCAGGGACAGCCGATGTCGGACCAGACGGTGACCACCCTCGGGTCATGCGCCACCACGTCGGAGACGTCCCTCGGGAGGTCTCCTTCCCAGAGCCCCGGCACCTCGCCGTTCACCGCTCACCGGCTTCACGGCTGAGCTCGAACAGGTCCTGCGGGTGGACCGGGATGCGCCGCACGCGGAACTCGCCGCCCAGCGCGTCGTCGATGGCCCCGGCCACTGCGGCTCCCACCGCGATCAGCCCCACCTCTCCGAGACCCTTGGCGCCCAGCGGGTTGTCCGGAGTGGGGGCGTCCTCCGTGACGAAGAACTGCACGGACGGCACCTCTCCGGCTCCAGGCAGCAGGTAGTCCATGAACGAGGTCGACAGCGGCTGCCCCTGTTCGTCGTACTGGAACTCCTCGAACAGCGCGCCGCCGATGCCCTGAGCCGCAGCACCGATGATCTGCCCCTCAGTGGTGAGCGGATTGATCATCTTTCCCGCTTCGGTACTCACGAAGAACCGGCGAATGGTATGCCCACCGGTCGTCGGGTCGATCTCCAGCTGGACGAGGGTGATGCCGTACGGGTAATTCATGTGCTCGTCGAGGTAGACCGCCGAGGCATGCAAACCGGGTTCGTCTCCGACGGCGCGGGCACTCCAGCCGTCCCAGCGCTCTGCGATCTGGGCGAGCGTGAGGTACTGGTCCGGCTTGCCGACGACCTCGATCCTGCCGCTCGTCGCCTGAAGCTCCGTGGTGTCCACCTCCAACAGCCGGCCAGCCACGCGCACAGCCTTGGCCAGGGCTTTCTGGGCCGCGGCGCGAGCCGCGCCTCCGGCGAGGACCGTGGAACGGCTGGACCAGGAGCCGACCCCGTCGGGCACCAGATCCGTGTCGCCGTGCATGACGTCGATGTCCTGCGGGTCGACGCCGAGCTCGTCGGCCACGATCTGGGCCAGCACCGTCTCGATGCCCTGGCCCACCGAGGACGCTCCCGTCAGGACCCGGACCCGCCCCGTGCCGTCGACCTCCACGTCGGCGGTTTCGTACAGGCCGAGGCCCGCCTTGTCCATGAGGAGGCCGATCCCGTTGCCGACGATCCGTCCCTCCTCTCTGAGCCGACGGGCCTCCTCCCGCCACGCCCCGTAGTCAGCCGCGTCGAGCGCCTTGCGCATGTGGTCGAGGACATCCCCGGAGTTGAACAGATAGGGCTCGAAGGCGATCTCAAGCCCCGGTTCCCAGGGCAGGTCGGAGGCAGTGAGCACATTCCTCAACCGCAGTTCGACAGGGTCGATCCCGATCTCTTGTGCAGCCAGGTCGAACAGTCGCTCGCGCGCGAAAGTGCCCTCGTACCGTCCCGGCGCACGGTAGGCGGCCAGGGGTGTCTTGTTGGTGATCACGGCATGCAGTTCCGCCCGGTAGGCAGGGATGCGGTACGGACCCACGACCATGCCCGCGGTGATGTCACTGACCAGCGGCTCAGCCTGACGCAGAAAGGCGCCGTGGTTGTGCCAGATCTCGTCGCGCAGCGCCAGCAGGCGCCCTTCGGCGTCGAACGCGCCCTCCATCCGGTGCACCTGCTCGCGGGCATGTGCGATCGCCACCATGTGCTCGACGCGGTCCTCGATCCACTTCACAGGACGGCCCAGCTTGCGTGCGGCGTGGGCGACGAGAAGGTGCTCGGCAAAGACGCCACCGCGGACGCCGAAGTTGCCCCCGATGTCGGTGTGCCGCATCCGGATGCTCGTCAGCGGCATCCCGAGCATACGGGCCATGATGCGACGGCAGTCGTGCACGTGGACCGCCCCCCACACCCACAGCTGGTCACGCCCCGGCACGGGCTCGACGACAAACCCGCGCGTCTCCATCGGGATGCCGCTGTGCCGCCCGATCCGGAACTCACCGCGCACCACATGGGCCGCCTCGGCGAAGGCCCGCTCGACCTGCCCGTACTCCTTGACGAAGGAAGCCGGCTCGTTCCCCAGCGCATGGAGGGACGCACCACCGCTTACGGCTTCCACCGGGTCGAGCACCACGGGCAGCTCCTCGTAGTCGACCTCGACGAGCTCGGCCGCGTCCTCGGCCAGGTACGGGTCCTCGGCGATGACCGCGGCCACCGGCTGACCCACGTAGAGGACCCTGTCGGTGGGCAGGACCGGATGACTGTACTCCTCGAGGTGGGGGAACAGGTCGTGGTAGCCCAGCTCCTCCAGCCGCACCGGGCCCAGCTCCCGCACATCCTCCCCGGTGAGCACCAGGTGCACTCCGGGAAGGATGCGCGCTGCCGACGCGTCGATCGAGGTGATCCGGGCGTGCGCGACGGAGGCGCGCACGACCCGCATGAACAGCTGGCCCGTGATGTCGATGTCGTCCACGAACGCGCCTTGGCCCCGCAGCAGGCGCGAGTCCTCGCGGCGTGGTGTGCGGGCGCCGACATGACGCCGGGGCTGCGGATCCATGCTCGAGGTGTTCGACAGACTCATGGAAGGCGCTCCTCCTGCGATATGGGATGACTCGATTATCGGAAGTGACGGCGGAGTGGGCCTTTTCGGAATCCGGACAGCTCGCGGCCAAGTTGTCAGGCAATTGCAGGATCGCCCGTGACGACGCAGCTCTGATACTGGCGCAGCGCCGTGCCACCGACGAGCACGGTCTACACGGCCTGCACACCTGAGCCCCGCCTCGGGAGGCAGGCAGGCGGAAGGACACCCTCGTGGCAGAGCTTGTCACCAACCCCACGCCGGAACAGGAGATGCTCAACTGGGGGCGTCTTCTCCTCGACGGGATTCCGTACGCGGACCTGGTCGCAGCTCGCGACAGGAGCGGCGACGTGTCGTGGTTCGACCACTGGATGGCCACTGCCGACCGCTACGAGCAGCTGGCTGACGCCGCCCTCCTCGCGGGACATCGCCGCACGGCGGCCGAACTGCTCCTGACGGGATCGCTGGCCGCGCAGTACGGCCAGTTCCTGTGGTTCGACGAGCGGCGACAGCGCGGGCAGGAGCGGAAGGCGGAACTGTACCGCCGCGCGGCGCCCCTGCTGGACCCGCCGGCGGAGCGGTTCGACCTGCCCATCGACGACACGTCCATCCCCGGCTACATCCGTGTCCCTCGGGGCGCCGAATCCCCCCAGCCGTGCGTCGTGCTTCTCGGCGGACTGGAGTCGACGAAGGAGGAGAGTTTCCGCTTCGAGGAACTCCTGCTGGAGCGAGGCATGGCGATCGCGACCTTCGACGGTCCCGGCCAGGGCGAGATGTTCCCCGAGACTCCGCTGCGAGGCGACTACGAGCGGTACACCTCGAAGGTGGTGGACGCTCTCGTGGCCGACCCTCGGATCGACTCGACACGCATTGCCGTACTCGGCCGTAGCCTCGGAGGCTATTACGCGCTGCGCAGTGCCAGCCTGGATCCCCGTTTTGTCGCCTGCGTGTCCTGGGGCGGGTTCGTCGACATGGACGGGTGGGACACCGAGACACCGATGACCAAGGCAAGCTGGCAGTACGTGAGCGCGATGAAGACCATGGACGAGGCACGCGAGTTCGTGTGCAAGAACCTCGACTCCCGGCCGGTGCTGCACCAGCTGAAGGTTCCGACCTACGTGCTGCACGGCTCCCTCGACGAGATACCCGACTCCGAGATCGACGTGCTGGTCGAGCACGCCGTGAACGCCCAGTTGGAGATCGACATCGAGCCGGAAGGCGACCACTGCTGCCACAACCTCGGCCCGGAGCCGCGGCTGCGGATGGCCGACTGGCTGGCGGACCGTCTGGGCACCACCTGCTGACGATCGGCAGGATCCATCACTAGGTCCGTTGCGCCAACCTGCCGGGTTGCGGCGGGCGGGTACGAAACGAGGTGATTCCCATGCGGCACGTTCTGGAAGAGGCAGCCATCTGGCAGCGGGACGGTGTCCGTTTCGCGATGGCCAGCGTCGTAAACGCCTGGGGTTCCGCCCCGCATCCTGCCGGCTCCTCGATGCTCATCAGCGACAGCGGCCGGGTCGTGGGCAGCGTGTCCGGAGGATGCGTGGAGGCCGCCGTCTGCGAACTGGCACACGACGTGCTGGCGGGCGGCCCGCCCGCCCGGCAGCGCTACGGGGTCAGTGACGACGACGCTTTCTCGGTGGGACTGACGTGCGGAGGGACGATCGACGTCTTCGTGCGCGAGGCGTCCGGCGACGTGCCGGCGGCCAGAGTCGCGGCCGACGCGGCGGAAGGACTGCCCGTCGCGCTTGTCACCGTGCTCGACGGCGGTGTCCGGCCAGGCGCCGCCATGGCGGTCGGCCTGCGGGGAATCAGCGGAACACTGGGAGCGGCCGAGCTCGACCGTGCGGCCGTTCACGCGGCCGAGGGGCTGCTGGCCCGAGGAGCAAGCGGCAGCGTCCGTGTCGGTGGGGATCAGGAATCCGGTGATCCGCACTGTGCACCGGCGACCGAGCTTCTGGTGCAGTCGCTGGCCCCGCCGCCACGGATGCTGGTGTTCGGAGCCGCAGAGTTCGCCCGGCCCCTGGTCGCTTTCGGAGCGCTCCTCGGGTACCGGGTGACGGTGTGCGACGCACGCCCCGTCTTCGCCACGAAGGAGCGTTTTCCGGAAGCCCATGACGTCGTCGTGGACTGGCCTCACCGGTGGTTCGACAGCCAGGGCGAGCGTGTCGACGCGAGCACTGTGGTGTGCGTCCTCACACACGACGCCAAGTTCGACGTGCCGCTGCTCCGGACGGCTCTGCGCAGCCCAGCGGGCTACATCGGAGCGCTGGGTAGCCGCCGTACCCACGAGGACCGGCTCGTGCGCCTGCGCGAGGCGGGTGTGACGGAGGACGAGCTTGCCAGGCTGCGTTCGCCGATCGGCCTCGATCTGGGTGGCCGGGGGCCGGAGGAGGCCGCCTTGTCCATCGTCGCCGAGATCGTGGCGCTCCGCAGACGTGGCAGTGGACTGCCACTGACCAGCTTGGACGGTCCCGTGCATGCGGCGCGACGGCCCCTGGTCGGACGCTGAGACGAGCAGGAGGTGACGGCTGTCCGCGTAGCGCGCGTAGCGCTGACCAAGCTGGTACGGCGGCAGGAGCTACGCCGGTGGTCGGCGGTCGGCTTCGGGGTGGTCCTGTCGCACCGGAAAGCTTCCGACGCTGAGGCTACCGAGAGGCAGGGATGTCCCTGCCTCTCGCCGATCTCGGTGCGTGGACCCGTTCGCGGTGCCACCGCAGCTCGCGGACGGGACAGGCCGGCGCAAGCGCTGATCTTCCGGCGGGAACACGACCGCCGCCAGAATGCGCAAGAGGAGAGCGGGGCGCTCTCACAGGGGGAGACCGTTGAGAATACGCAGGCGTAGAGGATTGGACAGACCGCGGTTGGCGCCGGAGTTGGACGACGTTCCGCTCGGCAGGCTTCGTGCCCGACTCACGACGTCGAGGATGATAGGTCAACCTGACACGGACCTCCTCTCCGTGCAGCAATTGCTGCGGGAGACCGGTGAGGACTGGGACCGGCGGGCCCATCGACTCAGCGTTCTTTCCGGCCCGGCCTTCTCCGTGGCGCGTCACTGGCATGACCGGCGGCCTCGGGACCCCGATGCTCTGGTTCTACGGGCGTGGTCTCAGTGGACCTGGCTGCGCCGCGCTGCAGCCGACCCGAGCTGGTCTGCGGGTGCTTCGCTGATCGATGTGCGGGGAACATTGGACCTCTGCACTCTGGCAGCCGGTCTACGGCCGTACGACCCCATGCCGTGGGTGATCAGGCTCGGGCTGCTCCGCCTTGACGGGCAGCCGCGTTCTGCCCTGCTGCCGACATGGTCGGAGGTCAGGTCGCGTGACCCCTGGAATCGGGCCGCGTGCCTCGAGGCGCTCGGTTACCTCTCTCCGGCGGAGCAGGGATCGCTGACGGACCTCCTCGCGTTCGTGGACAGCATGAGAGCGGAGATGCCTTCGGATGCTCCGGCGATTTCCCTGCCACTCACGGCCGGTGTGCTGCTCTACCACCGGCGTCTCGGACAGGTCGGACTGGTGTCACAGTTGGAGGCCTCTCGCTACTGGTCCCAACCGGATGCGGTGCGGACTCTGGACCGATCGTTGGAGGAATTGCTGAGTCCGGGCTTCCTGGGCACTGCGGCCGCACTCGCCGACCTCAACTTGCTCGCGTACGCGCTCGCCAAGGCGGACCGCCTGCAGGATGCCGGACGTGTGTTCGTCAAGCTCGACGGCATCGTCACCTCGTGGCCCTGGGGCAGGGACGGCGATCCTGTGGAGGCCTTCACCCAATGGCAACGACGGGTTTTCCGATGACCTCAGCCAGTTCCAAAACACTTCCAAGTAGTGTCTTCGAGCTCGTTTTCCGGTTGTCGCGCGTAGCGGAAGACCGGCTGGGCGCGGCGTACGCGCCTTTCGGACTGTCTCTCGGTGACGTGGAGGTACTTGCCGCGCTGCGCTGTTCGGGCGCGCCGTACACACTCGCGCCCCGCCAGCTGTGCGCGGCCGTCAAGATGACGACCGGTGGTATGACGGGTCGGCTCGACAGGTTGGAACGGGCAGGCCTGCTGCGCCGTTCACCCGATCCGCATGACCGCCGGGCCCTCAGGGTGACAATGACCGACGAGGGCATGCGTGTGATTGACGAGGCGCTTGAGGCCGGCCTCGCGACGCAGGCAGGAATGCTGTCGGCTCTGAACGCAGAGGAGAGTCCGCAACTCGCCGAGTTGCTCCAAGTATTGGTTACGGCCATGGACGCTTGACGATGGAATCCGGGGCCTTGGGAAAACGACCAGGCGCCCCGTACCGGAGCACCTCTCGACGACGGCCGAACGCGGACCCTCTGACGGCGGATCAAAAGTGACCCACTTGGTGATCTTCGTCTGACTCTGGCCTTGGTGATCAAGGTCAGGAGGGAAGGTGATCCTCGTGGAGGACTGGGCAGAGATCCGCCGGCTGCACCGGGCCGAGCAGATGCCGATCAGGGCGATCGCACGGCATCTGGGCATTTCGAAGAACACCGTCAAGCGGGCCCTGGCCAGCGACCGGCCGCCGCAGTACCAGCGGCCGGCCAAGGGCTCGGCCGTCGACGCGGTCGAGGTGCAGATCCGGGAACTGCTGCGGGAGACCCCGACGATGCCCGCGACGGTGATCGCCGAGCGGATCGGCTGGGAGAGAGGCATGACCATCCTCAAAGACCGGATCCGCGAACTGCGGCCGGCCTACGTTCCGGTTGATCCGGTCTCGCGCACGGTCTATCGGCCAGGCGAGCTGGCCCAGTGCGATCTGTGGTTCCCCGAGGCGGACATCCCCCTTGGCTATGGGCAGAGCGGACGCCCGCCGGTGCTGGTGATGGTGTCCGGTTACTCCCGAGTGATCACCGCCCGGATGCTGCCCTCCCGCAGGACCGGCGACCTGATCGACGGGCACTGGCGGCTGCTGACCGAGTGGGGTGCCGTTCCCAGGACGCTGGTCTGGGACAACGAGGCGGGCGTCGGCCGAGGCCGCCCGACAAGCGAGTTCGCCGCGTTCGCGGGCCTGCTCGCCACGAAGATCTACTTGTGCCGCCCCAGGGATCCGGAGGCGAAAGGGCTGGTGGAACGGGCCAACGGCTATCTGGAGACCTCGTTCCTGCCCGGACGGCACTTCAGCGGACCGGACGATTTCAACACCCAGCTGCAGACCTGGCTGAAGGTCGCCAACCGGCGTCTCCACCGCACCCTCTCGGCCCGTCCGGCCGACCGGTGGGCAGCGGACCGAGCCCAGATGCTCACCCTGCCCGCGGTCGACCCGCCCACCTGGTGGCGGTTTTCTGCCCGGCTGGGCCGGGACCACTATGTCCGCGTCGACACATGCGACTACTCCGTCGACCCCGCCGCGATCGGTCACCAGGTCACCGTGCTGACCGACAACGAGCAGGTCGTTGTGCTCACCTCCGGCGGCGAGATCGTCGCCCAGCATGCCCGCTGCTGGGCCCGCCACCAGACCCTCACCGATCCCGAGCACGGCGAGGCCGGACAGGCGATGCGCCAGGAAGCACGTCGCCGGCCCACCGGTCAGATCCACGCCGTCGGCTCCGCCTCCAGCCCGCTCATCGAGGTCGAACAGCGCGAGCTGGGCTCTTACGACCGGCTGTTCACCGTCATCGACGGCGGCGAAGGCAAGGAGGCCGGCTGATGGCCCGCACCTCCACCACCACCGACGCTGCCGCACCCGCCGACACGGCAACAGGTCGCAGGACCGGACAGCAGACCGCCTCCGACCTGGCCTTCCTGGCCCGGGCCATGAAGGCCCCGGCTCTCCTAGCCGCCGCCGACCGGCTCGCTGAACGGGCCCGGAAGGAGTCCTGGACTCACGCCGAATACCTGGTCGCCTGCCTCCAGCGCGAGGTCTCCGCCCGCGAATCGCACGGCGGCGAGGCACGAGTACGCGCCGCCCGGTTCCCCGCGATCAAGACGGTTGAGGAGCTCGACGTCACCCATCTGCGCGGCATGACGCGCCAACAGCTGGCGCATCTGGGCACGTTGGACTTCATCGCGGGCAAGGAGAACGTCGTCTTCCTGGGCCCGCCCGGCACCGGCAAGACCCACCTTGCGATCGGCCTGGCAGTGCGGGCCTGCCAGGCCGGACACCGCGTCGCCTTCGCCACCGCCGCCGAATGGGTCGACAAGCTCGCCGCCGCCCACGAGACCGGCCGCCTGTCGGCCGAGCTCACCAGGCTCGGCCGCTATCCGCTGATCGTGGTCGACGAGGTCGGCTACATCCCCTTCGAAGCGGAGGCCGCCAACCTGTTCTTCCAGCTCATCTCGAACAGATATGAACGCGCATCCGTGATCGTCACCAGCAACAAACCCTTCGGACGCTGGGGAGAGGTTTTCGGCGACGAGACCGTGGCCGCCGCCATGATCGACCGCCTGGTCCACCACGCCGAGGTCCACTCCCTCAAAGGCGACTCCTACCGCATGCGAGGACGCGAACTCGGACGCGTCCCCACCGACACACCCGACAACGACTGAACCACCCACCGACACCAACCGGGTCAGATTTCAACCGCCCAAAGTGGGTCACGATTCAGCCGACGCCGACAGCACCCCTGGGCATGGCGCCCCTTGGGGCGCCGCCTTCCCGAAAGGATGCGTCATGACAGAACACCTTCAGATACCGTCGGCGTCAGGCACCTTCGACGCCATCGCGGCAGGACCCGCCGACGGCCGTCCCGTCCTGCTCCTGCACGGCTTTCCTCAGACGGCCATCGTCTGGGAGGAGCAGCTGGCCGCGCTGGGTGACCAGGGCTACCGCGCAGTCGCACCTGACACCCGCGGCTATTCGCCTGGTGTGCGGCCCATGCGTGCCGATGCGTACGGGGTGGGCGAACTGGTCGGGGACGTCCTGGCGGTGGCCGACGCACTCGCCTGGGACCTCTTTGACCTCGTCGGGCACGACTGGGGCGCTGCGATCGCCTGGTGGACCGCGGCCCGGCACGCCGATCGACTGCGCACGCTCACCGCCGTGTCGACGCCGCATCCCAGTGCGTTGGGCGAGGCGCAACGCGCCGACGACGACCAGTGCCGTCGCTTGCAGTACCAGCAGGACTGGCGGAGCCCCAGCACAGAGGCCCGCTTCCTGGCGGACGACGGCGCCCTCCTGCGTTCCCTCTACCAGGGCAAGGTTCCCGACCGTCACGTGGACACATATGTACAGCGCCTGTCCGAACCTGGTGCGCTGAGCGCGGCCCTCAACTACTACCGCACTGACCGGCCCGACGCCGCGGTCGGGAAGATCCAGGTCCCGACGCTCTACGTCTGGGGCACCGAGGACGTCGCACTCGGCTCCACTGCAGCTCACGCCACAAAGAGATGGGTGAGCGGCCCCTACTCGTTCCACGCCCTGCAAGGCATCAGTCACTGGGTCCCCGATGAAGCTCCCGAGGCCCTTACCAAACTGATCACCGACCACCTGAACGAGAATTAGAAGCCGCTGCTATACCGATCTTGGTGGGCGTGAGTTCGAGGTTGCAGTCTTCCGTGTCGGCGCCGATATCGTCCAACTCGGCTTCTCTGGAGTGTGATTGTCTCGCTCACCGGTTCGGGAACGCCGGGGACCGGCCGTACAGGCGGCCGAGGTGTTCGTCCGAGATGAGCGACGCGGAGTGGGCGGTCGCCCGCGACGCGTTGCCGGTCCCCGGCCAGCTGGAGGGCCGCAGCGGGCAACCGGAAGGGTAGTGCCACCGGCAGATGGTCGACGGTGCGCTACCTTGGACCCTTCATGCACTTCCGCACAGCCCAGCGCCTGACGTAATCATGGGGCCGATGCGGATGCCAGACGAGAGTGGGAAGCTGCGGCCGTCTTCTCCCTGGGGCCCAATGGCGCCGGATCGTCGCCCTCACGGACGCCTTCGGCTGGACGCCGTACGACGCTGCTCCGGATGCCCAGAGAGCAACCTGGGCGCAGAGCGGGACGCACGGCGGTAAGGGATCCTGCTCCGCCGACCAGATGATCGACGGAGCGAAGGACGTGTAGGACCCCGGAATTAATCAACAGCGTCGGAAGATCTTCCCTCGGGGTCCGCCGCGTGATTCGTAAGACGCGGTCTCAGGCGGGAGGCAGGCCCGGTAGCACCGTTCCTGTGTATGCGGCGAGCACGCTTCCCAGCGCACCGCTGACGACAGGCGAGTTGAGGATGCCGATGACCGAGGCTCCCCAGCGCTGGAGCCTTCCGGGGTCGGGAGATCCGTTGGCGGCCTCGGTTTCGATACGCGTGGCGAGCTGAGTGAACTCGATGGCGTCGTCCTCCGGCAGGTCCAGTACCGGTGCGGCCTGGCGCAGGGCACGGGCGAGCATGACCACCGCCGCGGGGTCGATCCCGTCCTTGTTGGTCGTGGCGTTCATGGTGAAGTCGCGACTGTTCGCGGCGATGTTGCCGGTGTTCTCGCCAATATGGAAGGTGATGTTGTCGCCGGGGCTCGGCTGATTGACGTGGTCTTGCACGCTTCCTCCTGCCAGGGCGCAGCTGACGCCTTAGGGTGTGATAGCGACCGTGGCGGGGTCGGTGTCGATGTGTTCGATCAGCTTGTGCTCTGCCAGGTAGGAGAGCGCTTGGTGCAGTTCGGTGGCGGAGATCTCGGCTCCGGCGAAGTACGAGCCGGGCGTCGCGAGGAACAGGGCCGGGTTGATGGGTGTCTGGTCACCTGCTGTGTCGTACAGCCACCGCAAGTAGGCGTCCATCGTGTGGCGAAGCCGGGCGGCGCGGTCCCTCTGGAGGTCCTTCAGATGTCGTACAGCGACGACTCCCTCGTCGGTGAGGTGAACGTCTGGGCTACCCGCGAGGTGGTTCCTGTTTCTGGTGCCAGAGCCACTTCAGCAGGGCCGTGCGGGACGCGCCGAGGTGCAGCACCGCATCAAGCGGCGGCGTGGGGGTCGGACGCCCGGCGAAGAGTTCCCTGTCGGCCTCCTGGAGGACTTGGTGCACCTGCCTGCAAGCCTCGCTCACATAGCCGAGCAGGTCGGTGGTGTGCTCGTAGCGCCTGACATCCCGTGGGACGTCCATCGTCCAGGTACCGTCCTGCTGCTTGCTGTACGAAGTGGACAGGAGTGGCTCGCGGGAGAAGTGCTCAGGGACCAGGCGGATGATGCGGGCACGCATGTGTGGGAACGCCCCCTGGAGGTCTCCGGAGGTGAGGGTGACCCGGGTAACCTCGTTCGGCGAACGCGGGGCGCTTCGCCACAGCGTGATCATGTGATGGAGCACCCGCAGGAAAGGATCCCCCAGGTCGCTCCGTGCCTCTTCCAGTGCCCAAGCCGCCGCGACCGTCAGCGCGATCCGGGTGTCCGCCGCAAGGATGCGGGGGACCGCCGTGGTGAAGCCGTAGGAAAGTCCCAGCGATCCGGAAGACCCAATACGCGGAAGCGAGTCGAGCACACCCCCGCGGGTCCTCCATTCCGAAAGACTTGGCCTTGTGGTCCACCCAGTCCCACATAGGCCACTGGCCGTCTGGATCGGCCGCCTGCTGCGTGCCGATCATGGCAAGCAGCGCGCATTGTTGCCGATCGAGTTGTGCTTCCGTCAGGTGGTGCACGGACATGTTGGCGGTGGCCCCCGATGTGGAGATGTGGTGACGCTAACGGACGAAATCGCGTCAGAGTAATTCGGCTTCGAGCTGAAGGCATCTCCGGCCTGGGCCAGTCCTTCCCGGGCCGCGATGGTGGTGGCCCATGCCGCGGCTTCGCGGCTGGCAAGGTCCAGCACCTGCGTGTGGTGGGTGGTGCCGCCGGTGACGACATGGACGCCGATCGGGTGCGCGCGGTCCTGGGCTGATCCCCGGAGGCCCGTGGCGTCTCATGAAGCCGAAGCCCATCCTTCGTCGGTCAGGGCCTTCGCGAACAGCGTTTCGGAGTCCAGTGAGCGGAGCAGGGGGCTGAGGAGCCTGCGGGTCACCGTGCCTGGAGCTTCACGCAGTTCGGCCAGGGTGGCGCCGGTGCTCTCCTCGTAAGTGTCGGCGCTGTACCTGTGGTTGCTGGGGAAGTGCGACTGTCCGGCGTACCTGCGACGGCCGCGGAGTCGGCTGGCTCCGACTGCCACCGCCCAGTTTCCGTGGTAGCCCACGTCTTCGGAGACGAGGCGGATCAGCTCCAGCAAGTGCCGGGTGAGGATGACGGCGCCGGCATCGAAGAGGACCTGCTCCGAGTCTTCTTCAGGCGCATACCGGTCGTGAAGGCTGTCGGAGAGACGGGTCATGAACAGCCGTAGTCCGCCATCCTCGAAGAGTTGAACCTCGATCGCGTGTTCATCGCCCCAGTTGCCACCTGCGGCGTAGGTGGCAGTCGGACTTGAGACTTGAGGAGCTGAGAGCCACTCCTCTGGCGCGTCGGTGTCCTTGGTGGGCGTGGCTGAGGTCGGGGCTGAAACCCTGGTCCGAGAGCGCCGCCCGGAGTTTCTGGTTTTCCTGGACGCGGTTGATCAGTGTGCGCAGGCGGAGGTTCCAGTCCTGGGCGCCGATGATGGGCAGGCACATGTCCCGTCGTCCGGCTGCGGGCTGGGCCACCAGGAAGAGGTGGGACTGGGCTCCGACGTCGCGCAGCGGGTCTTCGTTCATCTCCTTGCGCAGCAGGGCGAGGATGTCAGCTTCAGTGTTGCGTCGCCTTGTGTGCAGGGCGACGACCTCGGCGTTGCCCATCTGGTACTTCGTCTTGTCACCGCGGCTGAAGTACCTGTGGTCGACCATGTGCGGTGCGACGGGGCTGGCCGGGATGTGGACGATGAGGTAGCCGGTCCCGTCGTCGGCCGCCGCCTTGATCTCCTCGGTGAGAATGTTCAGTGGCGGGTCGGGGATGGTCCGGGCCACCTGCTCGATCTTCTCCGGCAGCCCGTTCAGGGGCTGGGGGGCGAGGTCGAAGGCGCGGCTCTCCTTGTTCTCCTGCACGCCGATGATCAGGGTGCCGCCGTCAACGGCGAACGAGGACAGGTCGCGCGCCAGTTCCTTGTTGTCGCCCTTGCTGTTCGGGGCCTTCTTCAGGTCCAGGTGATGGTTCTCCTCGAATAGGCCGCCGTCGACGGCGGCCTGTAGGTCGGCCTCGGTCTTCGGTGTCCACCGGGGGTTGTCGGATGAGAGGTAGATCGATGTCACTGTGCAGTCCTGCTTCTCGTGATCCAAGGCCCAGCACGGGCCGTAGCCCAAGCGGCTGAGCGCCAAGGGTACGGAGGGGGTCCGACAATCGGCCGTCCGCTTCGGTGCGGCAGGGGACAGCGCGTCTCGGTCTCCTGGTCGCTGGCCCACGCGGCGACTTCGGCGTCCGGCAGGTGCAGCACTCGCGTGGGGTGGACGGTGCCGTTCTGCACGACGTGGACGCGGCCCGGGTGCCTGCTGAACTTCGGGCGTGCAAGACGTAGGGGCGGGATCGCTCGATAGCATGCAGCACCCGCCCGGCCGATACGTGCCGCTGATCATGTCTGAGGAGCCTTTGTGTCCAGCCGTGTCCAGCCGGTGCACCCGGGCGATCCTCGTCGCATAGGCCCCTACCGCGTCGTCGGGAGGCTCGGGACAGGCGGCATGGGCTCCGTGTATGCCGCGCTCGACTCTTCAGGGCTGCAGGTAGCGGTTAAGGTCGTCCACCCCGCGCAGGCGGCAGACGAGGAGTTTCGGGCCCGTTTCCGCCGGGAGGTGCGACTCTCCCAGCGGGTGACAGGACCCTGTCTGGTGCCCGTGCACGATGCCGACACCGACGGCACCGTTCCGTGGCTGGCCACTCCGTTTGTGCCCGGCCCCACCCTCGACCAGCACCTGGCCGCGGGCGGTGCCCTGGACGGGGCCCATCTGTACGCGCTGGCAGCCGGAACCGCGGCCGCGCTCGCCGCAGTGCACGAGGCGGGCATCATCCACCGGGATGTGAAACCCCAGAACGTCATCCTCGCCCCGGTCGGCCCCCGGTTGCTGGACTTCGGCATCGCTCACCTCCTGGACGGCACCTCAGTGACCCGCACCGGGGTGATGACCGGCACCCCCGGCTGGATCAGTCCGGAGCACTACCGCACAGGTGAGGTAGGCCCCGCAGGGGACATATTCGCCTGGGGCGCCTTGATCGCCTACGCCGCCACCGGCCGCCTCCCCTTCGGCATCGGCGCCCCCGAAGCCGTGGCCTTCCGCGTTCTCTCCGCCGAGCCCGACCTTGAAGGCATCCCCGAGTCTCTGCTGCCGCTGGTGGTGCAGGCACTCGCCAAGGAAGCCGACGCCCGGCCGACCGCCGCCGAACTCCGCGACGCCTGTACGGCGCTGCTCGCCGCGCAGGCCACAGCCGCCACCCCGCGCGATCAGAAGCAGCCGACACTGGTTGCCGATCTGGTGAGCGCCCAGTGGGACCTGCCGCCCGAGGACGACGCCGCCTGGCCCACCGCTGGCCGGGGCCGCCGCGTCAAGCTACTGGCCGCGGTCGTTGCTGTCGCGGCTGTTGTGGGCGGTGTCGGCGGAGCAATCGCCGCATCATCAGCGTCCACACCCGAGCAGGGCCAGGAAACGGCGCTGCCCAGCAGCCAGAAGAAGGCCCGCAGCGCCCCGCCTGCGGCGCAGCCAGTCCGCAGCGGAGAGTCCCGCGACACTGCGTCGCCGACGCCCTCCCCAGCTACGCCCGCCGTCGCTTCCGAGGAAACCCACGCGCCGTCGCCGACGTTCCCCTCCCCGCTGCAGCCCCCGCCGTTTACTTACCTGCCGGACCAGCTCGACTGCGCGCCCCGGAAGGAAGCAGAAGCCGACGGGGCGTGGCAGTACGTCGCCCCCGGCGACGTCCGGGCCGGAGACGCAGTGGAACTCACCCTGCGCAACAAGTACGGCAACATCGAGCCCGTGCAGACCGAGATGCCCGTCCTGGCCCGCGTCTACATGCCCGACGGCACCTCACGCCTGGCACGCACCACCGTGCACTCCGACACTCCGGCCACCGTGGTCTGGCCCGGAGACTTTCCCGGAGCCGTCGCCCACTACCCACCAGGCACCTACACCGTGGCCTGGTCCGTCGGAGACGGCTCACAGCGCTACATCGCTTGTACCGGGTTCGCCGCGCAATGACCACCTGCTCCCCCAGCAGCAGCCGCGTCCTGGCGACCGCCGGCACCACCGCCTACCCACCACAACCGCGCTGATCATAGCCGCCTCGGGCTCACCCGTCGGGGCGGGTGAGCCCGAGGATGAGGGGAGCCTCGCCCAGCGGGCCGTCGGCGATCCAGAACCGATGGGCGGACAAGATCGTGCGCAACGCCTGGTTCATGGCAGCCTGCTGAGCATCGCGCAGCCCTACGGGCAGGTGGCGAGCGGCCGCCGGGTCCTGCTGCCACACCACCCTCAGCGCGCCGTGGCCCTCCGGCACCAGGGCCCCTCCGGTCTCCTCCCCGTCCGCGGCCGCCTCGATGCTGTACGGCAGCAAGCCAGCCACCAACACAGCTCCGAGGACTGCCCATGCCAGTTGCTCCTGCGCCTCGGTGAGTGCCACGCCGTCGATCACGGCCCTGGGCGCGAAGGGGCGTGCCTGCTGTCCGTAATTCCCGCCGCGTGGGTCCATGACGTTGCTCCCGCTTCTCGTCCGTCCGATGTGCGACCGAGTGGTCAGGTGCCAGAAGCGGTGATCTTGTACCGCTGCTCAGATGAGGACGAACCGTGTACTCACCGTCCGGAGACGGCCGGTGGGGCCCGTCCTCGGTCCCTCCCCGCGCCTCACCGCCTGATCCGCACCTTCCCTGCAGAGGGGCGCACGCTACTGAAGCCCCCCGACCTGATCCTTGGCCCACCACAGGAACGCGGCGGCGTGCTGCTGGTTGGCGAAGCCCTGGCCGACGAGGTCGTGCAGGAGGTCGTTGCTCCAGAGGATGAGCCAGCCGAGGGTCCAGTTCACCGACTCGGGTGCCGGCAGTTCCAATCCGTAGACCATTCGCGCGATCTCGCGCTTGCCGCCCGCCTCCGTCGTGTACTTGAGGATCGTCAGGAACCGGTCGGGGTACATCACGCAGAGAACCCTCGTGAGGAGGGCCTCCTTGAAACCGGTCATGGCGAACGGCTTGGTGCCGGACAGCAGGTGCTGGAGCCGGTCTTCGAGTGGCACGTCGTCAGGTTCGTGCAGGAGGTACTCGATCGTCTGGCGGGTCGACTCCACGGCCGCGGCGTCGCCCATGTCGTTCCACGCGGAGTTGAAGGTGGCTTGATTGCCGGGGCGGGCTCCGACCTCGGAGTTGGCGAAGTCCTTGAGGACTCTGGGATCGCATGCCCACAACCCGTCGGGGGAGAAGATCTGCTGGTACTTCGACCAGTAGGCCGCCACGTCGGGGTCGAAGTCCGGTTTGACGGCGAGGTACTGCTCCTTCAGCCGGGCCACGCGCTCCAACTGCTCGAGATCGACGTCCTCGGGTTTCGGGAAACGGGCCTTGAGGTCGTCGAAGGTGCGGAGCGGGCTCCTCTGCGGGACGGTGGGCTCCTTGTGCTCCCATTCGTAGCCGCACCGGTGCTTCACGAGACGACGTCCGCCGTCGAGCGTGCGGATCACCTCGATGTCCTCGTCGTCGCTGCACAGTGGACACATAACCAACGCCATGGCTACCCCCGTTCCAACAGTGCTCGTGCCCACCCAGAGCCGATGCACTTGTCCACCCAAGGGCCGCATTCTTGCATTCGGCAAAGGTGGGCGGGATGTGGGGCCATCCGGCGAGACTGGGGTCGGGGTCCTCCTGTCTGTCGGTTCCGCCTGTCCCCGGCTACGGCACGTCCTGGTCCTCGGCGCCCCATGGCAGCCTGGGCAGCGCGCCGCCCTTCCCTCGGACACGGATCCGAGCGGGGTATCTCTCACTACGAGAGCAGGAGCGCCGTGCGGGGCAAGGCTGGGCGTCCCGAGCAGCAGCTTCGTTGGTGCGCGAGGGAGGTCGAGATCGGGCGTTGGGAGCCAGACGATCCCGACGAAGAGTAAGAAGAACACAGCAGCGCGACGGGCAGCACCGTGATCAGTTGTGCCCTTCCCGCTGCACCTGACGCCGACGAGACTGTGGGAGAGAAGCCGCTGCCGCTTGCTGAGTGGGCCGAGACGCTGGTGGGAGCGGCGCTTGCGGGGACGACGATCGAGGTGACCAAGCGCTACGACTCCTGATCGGGTGTCCGGAGAGGACGTCGGGCAAGCTATTGCGACGACAGACGCGGCCCGACTCGCTGTGCACTTCACTGCAGCTCCCGCCGCCGCGGCCGGCCCATGAGGGGAAGGCCGCGGCACCGGCGCTGGCGCGCGTGCGCGACCCAGTTAATCTGGGGTTGTCCTAACGGAGGTTGGTGGACACGAACAGGGACAATCCCAACCGTCAGGTCCGGTTGAGCTTCCTCGGTTACTGACCTTTTCGGGTTGCCTTCGGGTGGTGACGTCGGGTGGCCCCTGCGGTATGCCGGTGTTATGCGGTATGCGGATGGTGGGGGCCTGGCTGCTGAGCGGCGGGCTGCACGCGAGGGGATTCGGCTGGAGGCCGGGCAGAGGTTCGCACGGGGTGACAGGACTTCGGATATCGCCAAGGACCTTCGGTTGAGCGAGCGTTCGGTGGAGCAGTGGCGCCGGGCCTGGCGTGAAGGCGGCATGGAGGGTCTGAAGCCGAAGAGACCCGCGAAACTGCCGAACCTGTCCGACGAACGCTTCGCCCTGCCCGGCTGATCTACCGGCCCCGCCCACACTTGGGTGCTTCGTTGACCAGGGGTCATGCCTCGTGCGTTTGCTCTCGAGGGCTGGAGCCGACGGTCTGATCGGTGGACGAGGGCGGATGTCGGGACGCTGATGGGACGCAGGGAATCGGAAGTGGCTGCCTTGGACCCATCCTGTCGACGCCGGCCGGTGTCGACCGAGGCCAGGCCTCCTCGGTGCTGAGGGGTGAGAATCACGAGCCGTGCCCCCGACGGCGTGCCAGGTGCCGCATGTCTGTCGGATGGGATGCCTACAAGACCAGTCCCAGGTCGTCCTCGCTGAGCCGCAGGATGTCGGCCAGGACGCACCGGCATGCCGGCCGGTCGCGGTAGACCAAGGGGCCACCAGCAGCGGTCGGGCGCCGGGGTCGATGCTGATGACGGCCCCCATGGAGAGACCGTCGGCAAGGATCCTCGGCTACTGCTGCGCCGCCCTTACAGACGGCTCCCTCGTGGGCAGTCCCCGCAGTGTTCCTCACCGTGGACGGAGCGGTGACGACGAGCGTCCGCAGTCGTTGGTGGTGGGTGCTGGCCTTGATTGTGCTCTTGCGGACCACCGAACGGCCTGGGCCGAAAGCGGCAGTCGCGACTCCCGCATGCGTCGACGGGGGGGGCGGCCTTGCGGTCCGCCCGTCCCTCATTGCGCTCTAGCTCTAGCTGCTCCAAACGACCACCAGGGTGAGAAGCGTGCGGTCTACGCGCCGAGGAGCCGGTCCCCTTGCCCCGACGGCGGGATGCCCTCGAGTTGCTCGGTGGTCGGGTGCGGACAGTGACGGTACGGAGGAGAGTCAAGGCCACTGGCTATGCCGTGGCCAAGCCTCACCGTCAGGCGTCGGCATGCCGGCCTTTGCGGGGCAAGGGCCGGCCGTCCGTGACGGTCGCCGCTTACCAGGCGGTGGAGGAGACCGCCGCCCGAGGTCAGTTGTAGACGTTGAACTCCGCGACTGACCACCAGCTACGCGCGACATTTCCGGTGTTGACGACCTTGATGTAGCGAGCTGTTTGCTTCGGGAAGGAGATCAGGTGGACTCGCTGGCCGTCCGCCACGGAAGAGACCTTGGTCCAGTCGGTTCCATCCGTGGACACGTGCACGTCCGCGCTCCGCGCGAAGTCGCTCACGCTGGCGCCGACGTCCAGCACGATCTTGTCGAAGGTCTGCGTCTGCCCCATGTCCACTTGGATCCACAGGCCGTCGTACTGCCCTGTCCCGGAGCTGTAGCGAGTGTCGGGATTTCCGTCGAGCATGTTTCCGGGTGCATCCCACTGGCTTGCGTCCGAGGCCGTTGCGGTCCAGCCTGTGCGCGGCAGCGCGGAGCCGGGGTCCATGACGTCGAACGACGATCCGCCCGCGTCCGCTCCGCTGGCTCCCTTCACGGAAACCCTGACCTTCCCCGCTGGCAGCCCCTTCGGAACGTAGGCGCTGATGCTCGTGTCCGACCAGGTGTCTATTTCGGCATAGCTTGATCCGAAATGCACCGTGCCCAGCCCCTGTGCATCGCCGAAACCAGAACCGCCAATCGTGAACTTGGAGCGCGGCATGCCTCGCTCCGGCTTCAGATCGCTGAAGGTCGGCGAGGGGAAGCTCGACAGCTTCTTGGTCGTGAACATCGCCGAGGTGCCGCCCGGCAACGTGTAGGTGTACGACCCGTCGGTGGACATCTTGAAGCTCTTGCGGTCGGTGGTCCCGTTGAAGACTACGGTGACCTGCTCCCCCTTCCTGCTGGTCCAGGTCTTCAGTTGGAGGCCGTTCGATACCGCTGTCGGAGCTGTGATCGAGCCGGTTCCACGAGAGGACCCGTACACCTCGATGTCGCCGATGGCCCACCAGAAGCCGGAGGCCGCAGTACTGACGATGCGAATGTGCTGTGCCGTCCGGGTCGGCAACGTGACGGCTATCTTGCCGATGCCCCCGCTGCCGCTCGCAATCGCGCTGCCCCAATCGACTCCGTCGTTCGAAACGTAGATCTGATACTTCGTGACGTAGTCGAACGAATTGTTCACGCCGGTGTCGAAGACGATCTTGTTGAAGCTCGTGGGGTTTCCCAGGTCGATCTGGAACCAGTCGCCGCTCGTCGGCCCGTGCCCGAGACTCCACTTCGTGTCGATGTCGCCGTCGATCGCGTTCGCGGCCACACCCCAGTCCGGCTGCGCGGAAGCCGTGGCGGTCCATTTGCTACGGCTCAGTGCCCTTCCTGTCGTCTGGACGGAAGCTCCGATCGGCAGGGAGTACGTGACCAGCTTGTTTCCGGTGCGGATGGAGTTCTGGTAGGGCAGCAGTGCCGGGTCGTACGTGACGGTGACCGGGCCGGATGCCGACTTGAAGGTGAAGTCGCGTGTCGGGTCCGAGACCTTGGTCGCTGCGGGGGCGCGGCCGCTCTGCGCGGGTCCGGAGTACGTGAAGGTGACGGCGTCGCCGGCGTTCAGGGTGTAGTCGAACGAGTGTGTCCCGTCCGCGACGCTGAAGGCTTTCGCCGCCTTTCCCGAGTTGTGCGCGATCAGGACCTTCGATCCGTCCGGGTTCTGGAACGCGACGTTCTCTATGCTGCCTTCCCCGAAGGTGTTCGAGTAGATCCGGCGCGCTCCGGGCTTGACGAACCTACTGGCGTGAGCAAGGGCGTGGTAGTCCACGTTGTAGGACACTCGCCCGTCGGCCGGATCGATGGTGAGCAAGCCCCGAAGCATGGGGATGCCGGCCGTGTCGCTGTTGAGGGGGCCCCGATCGGGGTCGAGTGCGATGTTCCACAGCATCACCCCGTTGGCCCAGTTGCGCGTGCCGTTGATGATCCACGTACCCAGTGCTTCGGTGAACGCCGTCTGGTCGCTGTCCTGCCAGACGCCTCCGGTGGCTTCCGTGATGAAGGTTTCCTTGCTCGGGTAGTCGTTGTGGACCAGCGTCTGGTAGGTCGGGTTGCCGCTGTAGATGTGCCATCCGGTTCCCGCGGTGTACTTGGAGGCTGCGGGGTCGCTGAAGATCGTCTCGGGGTACGAGGGCACGTCCCAGTTGTGGTCCCAGGCAAGGATCTTCGTGGAGATTCCGTTGGCTTCGAATGCCTTGCCGATCTTCTGGATCAGTTCGGCTTCCTGGTACGCGGACAGGAACATTCCGGGCCAGGTGGGGGTGCCCATGGGTTCGTTCTGCGGGGAGATGTAGGAGATGGGCACACCGGCTTCGCCGTAGGCTTCCACGAACTTGACGAAGTAGTTGGCGAGCGCGGAGACGTACTCGCTTTTGAGGGTGCCTCCGATCATGGAGTCGGAGGTCTTCATCCAGCCTGGTGGGCTCCACGGGTTGGCCATGACCTTGAGGGACGGGTTGAGTGACAGGGCCTGCCGCAGGGCCGGAATGATGTACGGCACGTCATGCTGGATGGAGAAGTTGGACAGCGTCGGGTCTGCCTGGCCGACGGGTATGTCGTTGTAGGAGTAGCTTCCGGACGCGTTGAAGTCCGTGGCGCCCATCGGGGAGCGGAGCAGGCTGAGGCCGATTCCCTTCGAGGGATCGAACAGCTTCTTCATCAGCTTGGTCCGCTCGGCAGGGGACAGCTTGTCGATGAGCCAAGCGGCGGAGTCGGTCATGGCCGCGCCGAAGCCGTGGACCTTCTGGTACTTGACGCTGTCGTCGATCTTGATCGTCAGCGGGTTGGCCGTTCTCCTCGCCTTGAACAGCACGTCGTCCTGGTCGGCGACCCACTTGTCGGCCGATACGTCCGTCAGCCACACACGGACGGAATTGCTGCGTGCGGTCTGCTTCAGTTGCGGGGCGGCGATGGCGTTCCCGGAAACCGAGGTCCAGGCGGCGGCGACACCGACGGCGGTGGCCAGGAACTGGCGTCGTCCGAGACCGTATGAGCTCATGGAAGATCCTCCTTCGGACCTGCTTGGTCAGTACTTGGGAGAGGGGGTGGGACGCATTGCCGAGGTGGGGGATCGACCGGTTGGAGTCGGTGCTACGGCGACGTCGGCGCCGACGTCGTGGCGCTGGTGCTCGGCTCCTTGATCACGAGCGGGTGCAGTTCCCAGGCGTCGACCGCGAAGCCGAGGCGCGTGCCCGGTGCGGTGCGGGCCTGCAGTAGCCACGGGCTCTGCCCTGTGGGGTAGAAGCGCAGGGTGAGGACCTGGCCGGTGGTGATCAGGAAGATTTCGGCGATGGAGTGGTCGACGACCACGCGCAGGTCGACGGGCCGGTCTGCCGGGCAGGGCATCCGGTGGGAGCCGCCGCGGGCTCTGCTGTCCAGTGAGGCGTGGTCACGGTCGACGACCAGTTCACCCCTGTCGGCGTCGAGACGGATGTCGAGGTACTCGGTGCCGTCCGGGGTGGTGACCAGCCGTAGGCCGGCGTTGGCGGTCGGCTCCAGACGGGCCGTCAGGTCGAAGGCGCGACCCACGGTGCCCAGGTCCACCGGCTGCGGGCCGTCCGTCGCGCCTACGGCGTGAAGGGCGTGCCGGCCGCGCAGGGCGAGCAGTTCGGTGGCGGGCTGCTGGCGCAGTGTGCCGTCGTCGTGGACATGGATCTCGCGGGGCAGGGTGAGGACGCCGGCCCATCCGTCCGCGACGGCCCAGGCTTCGTCGCGGGCTTCCCATGACCAGCCCCACAGCAGCCACCGGTTTCCAGGTGCGCGCAGCAGGGCGGGTGCGTAGCAGTCGGGGCCGTGGTCGGCAGGTACCGCGGGGCCGGCCTTGACCTGGCCGTCGTGCTCTTCGCCGATCAGGGCCGCGACCCTCTGCGGACCGGTGGGTTCGGTCCAGGTGCTGACGATGAGGGCGCCGGGTTTGTCGGCTGCCGGGAGGTATTGGGGGCATTCCCAGCCCTCGCCGGTGAACAGGTCGGTACCACCGATGGGCTCCGGGCGGCGGGCCGCGAAGGGCCCCCGGTAGGTCCAGTTCTCCAGGTCGGGTGAGTCGTAGAGAAGGGCGGCGGCGCGGCCGTCCGCGAGGGCGGCGCCGACCAGCATCCGCCAGCCGTCGCCGTCCTGCCAGACGTATGGGTCGCGGTACATGGTGCAGCCCTCGGGCAGCTCGGGGATGAGCAGTTCGCCCCGCGGGGTGAAGGTGCGGCCGCCGTCGCGAGAGACGGCGGCGGTGACCGGCTGGTGCTGGAAGGAGCGGTCCTCGCGGTGCGCGGAGTAGAAGGCGACCAGCCGGTCGCCGTCGGAGACGGCGTTGCCGGAGAAGCAGCCGTCGGCGTCCACGCCATCGGGGTTCGGGGACAGGGCGATCGGCAGCGGCTCCCAGGTCAGCAGGTCGGGGCTGCGGAAGTGGCCCCAGTGCATGTTCGCGTGGGTCGCTCCGGACGGGTTGTACTGGTAGCACACGTGGTAGTAGCCGTCGTGGAAGACCAGCCCGTTGGGGTCGTTGATCCAGTTGCGGGGCGGGCGCAGGTGCGCGACCGGGTGGTGCGGATCGCGGGGTGTGGTGGACACACGCGTGCCTTTCCGTATGTCAGAGCGGCCGGGTCGGATGGGTCCCGCCCCGCCGGCCCTCTGGTTTGCGGGGCGGCGGGCCGACGGGGCGGGGGTCTTCAGGCCCGGTTGAGGGCTTCAGGTCCGGATGCGGAATCCCGCGCTCAGCTGGTTCTCCCGCCGTGAGCTGGGGCCGACGCGGAGCATGAACTCACCTGCTTCGACCACGCGGCGGTTGTCGGCCGTGACGAGTGAGCACTGCGCGGCAGGGACGCTGAGGCGGACGTCCAGGCTTTCGCCGGGAGCGATGTCGACCTGGGTGAAACCCTTCAGCTCCTGCTCGGCCCAGGTGACGCTGGTGGTCAGGTCGCTGATGTACGCCTGGACCGTTTCCAGGGCCGGACGGCTGCCGCTGTTGGTGAGGCGCACCGTGGCGTCGACGGTGCCGTCGGCGGGGACGTCCGGGTCGTGCACGACGAGGTCGGAGTAGGTGACGGTGGTGTAGGTGAGGCCCTCGCCGAACGCGAACAAGGGGTCTTGGGTGAGGTCCGCGTAGCGCTCCCCGTGCTGGCCTCGCACCTGGTTGTAGAAGACCGGTTGCTGTCCGACGTGGCGGGCGAAGGAGACCGGGAGCCGGCCGCTGGGTTCGACGAGTCCGAGGAGGAGTTCGGCGATCGCGCGGCCACCGCGCATGCCCGGGTTGAACGCCTCGATGAGTGCTGCCGCGTTCAGTGCCGACTCCGGGAGGGTGCTCGGCTTCGATTGGACCAGTACGACGATCACAGGGGTGCCGGTGGCGGCGACCGCGTCCAGCAGAGCGATCTGGCTGCCTTGAAGGTCGAGCGTGGCCGTCGAGCGCGTCTCACCCGTGAGGGCGATGGTGTCCCCGACGACCACGACGGCGTAGTCGGCGGCCTCTGCTGCGGCGACAGCCTCCCGAAGCTGCGCCTGGTCGACCGGGGCGGGGGTGAAAACGGGCGGCAATGGCTGGCCGTCGGGCCCGGTGGACCACTCGGGGGCATGGGCGGGGCTTGCGATGTCGGCTCCGCGGGCGTGCGTGACGGTCCAGTCGGCGGGTGCGACGGCGCGAAGGCCGTCGAGCACCGTCTCCACCGTCTCGCGGGGATGGCCTTCGGGCATCCACGGGACCTGGCCGGTGGCGCCCGCCCAGTCGCCGAGCATGGCTTCCGGGCTGTCGGCGTTGGGGCCGATGACCGCGATCGTCCGCGGGGTGCCCTGGCCCCCGGCGCGGCCGGTTCCGTCCGAGGTCAGCCCGCCTTCGAGGGGCAGGACGCCCTCGTTGCGCAGCAACACCAGGGAACGGCGGGCTGTTTCGAGGTTGAGGTCGGCGTGGGTGCGGCAGCCGATCACCTGCGCCTGCCGTTCGGGGTCGGGGGTGCGGGGGTCCTCGAAGAGTCCCAGCTCGAACTTCAGCCGCAGAACCCGCCGCACCGCGTCATCGATCTGCTTCTCCTCGACCAGGCCGCGGGCGACCGCCTCCTGCGCGCCCTCGAAGAACGCCGGCGTGGCCATGATGAGGTCGTTCCCGGAGTTGACGGCGACCGCCGCCGCCTCGACGTGGTCGGCGCAGGTTCGCTGGTCGTAGACCATCCGGCCGACGTTGTCCCAGTCGGTCACCAGCGTCCCGGTGAAGCCCCACTCGCCCTTGAGCACATCGTTGATCAGCCACTGATTCGCGGTGATGGGCACGCCGTCGATCGACTGGTACCCGAGCATGAAGCCGCGGCAGCCGGCCCGGGCCGCCTGCTCGAACGGGGGCAGGAACCACGAGCGCAGCTTGCGCGGGCTGAGATCGGCTTCGCTCGCGTCGCGCCCGCCCATGGTTTCGGAGTAGCCCGCGAAGTGCTTGGCGTACGCCAGCACGGCGGTCGGGTCGCTGAGGCCCTCGCCCTGATAGCCGCGCACCATTGCCGCCCCGAGTTCACCGATCAGGAACGGGTCCTCGCCGAACGTCTCGTTGATCCGGCCCCAGCGCAGGTCCCGGGTGATGCACAGCACCGGGGAGAACGTCCCGTGGATTCCGGTCGCCGCGATCTCGGTCGCGGCCGCGCGTGCCACCCGGTGGAGCAAGGAGGGGTCCCACGTGCAGGCCATGGCCAGCTGTGTCGGGAAGATGGTGGCGCCCGGCCAGAACGAGTGGCCGTGGATGCCGTCGTCGGCTGTCAGCAACGGAATGCCGAGCCGTGTCCGCCCGGCCAGTTCCATGGCCTGCGGCATCAGGTCGGGAGACACGTGCAGGACCGATCCGGCGAGTTTGGCCGACACGATGTCGGCCAGGTCCCCGTGTTGTGCGTCGAGCATCAGCAGCTGCCCGACCTTCTCCGGCAGGGTCATCCGTGACAGCAGATCCTCGATCCTCGCTTCCACGGATGATTCCGGATCCAGGTACGCCGCAGAGCGGACCGGCTGTCCCACGTTGTTCTCCAAGAGATGAGTCGTCACAGGTCAGAGAGTTGGTTGGCGACTTCGAGCGCTTTGTCGCAAGGACGCTGCCGTCTGCCGTGGTGGAGCTCGGACCGGCGCGGCGGGGCTCGTGCGCTGCCTGCCCGCCGCCCCGGGCGGAACCGGTGCGGCAGGGGGCGGCGCGGTGGGAGCAGAGGTGTCACTTCAGGCCGGTGGTGGCGATGCCGGCGATGAACTGGCGCTGGAAGAGGAGGAAGACGATCATCACCGGCAGCAGGACGACCACGGCGCCGGCGAGCAGGATGCCGAAGCGGGTGAAGGACTGTCCGCTGCTGGCCAGGGCGAGGCCGACGGGGAGGGTGTACTGGCTCTCGTTCTGGGCCACGACCAGGGGCCACAGGAAGTTGTTCCAGGAGCCCAGGAAGGTGATGATCCCGAGGGTGGCGAGGGCCGGCTTGGTCAGCGGCAGGATGATCTTCGCGAAGATGACCAGTTCGCGGCAGCCGTCGACGCGGGCGGCGTCGATCAGCTCGTCGGGCAGGGTGGAGATGAACTGCCGCATCAGGAACACCCCGAACGGGCCGGCCAGGAACGGCAGGATCAGCCCGAGCATGGACCCGGTCAGCTGCATGTTGGACACCAGCACGTACAGGGGAACGAAGGTGACCAGGCCGGGGATCATGAGGGTCCCCATGACCAGCAGGAAAACGGCGCGCTGTCCGCGGAACTCCAGCTTGGCCAGGGCGTATCCGAGCATCGAGCAGAAGATGAGGTTCCCGGCGGTGACGGCGAGGGCCACGATCACGGAGTTGGCGAACATGCTCGTGAAGTCGAGCGTGCTGAACAGCTCACCGTAGTTGGCGGTCGTGGGCGCCGTGGGGAGCAGGACGGGCGGGACGCTGCGGATGTCGGCCTCGGGTTTGAAGGAGCCGGACAGCATCCACAGGAACGGCGCGATCATCAGCAGCAGGGCGCCCGCGAGCGGCAGATACAGCCAGGGCCGGCCCCAGGTCTGGCGGATGCGGCGACGCTTGAGGACGCGGTCCGTGCCCGGTTGTGCCGTGGGGAGGGTGGTGAGGGTGCTCATGGGTCGTCAGTCCTTGTCTCGCAGCACGCGGAACTGCAGCACGGTCAGCGCCACGATGAGGACGAAGATGACGTAGCTGGCGGCCGACGCCATCTCGTAATTGCCGTTGCCGAACTGTTTGTAGGCGTACAACGTGGCCGACAGGGTGGAGTCCAGCGGCCCGCCGTCGGTCATCACGAACGGTTCGTCGAAGAACTGCAGGTAGCCGATGCCGGTCGTGACGGCGGTGAGCAGCAGGGCGGGACGCAGGAGCGGGAAGGTGACGCGCCAGAACCGCTGCCAGGGCCCGGCGCCATCGAGTTCTGCCGCCTCCATCAGGGACTGGGGCACGGACTGCAGCCCGGCCAGCATGATGATCATGACGGTGCCCAGGTTGCGCCATACGGCCATCAGGATCATGACGGGCAGTGCGAAGCGGGTGTCCGCCAGCCAGGCCGGGCCGTCGATCCCGAACCAGCCCAGGACGAGGTTCACCAGTCCCGCGCGGGGTTCGAGGAGCGTCTTCCACACCACGGCGACGGCCACGATGCTGGTGATCACCGGGAGGTAGAAGCCGACCCGGAAGACGGCCCGGAAGCGGCGGATGCCCCGGTCGAGGGCGACCGCCGCGGCGAGCCCGGCGGCCAGGGTGAGGGGCAGGGCCACCAGGACGAACACGGCGGTGTTGCGCAGGGCCGTGAAGAACTGATCGTCCTGGAAGAGCCGCACGTAGTTGTCGAAGCCGACGAACGACACGTTCAAAGGGGTGCGCAGGTCGGCGCTCTGAGTGTCGGTCAAACTCATCAGCAGCGACCACACCACCGGCAGCAGCATGAAGGCCGCGAACAGCGCGAGGAAGGGCCCGGCGAGGAGCCAGGCGGCCCGGGCCTGCCTGCCGCGCGCCGGGCTCCGGAACGTGAGGCGTCGGCGATCGGCAGTCCGCTCCGGCCCCCCGGTGTGCTGCTTGCCGGTGTCGCCCCGCCCGGGGAGCGTATTCGTGGACATGGATGTCATCCGTCCCTACGAGGGGTGCTCATGGCGGTGGCGCTCAGCGGCCCGTGCCGATGCTGGTGGCCTTGGACTGCAGCGTCTTCTGCACCTCGGCGACGCTGGCCTTGCCGAGGATCAGCTTCTCCAGTTCGGAGTCGATGGCGTCGGCGATCTGCTGCCAGGTCGTGATGGCGGGCGGGGCCTTGCTGACCTCGAGCTGCTCGGCGAACGCCTTCATGTTCTCGTCCTCGGTCAGCTTGCCCTCCGTCCACGCCTGGGGCGCGGGGGGCAGGCTGCCGGTGGCCTTGGAATAGGCCGCGAGATTGGCGGGCTCGGTCAGGAACTGGGCGAACTTCCATGCCGCGTCGGGGTTCTTGGCGTCCTTGAACACCGCCAGGTCGCTGCCGCCGGCGAACCCGGAGGGCTGCTCGGAGTACGGCACCGGCATGGTCTTCCACTTGCCGTCCAGTTCCGGGGCGTCCTTGTGGAAGCTGCCGCCGGCCCACGCACCCTCCTGGTAAACGGCGATCAGCCCGTCCCTGAAGCCCTGCACGTTGTCCGCCCTGTCGGTCGGCGCCAGGCCCTGCTTCGGGACGCTCGCGTAGTACTCCAGCGCCTTGGCGACCTCGGGCGAGTCGAAGGTGAACTTCCCGGTCTTGGCGTCGTAGATGTCACCGCCCTGCTGCCACACCATCGGCACCCAGAAGATCCAGGAGTTGAAGCCCATCACCAGCCCGCTGGCGTGGCGCAGCTTGGGGTTCTCCTTGCCGGCGGTGGCCTGGATGGCCTCCAGGTCCTTCAGGTATCCGGCCCGGTCGCCGGCCAGGGCGCCCTTGATGCCGGCCTTCGTGGTGATGTCGGTCCGGTAGTAGATGGCTTGGGTGTCGGCGATGAACGGGACGCCGTAGGAGGTGTCCTTGTACTTGGTGGTGCCCCACTGGCCGGGGTAGAAGTCCGACGACTTGATCGACGCCGGGGTGGCCTGGAAGGCGTTCATGGCGGCCATCTCCGCCATCCAGGTGCTCCCGACCATGGACATGTCCGGGGTGTTGCCGCCGGCGACCGCGGTGGTCAGCTTGTCGTGGGCGGCGCTCCACGGGACCGCTGTGATCTTGACGGTCGCGTCCGGGTTCTCCTGCTCGAACTTCTTGGCCAGCTCCTTCAGGTCCTCGTCGGGGTCGCCCATGGACCACATGACCACCGTCCCCTTGGCCTTGCCCGCGGCTATCTCGGCGGGTGCGTCCTTGCCGGGGCCGGAATCCTCGCTCCGGCCGCAGCCGGTGGCCACCAGGGCGGCAGTGACGGTGACGCACAGGATCTGGACGGTTCTGACAGTGTGACGGGTGGTGATACGCATGATGCGGCTCCTTGCCGTTGAGCGATACAGGCGCGGGGGGCTAAGGGTGAGAGCGGGCGGACGCCCGGATGGGCCGGCGCACGGGTGGGGACCGTCTGCGGTGACAGCGGCATCGGCGGTCAGCCGCAGGACGAGGCTGGAGCATCCGACGCGGAGTGGGTAGGGGCCGGGCGGGGTGGGCCAGGCGCGCCGTTCGGTGTCCCGGATCGGGAACGCGCGACCGGAAAAGGTGCTGGTGGGCGGTGCCGTGTGAACGCGGACGCAGCCGCTACGGGGTGCGAGGAAGGCGAGGCCGAAGAGGTCCGCCGGGGTTTCGGGGAGACAGGGGCGGTGCGTCACTCACCGGCGACACACCGCCCGACCGCGAGGCGCCATCACGTGCGCATCGCGACGCCGTCGTGTCAGTTCGGGCTCGGCTGTAACGTCGAGCCACGGATCACGAGGCTGGTGGGAATGGTGCGCGAGGGGGCGGCCTCCGGCGATCTGCGCACGTGGTCGAGCAGCAGACGCGCCGCTGCCTCACCCATTTCCCGCATCGGCTGGCGGATGGTGGTCAAGGCCGGATAGGTGTACGACGCCAGCTCGACGTCATCGAAGCCCACCACGGCGACATCCTGCGGTATCCGAAGGCCGGCCTCATGCAAGGCCGCGAGCACGCCGGCCGCCGAGGGGTCGTTGTGCCCGAAGACCGCGTCGAACTCCACACCGTCCGCGAGAGCTTGCGCGACCGCGCTCCGGGCGGTCTCGAACAGGAAGTCACCGCCGATGATGCTGCGCGGGTCGAGCTCGATCCCGGCCTGCGCATAGACACCGACGAAGCCGTCCAGCCGTTCCCGAGTACAGCCGTACTCCTCGGGACCGGTCACCACCAGAGGTCGGCGGCGGCCAAGGTCCAGCAGGTGGCGCGCCGCCTGCTCACCGCCCTCCCGGTTGGTGGTGGCCACATAGGGGAATCCCGGCCGCTGGAAGCGGTCGTCGATCAGCACCACCGGCAGCCCCGCTTCGTGCAGCTCCGTGATGTATCCCAGGGCCCCCTCGGGCTCCACCACCAGCAGACCGTCGAACGACTTGGCGGCGACCTGCAGGCCCAGCCTGCGCAGTGACTCCTCACCGTGGTTCCAGGTCAGCATGCGCAGTCCGAAGCCCTCGGTCTCCAGCGTTTCGACGACCGCCTGCACGATGCCGGCCCAGGCCCAGGCCAGGTCAGGGACCAGCATGCCGATCATCTGGGTCGTGCCTCGTGCCAGCCCCACTGCACCGGCGCTCGGCACATAGCCGAGCTCCGAGATCGCCTTGCGGACCTTCACGACGGTGTTCTCGTTGATCTCGCCTTTGCCGTTCAGCACCCGCGAGACCGTCGTCTTGCTGACCCCGGCCCGCGCGGCCACGTCGGCGATAGTGACTCCCATGTCACCTCCCCTCCCTTCCTGCAGAGGCGGAAGACTTCCTCCCGCACCGAAGGGCGATCGTACAGACCCTCGTGAAACCGGTACCGGAAGCGGTCCCGGAACCGGTTTCGGAACCGGTTCCGGAAGTGAAGCACCGCGAGGCCCTACCGGTCAACACCCCGGAAACAACTCGTTAACGCGGCCGATCTCGGTCTCGCACGAGGCCGCGGAAGCCTGCCCGGTAGCCACCCAAGTCGCCGCTCTGACCTGCGCCGTTTCTGGCCCCAACCCACCATGGCCGAACTCTTTGGTGCAGTACGCGACCACCGACGACGCCCGACCGAACGCAGGCCCGTACCGGAGCAATCGCGCCCGCACCGTTGACGTACTGGCCGGATTGCCCTTCATAATCGGGCACTCGCTGTCATCGATGACATTCGTCGTCGCTGACACCCCAGTCGGCTGCGTGGACGTCGACGCCGCTGGGATGTCACTTTTCGGTCCGTCCGCGCCGGGGCCGCAGTCAGTGCTGCGCCGACGAGCCGCGGGACTAGGAGACACCATGAGCTCTGCACGCGTATCCCGGCATGCCCGCATACGGATGATGGCGGCGGTGGCGACCGTCTGCGCCCTGTCCGCAGCCCCGCTGGCTCCTTCAGCCGTCGCTGCCGACACCCCGCCGTACTCCGAGACCTATCGGCCCCAGTTCCACTTCACTCCGCAGAAGAACTGGATGAACGATCCCAACGGGCTCGTGTACTTCAAGGGCGAGTACCACCTCTTCTACCAGTACAACCCGAACGGCAACTCCTGGGGCGACATGTCCTGGGGGCACGCGGTGAGCAAGGACCTCGTGCACTGGGAGGAGTTGCCGCTCGCCCTGTCGCACGACGACGAGGAGATGGTGTTCTCCGGCAGTGCGGTCGTCGACCGGGACAACACCACCGGGTTCGGTACGAAGAAGAACCCGCCCATGGTGGCGATCTACACCAGCGCCTACAAGAACGGCGGCAAGCAGGCCCAGTCGCTCGCCTACAGCACCGACCGCGGCCGCACCTGGACCAAGTACCAGGGCAATCCCGTCCTCGACATCGGCTCCAAGGAGTTCCGCGACCCCAAGGTCCAGTGGTATGCGCCGACCAAGAGCTGGCTGATGACGGTGTCGCTGTCCACCGAACACAAGGTGCGCTTCTACTCGTCCAAGAACCTCAAGGACTGGGACCCGCTCAGCGAGTTCGGGCCGGCCGGGGCGACGGGCGGCGTGTGGGAGTGCCCCGACCTGTTCCCCCTCGCGGTCGACGGGAACAAGGACAACATCAAGTGGGTCCTGGTCGTCAACATCAATCCCGGTGGTATCGCGGGCGGTTCGGGCTCGCAGTACTTCATCGGTGACTTCGACGGCAAGAAGTTCACCGCCGATGACAAGGGCACCTACACCCCGCCCGCCGGCACGGTGGTGCAGGACTTCGAGGGCACCGACTTCGGTACGTGGACGACGACCGGAACCGCGTTCGGTCAGGGACCGGCAACCGGTGCGGTGGACTGGCAGGGGGCGGTCACCGGCTTCGACGGCAAGGGCCTCGCCAACAGCTTCCACGGCGGTGACGGCGCCACCGGCACCCTCACCTCACCTGAATTCACCGTGGACAGCCCTTACCTGAACTTCAAGGTCGGTGGCGGGCGGCATCCGCACGAGACCGGAACCGTCATGGACAGAACTCCGCCCGAGGGCACGGTCCTCGCCGACTTCGAAGGCGGCACCTACGGCGACTGGACGAAGACCGGAGACGCCTTCGGCACCGCGCCGGCCACCGGCACCCTCCCCGACCAGGGGCAGGTCTCAGGATTCCTGGGAGACGGGCTGGTCAACACCTTCCTGAACGGCGACTCCACCACCGGCACACTCACATCGCCCGAGTTCACCGTCGACAAGAAGTACATCAACTTCCTCATCGGCGGCGGCAACCACCCGGCCGACTCCGACAACCCCACCGCCGTCGAGCTCCTCGTGGACGGCCAGGTCGTCCGCAGCTCCACCGGAAAGGACGGCGAGGCACTCAACTGGGCCTCGTGGGACGTCGGCGAACTCGCCGGCAAGAAGGCGCAGATCAGAATCGTCGACAACAACAGCGGCGGCTGGGGCCACCTCAACGTCGACCACATCATGTTGTCCGACACCAAGGCCGCGCGCGTCTCCCAGGAGACGTCCGTCGACCTGCTCGTTGACGGCAAGGTCGTCCGCAGCGCGACCGGCGCCGACAGCGAGACCCTGGACTGGGCGTCCTTCGACATGCGCCCGTACGCCGGTAAGAAGGCGCAGATCCAGGTCGTCGACATGAACTCCGCCGGCTGGGGCCACGTCATGGCCGACCAGTTCACCACCGCTGACAAGCCCGCCAAGTCCGTCGTACAGCGCGCCGACTGGACCGACTACGGCAAGGACTACTACGCGGCGGTGTCCTGGGAGAACGCCCCGGGCGGCAAGCGCTACATGATCGGCTGGATGAACAACTGGGACTACGGTCAATCCATCCCCACCTCCCCCTGGCGCAGCGCGCAGAGCATTCCCCGGGACATGGCACTGCGCACGATCAACGGCCAGATCCGGCTGACCAGCAAGCCGGTGGGCAGCCTGGAGTCCCTTCGGAACAAGCGCCCTGTGACGGCGTCCGGCGTCGTCGTCAAGAACACCTCCAAGCCCCTGCGCAGCCGTACGGCCAAGGGCAAGGCACTCGACATCGAGGCGACCTTCTCTCTCAAGGACGCCGAACGCTTCGGCCTGAAGGTGGCCACCGGTGCGGGCGGCGAGGAGACCGTCATCGGCTACGACACCACGACCCAGGAGCTGTACGTCGACCGCTCCCGCTCCGGCGCCGTGGACTTCCACAACGCCTTCTCCACCGGCGTCCAGACCGCCCCCCTGAGGCCCAAGAACGGCAAGATCAAGCTACGCGTCCTCGTCGACTCGTCGTCCGTCGAGGTCTTCGGCGGCAACGGCGAGGCCGTGATCACCGACCAGATCTTCCCCGACCCGTCCAGCACCGGCGTCGAGGTCTTCGCCGAGGGTGGCACCGCCACCCTCGACCAGCTGCGGGCGTGGCAGCTGAGGTCCATCTGGAGGTGATGAGCCGTCAGGGTAGGGTGCCAGGCGGTTGAGCCGACAGCCGGGGTCACGCCACCTCGGCGACGTCCAAGTCCGCCTGGCCAGGGGCCGACGACCACCAGCACGTCATGGCCTGGAACGGGCTCGTCGAGGACGCCGAACTCAAGCCCGGCCGACGTTTTTCGTCAACGGCGCCAGCGGTGATGTGGACCAAGCCGTCGTACCGACCCGCCCGTATGCCCGGCGCCGATGTCGTAGGCACTTACGGCGCGGCCTCGATACCCGGGCGGCTGGCATGGGCATTGCCCTCGACGTGGTCTACGAGGGAAGGGCAATCCGCTGCGGACGGGTTCGGAATCCGCCTCCGAGCTGGCGTAATCGTCCGAGAGGCTGGTGTTCCTGGCCGTCCGGAGGCGAGGTTGGGACGCAGTCGGGACGCAAGGATAGGAACAGACCGACAAAGACGGAGGCGCGGAGACATGGCGCGCCCCGTCTGACCAGCAAAAACCTCACGAACGGGCGCTGATCGGCAATGCCCGCCAAGATCCTCGAAGGACTCATAATCCGTCGGCCGTGGGTTCGAGTCCCACCCGCCCCACGGATCTGGTAGGTGACGAGGGCGCTGTCGGCGAGCAGTTCGTGGTGCAGGCGGGTGACGCTCGTGCAGCCCGCGGCGAAGCGCCGCTCCAGATAGGGCTTGTAGGGGTCCAGCCTGGTGGGCCTGGGCCGGTTCTCACGCAAGGTGTCCTGCCAGTGCGCAGCGCGCGCGTATCGCAGCACAGTGTTGAGGCCCCAGCCCAGATTGCGGGCGATCGCCCGACGAGAGTGCCCCTGCGCGAGCAGCTCGTGGACCAAGGCGTGCGTGGCCTTTTCGCGCTGAGCCCGTCGGCCATCAGGATCTGGACCGACCCGCACCGAGTTGTCGCTCGACGAGTCAACGCCCTTGCATATGAGTGGTGTTGGAGTGGGCAGGCACTCGCGGTGGGCGGCGACGCAGGTCTCCACGGCCCGGCCGAGGCTCTGCCACAGAGTACTGGTGGGCCGTCGGCGAGGTGCCTGCTGAGCAGGTCCTTTTCCCACGGCCCCCAGCCCGAACGACGCATGCGACTTTCGCCGCACGTCGCTCTCCAGTGACTACTCCGTGAATACTGGGACAGGCTTCTTGCCGTGGATGGTCGCGTGGCAACTTCCGCAGACCACGAGGGTTTTGCGGTGCCGCGCGGCCATGAGATCTGCCCACGGCGGCCGGTCGCCCGGTCGTCCGAGGTCAGCGAGCTTGGCGACGTGGTGAACTTCCACCTCGTCGATCCGCCCGCATGCCTCGCACCGTCCGGCGAGGAGCCGGGTGACCAGCTCCTTCCGTTTGGTGTTGACCGGTGCCAGCAGCCGGTCGATGATGACCGTCTTTTTATCCCGTCTCAGCGGGATCCCTCCGAACCGTCCGACCAGCGGCTTCCTGCCGATGCGTTCGACGCGTGCCTCGAAGCACTTACGTGACCCGTCCGGTGTCTCGATGGTGGCCGCGTATTTGCGGGCCATCTTCGACACCGACGAGCGGTGCTTGTTGGCGAGCGTCATCAGCATCGAGGTCTCCATGACCCATTGCAGCCGGGCGAGTCGGAAAACGTCGCCGGCCAGCAGGTAGTACTGGACGATGCCGCGGTACTCCGACCCGTAGGTGCTGAGGATGACGTGATCGTCCTGGTTCAGCAGTTCGGGCCGACGCGCGGGTTTGCCACGCTTCATGTACTGGGCTTGCTTGGCAGATACCACCGAACGAGGGACGCGCAATCTGATGACCCCATTGACGGAGCGCCGTCCGCCGGAGATCTTGCGGTCGTTGTGGTGCACGGTGATGTCGTAGCCGAGGAACCTCGCCGCCTGGGTGCGGGCGTGCGTGATGAGCGTCTTCTCCGGCGACAGCTCCAACTTGAGTTCGTCACGGAGGAATTGCGCCAGCCGCTCCTTGATTTCCTCGGCTTCTGCCTTTGGTCCGGCGAATCCGAGCAGGGTGTCATCGCAATAGCGCACATACCGCAGCCGCCGGTAGTCAGGATCTTGAGTATCCATGCTGGGCATGCTGCGGAGTTGCTTGCGCAGCTCCCGTAACTGAATGCGGTCGCCACGCTTGCGGGTGCGTTGCATGGCCGCCCACACCCTGAAGAAGGCGCGGTTCGGATTCCTGATCCTGCCTCGGGTGTATTCCGGGATCAGAACGTTCTCGATGTACTCGTCCATCTTGTGCAGGTAGATGTTGGACAAGATCGGTGAAACAACCCCGCCTTGCGGACTTCCGCTGTGCGTAGCGTTCCAGACCCAGTCCTCCAAGTATCCGGCTTTGAGCATGTTATGCACGAGCCGAAGGAACCGGTTGTCGTGGATTTTCTCGCCCAGGATTCGGAGCATGACCGAATGGTCAAGCCGATCGAAGCACTGAGCGATGTCGCCCTCGACAAGCCAGACCGTGCCCGTCCAGGTATTGGCCACATCGCGCAGTGCGGTGTGGCAGCCCCGGCGGGGACGGAAACCGTGTGAGGAGTTGGAGAACGTCGGCTCGTAATACGCCTCAAGGAGCAGGCGGATCACCTCGCCGACGAGTTTGTCACTCCAGGGTGGCAGGCCGAGCGGGCGCAGTTTCGTGCTGCCCCGCCCTTTCGGGATGTAGACCCTGCGAGCCGGGCTCCATCGGTAGCGCTCGCGGCGCAGCGCGTCGATGACGTGCTCGATCTTGCCCAGCGACATGCCATCCACGGTCTCTCCAGTGACTCCGGGCGTCATCGCTCCCTTGTTGGAGTACAGACGTCCGTAAGCCGTGAGATACAACTGCGGATTGAAGAGCTGTCGATACAGTTCGTTGCACGGCAGGCCACGCCTGCCGCGCTCACGGAGGACACCCAGCACCGTTTCGGCACTCTGCATTTCGCATACCTCCCAAGTCTTGAGTGTCCGATCACCTGGCCCCCTTCGCCCGATGTGGACGGCTTTCCCGTCCTCCTTGGCCGGTCGTGACTCCGGCGACTACTACGGGGCCTCCGTCGCCATAGGAAGATCTCTTCCCTTAGGCGATCCCATGTTCGTCCTTGTCGTACGTTCTAGCGTGATGTAGGTGCCCCACTCATTCCCTTGAATGCCCTCGTTGGGCATCGCTCCGTGCTCCGGAGGTTGCGTCGACCATTCCACAAAGCCGTCGCAGAGCGCGGCGCCGGTTTCAGATATCTTTCCGACGGACTCGACCTTCAGTCTCCTGGGAATTAAGGTTCAGGCAATTCAGCTTTCACCGTGTCACGCGGGTCCCTCGATACCCCGTCTCTGATACCTGAGCCCGGTCATCGATTTCCTGGCATGCTCTGGTCCCCATCACCGTTTCCGGATCGGGTAAGCCATCAGACCCAAGAACCTCCCTCTGAGTTCATCCCGACTGAGTCGGGGATACGACAAGGCGCCTCATGGCGCACTGGAAGCGGTCGGCGACCTGGAGCGCGTCGGGGGCGCCGAGCCGGGCTCCCTCGGCGTAGGCGCCCGCCCGATCCCGACAGATGATCTCCACCCCCGGGTGAGCGGTCAGCCAAGCAGCCAGCGGCCCGGAGTCGCGCGTCGGAAGGACATCGACCACGCGATGGGTTTCTCCGCAAGTCAAGACAGTGGAGTAGGTCTGCCCCCGGCGGGTCGCGAAGTCGTCCACGCCCAGCACGCCCGGCGTGGTGGACTGCGGGTCAGGCAGTGCCATAACCCTGCGCAGCAAGGTCATGCGTCCCACGTGGAAACCCAGTTGGCCAGCCAGACGGGCACCGGCCCGGCCGGCGAGCGCCAGCCCGACGCGCTCCAGGACGTGACCGAGCCGCGAGGTGGAGCGAGCGTATGGAGCGGTCAGCTGCGCGAACGGCTCGGCGAACGTGCGACGCGGGCAGCTGTCCGTGCCGCAGATGAAACGCCGGACCGTCAGATGGATCACGACGCTTTGACCAGCGAGCGGCAGATCCTTCAGTCTGCGCTGATAGGAGTCGTGCACCCGCTTCGAGAAGCGGCAACAGTCCGGACATGCCGCGCCGGCCGCCCGGCCTCTGGCCGCGACGTCGACCGTGCCGAAGACGGCGGTCACCGCTTCGACCTCGAGGCCGTCGATCCCGTCGAACACGAGCGAATCCCAGAACGTTGTGTCGGCCTGCATGACCAGCACGGTCACCGGCCAACACGGCTCATGGCAGGACCAGACACATACCTGACGGAGCGTCACTCTCGCCCGTCCGGCGGTCGGGGCACGCGGTCTCACGCGACCCAAAGCCGCACAATCGAACACCGCGGTGACCCTCCGCTACCGCTCCCCAAGATCTGTGCCAGAGCCCAAAACTCGTGAACATCACCCGACCGTGGATCCGGGTGCCTCCCAAACCCGTGAGCAACGGGCTTCACAAGCCGTGAACAAGGCCACATAAAGACATGGAAGACCTCGCGCGACCCCGACTACGCCGCCAAGAAGGCCAGGGTCGAGCACCTCTACGCGATCGTCGACAGAGAGGTCATACCCGACGACGGCGAGCCCGAAGTCGTCTTCTGGACGAGTTCGGGCCGCTCAACCTCCAGCCCCACCCGGGGCGGCAGTGGGCTGAGCGCGGAGGGCAGTACAAGGACCCCGGCCGGGAGCCGAGGCCCCGCCGACTGGCGACCTACACCCGCCCGCACGGGGTCCGACACCTGTTCGCCGCCTACGACCTGGGCAAGGACAGGCTCTACGGGCATATCAAGCCGAGAAAGCACCGCACGAGGTTCCTGGAGTTCCGCCGCTACCTGCGCAGCCTCTACCCGCCTCAGGTCCGGATCGCGGTCGTGCTCGACAACTTCTCCCCGCACCTGGCCACGAAGAAGGACAGCCGGGTCGGCGACTGGGCCGCGGCGCACAACGTCGAGCTCGCCTACACGCCGACTCACAGCTCCTGGCTGAACCGCATCGAGGCCCAGTTCACCGCCCGGCGCTACTTCGCGCTGGACGGCACCGACCACACCAGCCACAAGGAGCAGGGCAGCATGATCCGCCGCTACATCATCTGGCGGAACAAGCACGCTGCCGACGAACGCCTCCGCGCGGTCGTCACCCGCGCGAACGTGGCCTGAGCCAGCGCAGCACCCTGTGGTTCACACCCGCGGCAGACAGGCTCCCGGGACTGCGGCTCCCAGATGACCAGGCGGTACTCCGCCGCGAGCTCCTTCCTGTTGCGGCACTGGCTGACCTGACGCTGTTCGATCGCGTGAAAAGGCTTCCCGTCGGCGGCATCCGGGCCGCTGGACGGGCACAGCACTGCCCCGAGGCGGCTGATCACCTAGGCGGACACATATGTGAGTGCCGGATACACCTCCGGGTCGCCCTCGACACCGGCCTCACGGAGGATCGGAATGAGGATCTCGGCGAAGCGGTTGAGGGCCTCCTCGGACTCCCAGACATCGACGACGCGGAAGGTGCTCTCGCCCTGTCCCGCGATGTGTGCGAGCAAACCTTCTACGGGCCAGTCGGCTGGAGATTCCATCCGGTTCTTGCCCCCCGTCAACTTGCGGTTGGTCTCCTCGTACTGCTCCTGTGTGAACTCGGGGGAGATGAGGACGATCGGCATTTGGGTCCTTCCAGATCGCGGAGACGCGGCATGGGGCTGCCACGTCTGGGCCGGAATCAGGCGACGGCGACGTCCGCCTGTTCACATAGCGATCCTGGGCCGCGTCGCATCATCGCGCATGACTTGCTGCTCCACACGAGACGGAGTCACGCCCGTCGAGAGGGCGAACGTTGCCTGATGCGGCGCTAGGTCGTCTCCTGTGGATCAGGCCGGACCGGCGCGAACTCGGACGGTTCAGGCACGGCTTGCGACGTCCGGGGGACTTCTGAAGCGACCTGACCGCCTGCCGGGGTTGCGCTACGACGTGATGGGGACCGCCAACCAGAATCCGAACATGGTGCAGAACCTCATTGCCGTGTTCAGCCTGCTCATCGGCCTGGGGGGCTTGTCAGTGACGTACGCAGCTCATCGGCACAAGGTTCGGCAGGAGAGTGAGGCTGCCGCGATCCGCGAACGGGGGTGGACATCCATGGCCCACGCCAAGGTAGATCTACTTCAGCACCCACTGACCAACGAATTCGCCCGGCGAGTCGAGATCGAGTACCAGGGCGCCCAGCCGATCATGGACGTGCGCGTGTCCTTCCGCGGCGAAGTGATCGGCGAATTCCCCTTTGTCATGTGCAACAGGCATGAGTACGCCCAACTGCCGCCCGCGGAGTCCAATGCGACCGACAGCGAGAGGCATATCACCCTGGAGTTCACGGATCCTGCCGGGATCCGCTGGAAGCGCGAGGCCTCCGGCTTCCTGCGACGCGCCCGCCAGGACGCCGAAGGCCTGGAGACCAGGGACCTATGGGGACCCCCGGAGCCCCCCAACGTTCAACGGTGGAATGCGCCGACGGGGCAGCCGGCCAGCACGCCGGGATCGCGACGTAGAGGGTTCCTCCGAGCAGCGGTTGTTCTGGTTTCCGTGCTGATCGTTGCAGGAGGTGTTTGGTGGCTCCTGCACCACTAGACCGTTCCCGGCGGTCATCTGATCGTTAAGGGCAATCCATCTAGATCAAACGCCCTCTGAGATCCCCACCAACTGGGGCCGCTCGAAGCCAATAGGCCGGAGCCACTGAACCAGCGTCACAGCCAACTCCCCACCTCAGTTGCACAGCCAGGGGACAGCCCCGCACTCCGGTGAACGTCATGTCGTGGCATCCGCGCTGTTTCGTGGAGCGTTTTCCTCGGGGTGCCGCTTCAGGACGCCTCTCCCACCCGGACGGTCCATCTCGCGCCACTCCGGCCGTAGTCCTGCCAGGTTCGTGGTGAGGAAGTACGCGGCCCCGCAGGCGAGCAGTACCGGCAAGAGGCCGACGGAGGCCACCGCCGCACCGGCGATCAGCCCACCGAGAGGGATACCTGCCCAGGCCAACGAGTCGCCGAGCGCGTTGACCCGGCCCAGCATCCGGCGGGGCACCCGTTCGAGGAGGACGGCCCCGATCACCGGGTTGAGGAAGCCCGCACCGAATCCACTGACGGCAAAGACGGCCAGTACCGCTCCCAGCGGGGCGTCGAAGGCGAGGATCAGAAATCTCGGGGCCCCGGCCAACAGGAACCCGGTGAAGAACACGACCCTGCGCCGCAGCCGGTGCGAGGCCACTGCGGCTATCAGGCTCCCCGCAACCGCAGCGGCCCCCATCACGCTGCCTGTGAGACCGATCGCGGTCGGCCCGCTGCCGGACTCCTTGGCCCAGACGGGCATGAGAACCGTCATGAACGCCGCGTCGAGCAGGTTGGTGATGCCCACCATGATGATGACGGTGAGCAGCAACGGCTCGGCGCGCAGGAAGGCGAAGCCTTCGCCGAAACGTTTCCAGTAGCCCGCTCGAGCCTCTCCGGCCTGCGACGAGGCGCCCCCGGCCGGCTCTCCCATGTGGCGAGGCAGAGCCAATGCGATGATCACCGATCCGAGAGCAAAGCAGCCCGCGTTCACGACAAGACCCGTCAAGGGGCCGAGCAACGCCACCAAGACGCCCCCGGCCGCCGGGCCGACGGTGGAAGCGAGCCGCTCGGTCACACCGGACAGGCCGGTGGCCCGCTCCAGCGGCACCCCACTGCGCTCAGCCGCTTCCGGGACCATGACTTCCTTGGCCAGGTCGCCGGGTCCGCGGGCGGCGCCGATCACCGCAACCAGGGCCAGCAGAAGAGGGAAAGACAGCAGGTGCAGGGCGTGGAACAGGGGGACTGCGGCGGCAGCGGCCGCGCTGGCGAGGTCCGTGGTCCAGGAAACGGCCCGTGGGCCGACCCGGTCCACCAGTGGTCCGGTGAGCGCCTTGACCACCACATAGGGGGCCATCTCGAAGAAGGCGACCAGCCCGGTCTGGGTGGCGCTGCCGGTCATGACCAGTACGAACCAGGGCAGCGCGACCGCCGCCACCCGCGTACCGGTCAGCGCCACTGCCATGGCCGCCAGCACCCCACCCAGAGGCCGTAAGGACCGCTTCCCGGACCTGCCGTCAGTCCCTGGAGCGTCCCCTGTCACGACGTCTCCGTCCCTGCCGCGGACTCAGTACCGGCGTGCACTTCCGACGGGGAGGGCGCATCCAGTTCGGGCAGGATGTGCGTGATGACGCCAACCCGCTCGGCTCCCTCGGGGGCACTGGCCGCTGCCTCGGGCGTATCTCTCCGGTACCGGGAGATGACAACCCTCAACTCCTCCCGCAAGGCGAGCGCCTCCTCGGGCGTGAGCCGCAAGGCCCAGTCGC
The DNA here is from genome assembly GCF_030294945.1 of Streptomyces graminofaciens. Taxonomy (NCBI): domain Bacteria; kingdom Bacillati; phylum Actinomycetota; class Actinomycetes; order Kitasatosporales; family Streptomycetaceae; genus Streptomyces; species Streptomyces graminofaciens. The sequence goes on along the minus strand of NZ_AP018448.1, from coordinate 1,924,465 downwards.
TCATGTCGACGGTGTCCCGCCACGCGCGGGGCATCGTCTGCAACTCGTTCAGCGTCTGCTGAGTGCGCAAGGTGTAAGTGGTGACGACGGATTGCAGGAAGGCCAAGGTCGCCTCGGGCTCTCGAACAAGCAGCTCCCGGTCGTTGAGCTCCGTCATCTGATGTACGGAACGCCACCAGCGCTCTCGCGCGTTGCCACGCTCAGCGTCCTCCTCAACGAAACCAGCCGCGCCGAGCTGGCGCAGGTGATAGCTGGCCGTCCCGGAATTCACACCCAGCCGCTCCGCGAGGCGGGTAGCTGTCGATGGGCCGTACTTCCGCAGCAGCCCAACCAGCTGCACACGCACCGGATGCGCCATGGCACGCAGCCCCTTGGCATCCAGAACAACGGAGTCCTCTTCAACGTTCGGGCCCCCTGGCCTCTTCATCGCGTCAGTCACACCGCACAGACTAAACCGCAAAGAGTTCTTCGCAAAGAGTCCTTCGCGAAGAACTCTTTGCGGTTCGCTTCATGTGAGGGATCCCGCTGCTCATCTATCGACCGATTGACGAGCAAGATCGGGAAATGAGGGGTTCGTGGTCGGATCGGCGGCGGAGCTCGTCCGCGTCGGCCGGGCGAGTCCGAGGAGCAATGGCTCGAAGCGGAGGAGGGCGAGGGCGGCGGTAGCGGCCCTGGCCGGGGCGAACGTCGCGGCCCCGTCCCCAGTCCCGGATACGCTCCCCGTCTCCAGAGCCCAGAGCTGGCGTGACGGATTCTCAGGCGGTATCCGACGTCGCAGTATCCGTGACAGTGCAGGTCAGCGCGTTGGAGGCGATCAGATGCGGCTCGCGGGGTACATCCGCGTGTCCACCGGCGGTCAGCTGGACGGATTCGGGCTGGAGGACCAGGAGCGCATCGTGCGCCGCTGGACGCGCGAGCACGGACACCGCCTCGTGAAGCTGTTCGTGGAGAAGGCCGTGTCCGGCACGGTCGCAGGCGACGAGCGGCCCGAGCTGGCCACCGCCGCCAAGCTCCGCCGCGGCCGCCGATCAAAGGGGGAGAAGGGCCAGTACGCCTACGGCGCCCCGCCGTACGGCTGGCACACAAGAAGGAGCTGACCGAGGAGGAGATGGAGCAGGCCGGCCGCGCCCGCGCCCGCCAGCTCCGGCGCGAGGACGAGCACACCGCGTGATCCGGGGGAACGTGGCCGCTTCGCCGGACGCAGTATGACCGGCGTCGCTACGTTGAGCGGGTGACTGATTAACGAGGCCCCAGGCGTGAGGGCGAGCTGACCGACGAGCAGACTGCCCTGCTCCGGCTGCTCTCGGGCTGCTCTCGGGCTGGTCAACTCGTCGGCTTCGTAGTCGCTTGACCGAACCGAGTGCGGTGATCACGGATCTCGTCGTGATGGGTCGAGGCCCAGTCGATCAGGGAACCGACGATATCGAGGAGGCTGATGCCGAGGGGCGTGAGGGCGTACTCGACACGTGGCGGCACCTCGGCGTACGCGGTTCGGGTGATCAGGCCGTCCTGAACGAGCTGCCGCAGCGTGAGGGTGAGCATGCGCTGGGAGATCCCCGGAACGGTGTGCTGCAGATCGGAGTAGCGACGCACCCCGTGCTGCAGAGTGGCGATCACGAGCAGAGTCCACTTGTCGCCGACACGGTCGAGGATCTCGCGGACGAAGTCGGACTGCCCTGCCGGAATACGAGCACACGGCCCCGCCGGCGTCGTGTTCGCGGCTGCTCCAGCGGTGTCCATGACGCACACGCCCTTCCGATACGGACACGAGTGTGCCTTTTGTAGAGGCTCCCATACTGGCGCATGATGGCGCTGCGCACAAATGATAAGAATTGGAGGCGCCCTCATGACCTATCTCCTGCACATCGACTCCTCCTCGCTGGGCACCGACTCGGTGTCCCGGCAGGTCGCCGAGTCTTTTCGGGATTCCTGGCGGGGGCCGGTCATCCACCGTGACCTCGGAGCCGCACCGGTGCCTCACCTCACCGCCGCCGGCATCGCTTCGCGCAGTGCGGACGAGGCCGCGCGCACTCCGGAGCAGGCCGCCGCCGCGGCGATCCAGGAAGAACTGATCGAGGAGTTCCTCGGTGCGAGCACCTACCTGTTCACGGTGCCGATGTACAACTACTCGATACCCTCGGTGTTCAAGGCGTGGCTGGACCAGATCATGGTGGTGGGCGCAACGATGGCCCTCCCCGACGGTCCTCCGGCCGCCGGGCGCCCGGCCTTGGTGATATCCGCCCGTGGCGGCGGCTACGGCCCCGGCACCCCCAACCACGGCATGGACCATGTGGTCCCCACCCTGGAAACCGTCCTGGCGCACCCGCAGACGCTGGGCCTCGACGTGAGCGTCCTGACTCCCGAGCTCACCCTCGCCCCCGTCGTCCCCTACATGTCCGAACTCATACCGCTGCACGAGGCGTCCCTGGCGGACTCCCATGAGCAGGCCCGCAAGCTGGCCGAAGCTTTCCAGACCGCGTCGTAGAGTCCGGAACAGGCGCCCTTCGCTGCACACGCCCCGGCGGGGCCGTACTCGCCACCATCCCCAGTGCCGAGTTCCCCCGGCCCGTCCTGTCCCCTCTTTCGATGCACGGCTACGGAACCACGGCGCCGCCGGCTCGCCGATCCGCCGGGTGACCGTACGTCACCGCCCAGCCACCCCGCCGCGGCCGTCTCCGTGCCCACACCTTTCGGGAAAGACCCCCGCACAGGAATGAGGCTTCCATGTCCACTTCCACGTCGTCCGAGCCATCGACGCCGGACACCGACCACCCTCTGATCATCGAGCTGTGGACCGATCTGGGCTGCCCCTGGTGCTATATCGGCAAGCACCGGCTCGAACAAGCAATCGCCGCCGCGGTTCCGGTCGGCCAGGTGCAGCTCACCCTCCGGTCCTTCGAGCTGGACCCGGACATGTCCGCAACAGCGGTGTCGATCCCGGAAGTGTTCGACGAGATGGACCGGGTCGGCGGCCTCCCGTGCCTCGTACAGGATGCAGTCTTCCCACACGGGCCATCGCAGTAGCCCGATCTGGTCGCAGGCGGCTCGCAGCGCACAGCAACTGAGCTGCGGGTAGGCCGGATCTCGGGTAGGAGTGGGTGGTAATGGTCAGGTGAGGGTTGGTGGGGGCCGGACAGGGGCCGGGACGACGCCGACGGGTCCAGGCCGACGGTGTCTCGAGCCGATTCGTTGTCCCTTTTGGGGGTAGCGCGGCATGGGCTGCTGTCCCCAGCGCGGTGGTCGACTACCGAACCCGGGGCGGTTCAGACTGATCGGCTGCGCGTGCTGGGCCATCTCGCCCAGTGGACTGGCCGGGTTGGCGACCCTGTCGGCGCGGCGGCAGCTCTTGCCCAGTTGCTCGCCGATCAGTTGTGTGTGCTTGGGGCGCAGGACCCCCCAGTCCCGGGCTACGGAAGACGGACTTGCCTTCTGGAGTGTGGAAGTGGAGCGTGGGCATCGTACGTAGCCGGGCCCAACCCCAGCCCGTGCCTCGACTCCTTCGTGGACAGGCTCTCCGAGCGGGCCCTCGCATCGGACTCCAGCACTGCCCGGCCAAACGTGATGACGATTCATACCCTCGGGGCGTGTCGTCGAGCGCGGAGGTGACTGCGAGAACCGCAGCCACTCCCACTACACCCTGATTCAGGTCAGCCGGGCTGTCACCGCCTTTCAGGAGGAAGGTTGCGCGCTGGGCCGGCCTGGTGGACAAGATCAAGGGCTCGGTGCTGTCGAACCTCAAGGAGCTCCGCCCCGGCTCGGCAGGGGCCACGGAAGTGCGGTTGCTGTTCGTGTTCGACCCGGACCGCCAGGCCGTGATCCTGGTCGGCGGTGACAAGGCGGGCAACTGGTCCGGCTGGTACCGCGTCGCACTACCTCAGGCGGAGCAGGCATACGCGGAGCATCTGAAGCGAATCGATGGAGAGGACGGGGCACGATGACTGATCACCTCAAGGACCCGCAGGCCGTTTCCTGGGGAGGCCTGGCCGAGGATCTCGCCTTCACCGATGCCGAAAAGGATCAGATCCACCCGCACCGTGCCCTCGTCGTCACTTCCGGTGGCCAAGGTCTTGCCGTCCGGGCTGAACGCCACCGAGTGCACCACGCCAGGCCGGCTGGTCAGCGTGGCGCGGGTGCGGCCGGATGACACGTCCCAATTTTGAGTCGCTTCGAGCCCTCCGCCCCACCAGGCCGGTCGGCGAGCGCCCGTCTCCGGCCCGAACGACATCGGCGATGAGCCGCCAGCTAGACGACGCCGGTCGGCAGCCGCCGCGGCATAAGGGCGTACGGGCTCGGCGCCCTCCAACCCGCGCGCACAGGAAGGGGGCGCCCTTGACCGGCGACATGCCCTACGGCAAGCCCGCTTCCCCGCCGCGCCGAGCCCGATCGATCTGCAGAAGGCCCTGAAGGGCGACGACCGCCTGGCCGGTCGTGACGATCTCGCGTCCCCGGCCAGGAGCAACCGTGATGTGTTCCGTCACCCGCCCTATGCCTGTTCCAGCTTCTTGATCTGCTCTGCGACCAGCGCGTCCGGCACCTGGGCCGGAGAGTCCGTACCGCTCGCGGTGAAGAACAGGACGACCGTGGCTCCGCTGCGCACGATCACGAAGGCGTCCGCGGTGTGCCCCTCCGTCTGCAGGGAGAAGGCCACGGCGTCGTCGCCCGTATCGGGGGCGGCGCCGGCCGTCGCCGTCGTACGGGCGGGCACGCCGCCCTCGTAGGCGGTGCACCTCTTCAAGGCTGCGCGGACCCCGTCGAGGACGTCTTCGGCGTCGGCCCGGTCGTATGCCATGAGGCCGATGGTGGTGGCGGAGCCGCCCGCGGCGGCGGAGTCGGGGTAGGCGAGACGGCCGACCAGCGTCCTGGGTGCGGGGTCGGGGGCACCGGTGCGCATGTTCTCCAGCGGCTGGCAGGAGGGCGGCCGGGCGGTGGAATCGCCGTGGGGTTTCACGGGGTAGTCCGTGATGGTGAAGCCTTCCACGTCACCGCCCGACAGCGCGGCCGCCTCCACCTCGTCCGCGCCCAGCGCCACGGCGGGTTCCTCCGGCAGCCGCGCGGCCGCCGACGCCCCGTCCCGTCCCTTCGTATCGGAACCGCCGCCTGCGCTGCCTCCGCCCGCGCACCCGGTCGCCAGGACCGCTGCGAGAAGGACTGCCGCCGTCGTTCTGATCCGCACGTGCCAACTCCCTGTTCTCGGAATCAGCCGATTGGATCACCCCCGACAGGAGGACATGCCGGATATCGATGAGACTACGTCAATTGGTGCACGGCGGGATGTTTACACCGACGGGCGCGCCTCCCTCAAGGGCGCGCGGCATGGGCTTGCAGGTGATCAACGGTCGAGCGATAGCTCAACGGTGGCAATCGTCGAGACTTGTGGATGAGCTGAAGGAAAATCGGGTGCCATCCCCGCGTAGCAGGCCGAACGACTGCGGCTTGTGACGACTGCTGATGTGAAGCCGCTGTTCGATGCCCGCCCGGCCGGTCCATCGGAATCGGCGCGGGGTGATGAGGCTTCGTGAAAATCCCCACGGCCGATCTTCGCTTCAGTTCGTCCGCTGGCAAATCGAGTGGGGAGGGTGGGGAGCGAAGAGCGCGCCCTGCCGGTGCTGGAGCGGAAAAGCCGTTGCCCTGGGACCTGTTGGGGCTGATAGACAGGGGTGTGGACGACAAGGTCATGCCCCCGGTCGAGCGGATGCTCGCGGAACGCGCCTGCGAGCGCATCATTGTGGACTTCATTCACCGACTTGACCTCGGCGAGCCGAGTTCGGTGGCCGAGCTGTTCACGCCCGATGGTGTCTGGCACTGGCCTTTCGGGGACCGGCGCATTGAGGGGCGCGAGGCTCTGGGCGCCTACTTTGCCTCTCGCCCGGAGGACAGGCTGTCGCGCCGTCTGATGACGAACATCCTGGTCACGGTGGAGTCCGAGGCGACAGCGCGGGCCGTCTCGTATCTGACGACATACCGGGTCGATGGCTACTCAGGTGGAATGATCGAGCCCAGGCTCCCGGCGAACGTCGGCCACTACGAAGACATCTTCCGGAAGATCGACGGCGTCTGGTTCCTCGCCAGCCGCACTGTCTTCCTCCCCTTCGGCGGCGGAACGGAGCGGCTCCCCGTCGCGGATGCATCATCCGCTTGACGACACCGCTTTGCGGCCCGGCGACCGTCAGGTCGCCGGGCCCTGGTGATCGGTGAGGGTCGGCCGAAGCAGGCGCGAAGGACGTGGTCGATCTCGGGGACCAGGTCGCTGATAGTGATGTTGACGATCCAGCGATGTGGGATGTCGCTGGCTCAGCAGACGCTGTCGGCTGGTCCACGGTGGAGGAGAAGACGAAGGTGCGGGTGCCGTCGCTGTGGCTGCGGGTGACCAACTCGTCGACCTGCGCGAGCGTGAAGGGGTCGGTCATGGGGTCCGCCGCAGCGGGACGACGTCGGTGCGGTGGTGCGGCATCGTCGGACGGGCGGCCTCGGGGGTGGCCAGCAGGGCGACGATTGTGACGGGCTGCTGACAGTGGGGGCGGTTCCGGGTCGCGGTCGGCTCCAGTGGGTCACGGACGGCTGCGGGCTGCCGGGAGGCGGTGCGGACCGGTGGCGGCGCAGGGAGCTCGATCCGGGCCGGCAGCGCGGGTGGTGCCTGACCCAGGCGGCGGGCCCGTTTCTCGTCCAGGGCTCGGTCGCGGCGGTGCTCGGCTTCGCGGCGGCAGACGGCCGAGCAGTAGCGGGTGCGGACCGTCGTCCTGGCCTGGAAGGGGTTCTCGCAGACCGGGCAGGTTTCGGGTCTCCGTCTGGGCCTCGCGGGCGGCGGTGCGGCATTCGGGCGAGCAGAACATGCGCTTCGGGCTGAGGGTCGTGGTGAACTCCCGCTCGCACTGGGGGCAGGTCCGCTGTGTAAGCAGGTGCGAGCGGTCCTTCTCCCGGCAGGTCGGCGAGCAGTACTTGCGTCGGCTGGTCACGGAATCGACCCTGAACCCGGTCTGGCACTCGGGGCAGGTGCGGTCCAACTCGCCGCTGGTGGCGTCGAGTTCATGAGACACGGGCGTTCACTCCCTGGCGAAGGCTGTCGGCGCGGTTCTCGTGGTGGCGGAGCCGGTAGGAAGGGCTGTCGATGCCGACCACCGCGGCCCGGTGCAAGAGCCGGTCCAGCATCGCCGCGGCGACGGTGGCGTCCCCGAACGCCGAGGCCCAGTCCGCGATGCCGACGTTGGTGCTCAGGATCGTGCTCGACTTCAGATACCTCTGATTGATCACCTGGAACAGCGCCGACGCGCCATCCTCAGGCAGTGGCGGATAGCCGAGCTCATCAATGATCAAAAGCCTGGGACCTGCGAAGAAGCGCGTGCAGGTCTTCCAGCGGCCCTCAAGGGCTGCCTTGTGGCACTTGGCCGCCGACTCGGCCGCGGTGGTGAAGTAGACCCGGTGGCCGGCGTCGACCGCGGACGGCCTCGCCGGGGGTTACCGGTGAGCAGTGGGACCGGTTGACGGCTCGTCTGCCTCCCGGCAGCGTGCTCCAGCGTCCGCGGCAGGGGACGCGGACGGTACCGTCGCCGCCTTCGTCACACTGGCCGGGCCGCCGGACGGTGTCGGGACGGGGGCCGCGTCGACACGGTGATCGCCTAGTCCGGCCGCGCCGAACGGGGCCAGGGGAGGGGCTGCTGAGCGAACTACGGGCTCGTGGTCTTGTCATCGACCAGCCAACGAGCCGAACAGGCCCAGGACAGCGGGGTACGCGGTGTCCAGCTGAACGCCCGCCGCCCAAGTCGAAGGACAGCGGGCCGACTGCTGATGAATCGCGTCAGGGCTCCCGCCACCGCGTGAACGAACCCGGGTGCGAGAACAACAGATCGATTCTCTGCGGGGCCCTTAGGCAGGCCGTCGATCAGCTCACGAGGTGTGGACCTCCAGTGCGGCGCGGACCGCCGACTCCAGGGCGCCCTCGATCCAGGCCGGCTTGAGGGAGGTGTGGTCACCCGCGAAGTGCATCGGGCCTTCTGGCACGGGAATGGAGGGCAGCAACTCGGTGTGCTGGCCGGGCAGCAGTACGGACGCCTCTCCGTAGGCGTAAGGGTCGCGCAGCCAACTCTGGGTACGTCCGGCGCCGGTGTAGAAGACCTCTACGCGCTGGCCGTAGACCTGCTGCAGTCCGCACAGGGCGTGCGGGTAGCGGGCCTCGTCGTCCAGGGAGTCCCAGCGGAGTGCGTCGTCCGCCCAACTGTAGGAGGCCAGCACCACTCCGCCGGAGCTGCCGGGCACCGGGTGGGAGGGGTGGTACATGAACCGGTTGGCGCTGTCCGACACCGAGCCGCCGCCCACGACGTGTGTGGCCTGCGGCTGGTCGCGGGAGACGGCACGGTTGGCGGCGTAGTGGGTGCGTTGGCCCGGGGTGATGTGGCCGGTCGGCACGGAGGGATGAGCGCCGAGGAGGCTGCCGTCGGCGGGTGTGCGGCCGGTGCGATAGGCGTCGTACAGCTTCGGGTCGATCCGGCCCAGCTCGCGCTTCCAGTCGGCCTCCGTGAACTCCCACCAACGGCGACTGAACTCCAGTAGCACCTTTGTGGCGCTGTCATAGTGCAGTTCCGCGACCGCGCGGCGCTTGCGGTACGACATCAGGGGGCTGATCTGTACGTGCCGTAGTCCGGAGAAGGGCACGGTGACCACGGCGGCGTCCGCGGTGAACTGCTCGCGCACCACCGGGCTGCCGCGCCCCTCGGAGACCGTGTCCACCCACACCTGAGGGCCCTTGCGGCCGACGTGTGGGGTGTCGGAAGAAGGACGGTCGGGATCGTGGTACTCGACGCGGGTGACCCGGCGGTCGAACCGGACCGTGTCGCGCACCTGCGCCAGCAGCGCGTCCGGCAGCACCGCCGTTCCGCCCTCCAGCTCCCAGAAGGCGGTGTCGGGGCTGATGAGGGAGGAGCCGATGAAGCTGTGGATGAACGACAGGGGCAGGCGTGACGTGAGGTTCTCCAGGGTGCCGATCAGGTCGACAGTGCGCTCGTCCAGCCCGGCGTGCTCGGTCAGGAAGCGGAACATCGACCAGTCGCCGAATCGCTGGATGACCCTGGCCCAGCCCTGCACCCGTTCCGGCAGCGGCTTGTCGACCCGCTTGCCGCCGGCGTCCACGGTGCTGAACTCGTCACGCACCGGATCCAGCACCGACCGAAGGATGGCCGCGGCGGGAGTGTCCCAGCGGGCGCGCGGCACGCCGAACGACCGGTTGATGCGGCGGGGCGCGCGGGCGTAGTCCACACGCCGCGTCCGGATGCCGTTGACGTGAATCCAGGTGCGGTTGGCGGGCCTGCCGTCACCGTCGACGTCAACGTAGTGGAAACGCCGCTTCTTCAGGTTCAGTTGGTCGATCAGACCCATCACCAGCGGGTGGCTGGAGGGCAGGCGCATGGCGCCCGCCTCGGCGTACTGGCGGGGGTCGGCGAAGGGCTGAGCCGCCCGTTCGTGGCCGCCGCGGCGGAAGGTCTTGATGCGTCCGCCCGCCCGGTTGCCGTTCGCCTCGAGAACGGTCACGTGGTGGCCCGCCCGCTTCAGCAGCAACGCGGTCACCAGACCGGCCGGGCCGGCCCCGACGACAAGGACCTTCTTGGGCTTGGCCGTCCGCTGAGCGGGCAGTCCGTCCTTGAGTACCCGCTCGTAGCGTGGAACCAAGGGCCGGTCGTGTTCGTCCACGACCAGCAGGGCCCGGGCCACGGCCAGGCACCTGTCGAAGTCCGCGCCCCGGGTGGGCGTGGGTGCGGCCGGGGCGGCCTGTACGGGCATAGCCGCGGCAGGCGCGCCACTGGCCAGAGTCGTGGCCGCCGCAGCCGTTCCCGCTGCCGTTGTGAAGCTGCGCCTGGACAGGCCTGAACCTGCCACGACGGCTTCGTGATCTTCAGTCATGACGCACTTGTACCGGTCGGCCGACCCGCCCCGCCCAGCTGCGCTGCGGCGTTGCCTCGAACGAGCGATGCCGAGGGCAAACCGCTGACGTCCGATCGGAAGTCCGCGGAGCGGCGCAATTGGCGACGTCCCCGAAGGGATGAAAGGCAGACGGTGATCCGCGTGTCACGGCCGCCTCGTCGGCACACTCTGCGTGGCCGTGAGGGTCGGTGGGGGAGCAGCGGGGCAAACCGGTGCGGCATGGCTAGGGCTGCCGCCGCCGGAACTCGGCGGAACAGGGGGGGGGGGCAGGCATGGGACGAGGGGCCGAACTCAACGGCAGGGCACGCTACTGGTTCGACACCACCTTGGCACGCGGCACCTCCGCGCTCGTCGGCTGGCTGGCTCTGGGCTGCCTCATAGTCGTCCTCCCGGCGAGCGCCGTGCTGGTGTGGACGGACCCACATGCGCCCGTGTCCCGCTCGGAGAGACTGGCGGAGATCCGGCGTCTCACCGGTGAGACACTGCGGCTCGGCGGGGCGACAGGCCCGCTCCTGCACGTGCTGTTGTCGGTACTGCTCGCCCTGGTCGCCTTGGTCGCCCTGGTGTACGTCTCCACCCTCGTCGGTCTGATCACCACCGGACTCACTGAGCGGCTCACCGCACTGCGGCGGGGCGGCTCCACCGTCATCGAGCAGGGGCACTCGGTGGTGCCGTCACGCGGGACGACGACACCGCGCGGCTCAGCGACTGCTCGGGGCTGGTCGACGAGTCGGTGATGGCGCCCTGGCAGCCGGAGAACGCCCGGCCCGAACGGGTCCTGATCCTCGGCTGGAACCGGCGGGCCTCTCTCATAGTCGACCAGTTGGGCCGGTACGCCGCGCGCGGCTCGGTCATTGCCGCGGTGGCGGACCGGAAGGAGGTGACGGCCGAGCAGGTCCGGGACATCGGTGCACACTTCGTACCCTGGCTGACCATCACGTTCCGGCCTGGAGACGTCACCCGGCCCGAGACACTTCGGTGCCTGGAGATCGACTCGTACGACAGTGTCGTCGTGCTCGGCCCGGACCTCGTCCCTGGGCAGCAGCCCGACGAGGCCGACAACCGGACCCTCGTCACGCTCCTCGTTCTTGCAGCTACTTGAACAGGAGACCGGACGGGAGCTGCCGGTGGTCACCGAGATGACCGACGACCGCAACAGGACGCTCGCGCCCATCAGCCCCGGAGCCGACGTGATCATCAGTGGGAAGCTCATCGGCTTGCTGATGGCCCGATCTCACAGAACCCGCACCTGGCCGCCGTGTTCGAGGAGTTGTTCTCCCCCACCGGCAGTCAGGTCCACCTGCGACCGGCGACGTCGTACGTCCTGCCCGGCTGTGAGGCGTCCTTCGCCACGGTCGGCGCAGCGGCGCAGCGGCGCAGCAGCGGGGCGAGTGTGCCACCGGCTACCGCCGCCACGACCAGGCGACGGCCGTTCCCGACCACGGAGTGCGCATCAACCCCGACAAGTGCGCATCAACCCCGACAAGAACGAGCGACGGTGCTGGACCGATCGCGACGAGGTGGTCGTGATCGCGCAGGACTGACGCAGCCTCTTACGGCATGACATTTCGAATGCCGACCAACGGACCGGCGGCCAGGATCGATTCTCATCCAGCGTGCTGCCAAGCAGCAGCTCAAGAAGCTCGCCGCGGTCAAGAGCAACACCTCTGCCCGGCTCGCGCTCGCCTGGTTCCTACGTCGGCGTCGCCGACGTCGAGCTCATCGCGCCCACCTCAGGTACATCACGCAGATCCTTTCCCCAGGGCTCCGCAGGAAGCCGGTAACCGGCCGCCATGTTGTCCAATTTCGCCACCGACTGGCCCTCGAGCCACAACGCTCTTGATGGACCAGGAAGAGCTTCCTCGGCCAGGCGGTTGGACTGGAGAAGTCAGCGCACCGAGCGCGTGGCGAAGATCGTGGGAAAGAACGGCGAGTCGTCGCTCCAGAGGACGGACCCGCCCTTGCGCAGTCTGACGGCAACGCAAGAAAGCCCGAAATGAGTTCGTCGGTAATTTTTCCGTGAATGTGGCTGAGTGTACGGCGCATTTCTGTCTCCGGACTTCGGATCTCGGGGCAAATCTCACACCGTGGAGGCGGGGGCGGTGAGGTTCCAGGCCTGCACAGGACGCTCACAGATTAGGCATGATGGCGTCTCGCATTTCGAGACGAGTCTGCCGACGTGAATCCCCTGCCGCGCGCGTCGAGCCCGTGTGGGCTTACGCGTTGTGATCGACGGCCCCGTGCGTCGCCCGCGTCTCCCGTTGATTATTACCTACGGTAACAGAAATGTGTGATTCCGTTCCTCTTTCTTTGTCGAGTGGATTCTCCGCGTCCTTTCCAAGGGGTAGCCAGCAACCTGCCGGGTCAGCAGAATGGAGCGGCGGCACGGCCTTTCCAGGCCTCAAAGCATGTTTTCGGCCACCTCTCGACTCGTGTGCAAGGAGCACCATGCCCGTCTCCGAACAGCCCCTGGAGTCGCAGAAACTGGTGGCGGAAAGTGTCACCCCCCTCGACTTTCCCGACCTGGACGCGCGGTTCCGACTGAAGACCGCGACGGTCGTCACCTCGTGCATGCGGCTGAGCTATGAGGAGTTCGCCCGCGGCATCGACGTGGCCGCGGTGCGGGCCGACGGGGTCATCACCGTGATTTCCTCCGTCGACTTCAGGCGCAGTCCCCTGGCGCTCCCCGTGGCCGGCCCCCTGCACCACCGGGTGGAATTGAGCCACTGCGAATTGTCCGGCCACGGTCTGGGCTCGCGGCTCACCAGGCTCGGGTACGAATCGCTCCACACCTTCTCGGCACCCCCCGGTACCGGCGACGTACGCCGCTACCGGGAACTGGCGGACCCCGACCCCATGCCCTGCGCGAGCGCGCGCATCGTCTTCGCCATGCTGCGCCCGAAGGCGGCGCCGACCGCGCGGATGGTCTCCGAACCGCTCGAGGAACTGCGGCACCTGCCCGTCCAGCCGCTCAGTGAACCGCATCCCACCGCGGAGACACTGACCGCTGTGCCCGAGGACGCGGTCCGCACGGACGCCGAACGCGAAGGTGTCTTCGGGCTGCACCACACCGACGTCAACCAGTTCGTCTACACCGGCGAGTACGTCGCCCTGATGGAGAGTCACCAGACGCTGTTGCTGAGCGACGCGGGTATCGCCGCCGCCGACCACGTCACCGAGCGGGTCGCCGTGCTGTTCAAGGCCCCCTTCAGCGCCGGCGACGAGTACGTCGTCCGGTCCGCCCTCCACCGGTCGGGCGACCCGGACACCCCCTCCACCGTCGCGGTCATAGGTGTGCACCGCCGCACCCCCGAGGGCATCGACCCCCGCCCCGCGGTCCTCGGCCGCGTCGAGGGCCGTACGCCGCCGGCACAGCCGTAGGGCGCGCACCCGCGACCGTAGACCTTCCGCACCGGACCCGGACCGCGCCCCAGGGAGGCAGCTCCGTGACCGAACCGCGCACCATGTCGGACATACTGGCCGGGCTCGACAGCCCCGGCCGGGGTCTGACCTTTCTCGACTCCGGCCCCGAACCGCTCTCCTTCGCCGAACTGGCCCGCACCACCGAAAACTTGGCCCGTCGTTGGGCCGGGCTCGGGGTGCGGCCCGGTGACCGGGTGGTGCTGGCCGCCACGGACATCCGGGAGCTCGCCCTCGCCCTGCTCGCGGCGATGCGGGCCGGTGTGGTGCCCGTCCCCGCCTTCCCGCCGCTGGCGTTCGGCAAGGGCAGCGAACAGGTCAGGGCGCTGGCCCGGATCTGCCGGGCCGCGGGCGCCGAGGTGTGCCTGGTCGGTGACCACTCCGTGGCCGCGCTCCAGGACGCCGGGCTGTCCTGCCGCATCGGCACCTTGCAGGACCTGGTCGCCGCGGTGCCGGGGCCGCCGCCACCGGCGCCCGGCCCCGACGACTCCGCGCTCCTGCAGTTCACCAGCGGCAGTACCGCCGATCCCAAGGGCGTCGTCGTCACCCAGCGGGCGCTGGCCGTCCACACCCGCGCGCTCGCCACGGCCCTGGACATCGACTGCGAGCGGGACCGCGGGGTCAGCTGGCTGCCGATGTACCACGACATGGGACTCATCGGGAAACTCCTGGTGGCGGTGGTGACCCAGACCTCCACCTGGTACGTGTCCCCGCTGCAGTTCCTCAGGGACCCGATGGGCTTCCTGCGCCTGCTGTCCGAGGTGCGCGGCACCATCTCGTACGCCCCGAACTTCGCGTACGGGCTGCTCACCCGGCGGGTCCGGGACGGTGTGCCCGGCGATCTGGACCTGTCCGCCTGGCGGATCGCCGGCTGCGGGGCGGAGCCCGTCCGCGCGCAGACACTGCGCAGGTTCGCCGAGGTGTACGAGCCCGCCGGATTCCGCGCCGAAGCCTTCTTCCCCTGCTACGGCCTCGCGGAGGCCACCCTCGCCGTGTGTACCGCGACGCCGGGCAAGGGCATGACGACTCTGACCGTCGACGCGGACGGGTTGACCGGACAGGCCGTCGCACTGCCCACACCGGCGGGCACCGGACGCACCCTGGAGCTCGTGTCCAACGGCCGTGCGCTGCCCGGCACTTCCGTGGCCGTCGTGGACGAGGAGGGTCGCGCGCTGCCCGAGGACACGGTCGGCGAGATCGTCGTGTCCGGCGACCACCTGGCGAGCGGCTATCACGACGACCCCGAACTGACTGCGCGCACCTGGCGGAACGGGCGGCTGCACACCGGGGACACCGGCTTCCTGCACGACGGGGAGCTGTACGTGACCGGCCGGATCCGGGACCTGATCATCGTCAACGGCCGCAACCACCAGCCGCACGACATCGAGCGCATCGCCGAGCAGGTCGACGGCGTACGCCCGGGCAACGTGATCGCACTGGCCGCCGACCAGGGGGACAGCACAGCCGTACGCATCGTCCTGGAGCCGCGTTCGTTCCCGGCACCGGCCGACCTGCCGCGCCGCGTGACGCTGGCGGTACAGCGCGGTCTCGGCGTCCCGGTCGCCGACGTGGTCGTCATCCCCAAGGGCAGTCTGCCGAAGACCAGTTCGGGCAAGCCCCGCCGACGCCACACGGCGCAGCTGCTGGAGTCGGGCCGGCTCACACCGTCCGACCGAGAGAGCTGAGACATACGCAGGCCGAGAAACGCGCAAGCCGAGACATACGCAAGCCGAGACATACCAAGGGAGCGCACCGATGAGCACACCCCGGCCGGAGGTCGGCGGCCCGTACACGGTGCAGGAGGGGGACACGATCACCGAGATCGCCTTCCTGGCCTACGGCGACGCGCGCCGCTACGTGGACCTGGCCGAGCACAACAAGGACGTACCCGGATTCGCCCCGGCCCGGCTGCGGTCAGGCCTTGTGATCACCATTCCGGAACCCGACTACCTGCCCCGCCCCAGCGGCCTGGGCGGCATGCGAGGCGGCGCGGGACAGACGTTCGCGCTGCGGGACGGCCGCTCGGCGGACCGCTCGGCGGACGGAGGAGAGCGATGACCATCGAGACCCAGGACCCCATTTTCGACACGGTGTGCGGCGTCATCTCGCGGATCGCGAAGGTACCGCCCGAGACGGTGCGCGCCGACGCGCCCGTCAGCGGACTGCAGAACGTCGACTCGATCGTCCTGCTGGAAATCATCGTCACGGTCGAGAACGAGCTCGACATCGAGATCGACGAGGCCGAGCTCTTCGAGATCGACACCGTCGGAGAGTTCGTGGCCGCGTGCCGACGGCTCGTCGCCGCGCCCTGAGGAACGACCGGGAGGGATCAGCCAGCCATGCCGCGCTCCAAGAAACTCCTGCTCATATCGCCGCGGGCCACGTTCTTCGGACGGAACCCGAAACACCAGCAGTTCAAGCGGGAATCCCGCGAGTTCCAGTTCTTCGACTACACCTGGACCGGCTTCGCCACGGGGCTGATCATCGTCGGATCGCTCACTCCGCCCGAGTACGACATCCGGTACATCGACGAGAACATCGAGCCGGTCGACTTCGACGCCGAGGCGGACCTGGTGGCGGTCACCGGGATGACCGCCCAGGCCGACCGGATGTACGAGATCGCCGCGGCCTTCCGCGCCCGCGGCGTGCCCGTGGTGGCGGGCGGGCTGCACGCCAACCTGCTCCCCAAAGAGGTGGCGCGGCACGTCGACGCCGTGTGCGTGGGTGAGGCGGAGGCGCTGTGGCCCCAGGTGCTGCACGACTTCGAACAGGGTGAGCTGAAGCCGATGTACCGCCAGCGCGGCCGGGCCGACCTGACACAGGCGCCGCGACCCCGCTGGGAACTGGCCCAGGAGCGCTACTACCCGAGCGTGTGGGTGGAGACCTCGCGCGGCTGCCCGCACACCTGCCGGTTCTGCGCGGCCACCATCCGCTACCGCGACAAGCTCGGCTACAAGACCGTCGACCAGGTCGTCGCCGAGGTCGAACTCGTCCGGGAACGCTTCGACAACCCCTACGTCCTCTTCTCGGACGACAACTTCGTGGTCGACCGCAATCGCACCCGGGAACTGCTCAAGCGCCTGATCCCTCTCGGCATCAAGTGGAGCGGCCAGTCCGACGTGTCCTTCTACAAGGACCCCGAGATCCTCGAACTGATGCATGACAGCGGCTGCATGATGATGCTGATCGGCTTCGAGAGCGTCTCGATGGAGACCCTGAGCGGCATCGACGAGCGCAACTGGAAGCTGCGGGCGCTCAACACGTACGTGGAGGCGACGAAGGCCATCCAGGACCACGGGATCGGCGTGTACGGAGCCTTCACCCTCGGTCTGGACACCGACACCAAGGACTCCTTCGAGGAGACCACCGCCTTCATGAAGGAGAACTACCTGGCCGGTATCCAGGCCTCCTGCGTCACACCGTTCCCCGGTACGCCGCTGCGCGGCGACATGGAGCGGGAGGGCCGGATCCTCACCGACCGCCCCTGGTCGCACTACACCGTCTTCGACGCGGTCTACCAACCCAAGCACATGACCCCCGAGGAGCTGGAGGAAGGCACGATCGGCATCTACCGCAGCTTCTACAACCGGGAGTTCTCGCTGCGGAAGACCCGGCACTTCAAGTCCATCTACCGCAACCTCGTCCGCAAGAAGGCCGAGCGGGACGAGGCGCTGGCCACCACCGGCCGGAGCATGGTGTGAGGGCGGCCGTCATCGGCCCCGGCGGCATCGGGGCCGAGGTCGTGCGGGCACTGCGCTCCCGCGGGCACGAGGTGGTGGTGGGCTGCCACGGGTCCACGGAGGCGGCCGAACGCCTGGGTGTGCCGGGGGCGTCGGTCGACGCGACGGAACCCGAGTCGTGCCGTGAGTTCTTCGCGTGGGCGTGGCGCACCCAGGGCCCGTGCACGGCGGTGGTCAACTGCTTCGGCACCGTGGCGGAGGGACCGCTGCTGAAGGCGGACCCGAAGGTCGTGGACCAGCTGCTCGACACCAATCTGCTCGGCGTCATGAACGTCTGCCGTGCGGTGGCCTTCCGGATGATGAAGGCCGGCGGCGGTGCGGTCGTCAACATCGGCTCGGCCGCCTCGCGGGTCGGAGTGCCCGGCCTGTCGGGGTACGCGGCGGCCAAGGGCGCGCTGGCGAGTTTCGGGCGGGCCATGGCGGCCGAACTCGCCCCCTACCGGATCACCTGCAACACCGTGCTGCCCGGGTTCGTGGACTGTGGCACCACGGCCGAGCGGTCCGAGGAGTGGAAGGCCGCCGTGGCACGGCACGTCCCGCTCGGGAGGCTGGGCACGGCGGCGGACGTGGCCGCGCTCGCCGCCCATCTCGCCTCACCCGAGAGCAGCTACATCACCGGCCAGGAGTTCGTCGTGGACGGCGGCTGGACGCTGGGCAGTCCGGCCCTGGCCAGGGACCTGATGGAGGCCGGCAGTGGCTGATCCCGCGCAGGGTTCCCCCGGACGGGCCAGGCAGACGTTGTGCACCTTCTGCGGCGTCGTGGACCAGGTCACCGTCACCGAGGACCGCAAGGTGCGCGCCACCGGCAGTCTCGGGGTGTGCGTCAAGGGCGCGCACTACTTCCAGAAGCACCTCGGAGCGCACCCTGAGAAGGTCGCCCGGTTCACCAGCCCGATGCTCAGGTCCCCGTACGGCTGGGAGCGGGTCTCCTGGGACTACGCCATCGACATGGTCGCCGACACCATCCTCACCGACCGGCAGGACTTCGGGCGCGACGCCCTGGCGTTCTACGGCGTCGGCCAGATGACCATGGAAGCGCTGTGGGTCACCAAGAAGTTCTTCCAGGGGCATCTGGGCTCGAACAACATCTGCTCCAACGCCGAGCAGTGCCTGGCCAACAACGCGGGTGGACACGAGCTGGTGTTCGGCAACGAGGGGCCGTTCTCCTGCTACGACGACTACCGTTCGGCCGAGGCCATCTTCTTCTACGGCCACAATCCGGCCATCAACCATCCGACCGTGTTCCAGCGGTACGTCCGCCGCAACCGCGACGCCGTGAAGGTGGTCGTCGACCCGCGGCGCACCGACACCGTCACCCAGCTGCTGGCCGACAACCCGGACAACATCCATCTGCCGGTGCGCAGCGGCAGCGACGTCCTGCTGAACCTGATGTTCGCCCGTCGGCTCCTCGACACCGGGGCGTGGGACCGGGGTTACGTCGAGCGGCACGTCGATCAGGACAGCGCCGCGAGCTTCCTCGACCTCCTGCGGCAAGGGCCGTTCTCCGTCGACGAGGTGGTACCGCGCATCACCCCCGAGGGCATGGACCCGGCCGAGATGCGTGCCAGGGTCGAGCGGGCCTGCGACCTGTGGGCCCGGCGCCGTGTGGTGTCCACCAGCTCGGTGGGCATCAACCAGACCGTCGGCAGCGCCGGAGTGGCGTCCATCCTCAACCTGCACCTGCTGACCGGCGCGATCGGCGAGCCGGGGCGCGGTCACGTCCGGATGGCGGGCCAGTCCAACGCCTCCAGCGAACTGGCGCTCGGCTTCTCCGGCAGACTGCTGCCGTTCCGCGCGCGGGTCGACAACCCCGAACACCGGGCCGTCATGGCGGACAAATGGAATCTGCCGCCGTGGCGGATAAGCCCCCGACCGGGGCTCCCCGTGGCTTCCTTCGCCACCTCGGAACGGCTGCGCACCCTCTTCGTCTTCGGTACCAACCCGGCGCGGAACTTCCCCAACCTCCGGCGCTGGCGCGAGAAGATGATGGACCTGTGCATCGTGTACGCGGACTCCTACTACAACCCGGAGATCCTGGAGTACGCGGACATCATCCTGCCGTGCCGGACGAAGCACGAGACGTCGGGGATCTTCCTCAACGGCGAGCGCCGGCTGCAGTACATGGAGCCGGTGGAGGAGCCCCCGTTCGAGGCATGGGGCGACGTCCGCATCGTCTGCTCGGTCGCCCGGCGGATCGCCGATCGCCTCGGGGACCAGCAACCGCCCGCGACGGACGGTGAACCGTCCCAGGAGGACATCGAGTCGTGGGTCGCCGACGGCAACCTCGACCTGTCCGGCCCCGCGCTGGACGCCGCCTTCCGGTACCCGGCCGGGCCTGACGGCGAGCCCTCCGGCGAGGCGATCTGGCAGGAGATCCAGCAGGCCTCACGGGGCTTCTACAACGAGTTCATCGACGCGGACGGCGAGCCGATCACCCAGGACCGCATCCGCTCGGGGGAAGGCGTCCAGTGGCAGGGCGAGCGCCGCTATGTGCCGACCCCGGCCGACGGGGACGGGGGCGCCGGCGGTGACGGGGCATCCGGCGGCGACGGTTCGGCCCACGGTGACGGTTCGGCCGACGGTGAAGTCCCGCTGTTCTCCGGGGTGTTCCGCGCGGACCGGCGCCGGGCCCGCTTCCACCTGCCGGCCGCCGAACGGCTGGTGCCCTTCCAGGAGCGAGGCCGGGGCTTCGTACTGATCACCGGTCGTGGTGCGATGGGTACCGGCAACGCCGTGCGCCGCCAGAACACCGCGATGTTCAACTCCTCGACCGCGACCGGCGCCGACGACTGGCCCGAGCGCAACCACGTGTACGTCAACCCGGCAGACGCCGAGCGCGTCGGCCTCGCCCCGGGAGCCGAGGCGGTGCTGCGCAACGACCTGGGCGAGATCATCTGCCCCGTGGCGATCAGCGAGGACGTTCCGGCCGGACACGTGTACCTGACGTTCCACCCGGACCGGGCCGGAACCCATCCCAACATCCTGACCAGCTCCGACAACATCGACCCGCACACCTGGCAGCCCCTGCTCAAGGACACCCGCGTCGACGTTCTCCCCGTCGCCCCGGTCGCAGCGTCGATCCCGGCGGCCACCGCGCGGGTGGAGAGATGACCGGCCGTCCGGGCCCGCTCACGTACCCGGTGCGGACCTTCCGCCGACTGGCCGCGCCCGACCCCGGCGCGGACTTCGAACGCCCCGCCGACTACGGGCTGACGGCCGAGCCGTTCACCGCCGTCACCGACGACGGGCTGCGCATAGCCGGGTGGACGTTCGTACCGCCTCGTGCCTGGGGTTTGGTGATCGTCTGCCACTCCCGCAACACCGGCAAGTCCCGCACACTGAAGCAGACCAGACTGCTGTACGACCAAGGGCTGGCCGTCGTCGGATTCGACTTCCGGGGCTGCGGCGAGAGCGACGCCTCCCGCCGCAGGTTGCGCGGCAGTCTGTGGGACCCGCTGGCGGACCTGGAGGCCGTGTCGGCCCACGTACGGAGGCGCTTCGCGGACACCCCGCCGCTGGCCGAACGGGTGGCACTGCTCGGCTGCTCCTTCGGAGGCAACATGGCCCTCGCGTACCTGGGCAGGCCGTCCGGCGCGGCACGCCACCCCGCCCTGATTCTCGACTCCACTCCGCTGGTGCGCTGGAAGGACATGCTCGGCGAGCAGCTGCGCCGGGAGCGCCAGGGCGCCCGGTGGCGGGCACCGCGCGCGCTGGCCGACCGGGCGATGGCGTCCGCCGTGTCTGCCTGGACGAGGTCACCTGCGCTGTACCGGCACGCGCGCCGGTCGGCCCGGCAACAGTCCGGGGTGGCACTGCTGTACATCGTGGGCGAGCGGGAGACGCTGTTCGACGCGCGGGTCAGCCGTCGATTCGTCGAGGACCACTGGGCCGGCCCCGCGGAGATCTGGCGCGTGTCGAGGGGCCGGCATCTGGCCAACCATGTGGTGGCACCGCAGGAATACGCCCGACGCGTGAGTGAATTCCTGGCGAAGGCCTACGGCGTCCCGCTGACCCGCGGGGAGCAGGCCGAGGCGGGGCGCCACGGGGCCTGACCTGAGTGCCCTTTCGGCATGCTGAAGGAGGCGACGCCGTGGGGAGATCGAGGGCATTGACCTCACCCTCACGTTCCTGCGCCAAGAGCGCGAAGAGAGCCAGCGACTCGCCCGCATCGCGCCGGTCGAACTTGAGGCTTTTCACCACGCGTACGTCGGGTAGCCCTGCTGAATCTCCTCGGCGAGGCTGCTGCCCGGATACAGGGGCACCGATGTGAAGCCGACGGAGTCGAATCAGCGCACCCGCGAATGGTTTCCCCTCCTACCGGTGCTGATCGACACCGTCGACCGCAGGCGACGCGCCGCAGCCGAACTACTGGCTGCCGCCGAGCACACCCGGCCCGGGGATCTGATCCCCGACCCCGCCGGAGCCTTGCGCAGAGCCGTCGCGCCCAAGGCCGCCGGGCATTTGACCTGGGCCGCCGCGCAGGAAGGCAGGCCTTCTCCCGGCACGGCCACGGGTGCGGGGTGACCGCCGCGCGGCGGTGTCGTTGAGCACGGCAACGCGTGCATGACCATCCGACCCCCGCGGATACGCGAGTGAGCCCCGGACCACATCGGACCAGGTGTGACTGAGCGCCGTACTTGGCCGGTCTGGCCAAGTACGGCGCTCTGTGAGGTGTGTCAGCAGCGAGCCAGGTCGTCGGGAGCGGCCGACGGGGTCACTGCCCGGTCGTTCCAAGGGTTTGGTCCGCCGTTGCGAAGCGGTGCTCCGTCGGCTTCAGCACTTCGTAGAGGTAGCCGAAGTACTCCGTTTCCGCCGTTCCGGTGAGCACCGCCAGTAGGAAGGTGAGGCACCCCATGTCGTGGTGCTCCCATAGGGGGCCGCGCCCCTCGTTGTAGAGCACGGTCCAGTCGTCGGGGTGCTGACCGGGCCGCGCCAGCCAGTACAGGAACGCTCCCGTGCCCTCCTCGAATGCCCACGGCAGGACCCTCGCCCCCGCCTCCTGTAGGCCAGCGGGCTTGTCCTCGAACTCCCACAGGTCGGCCAGGATCTCGTGCCGTTCCGTCGTCTGCGCGTGCAGGTCGCAGTCGTCGTAGGCGGAGTCGGGGACGAGCAGCCAGATCGTCTCGTCGAAGATGCCGTCGCCGTATGTCTCGACGAGCTGCTTGTAGTCGGCGGGCAGAGCCAGACCGAGGGTGTGCTCGGCTTGCGTCCAGTCCACCGCGGGTGGCGGATTGGCGGGCGGAGGGCAGAGTCGGACGAGCGCATCGAGGGCGATCATGGAACGGACGCTACCGGGGCACCAGCCGGGACCCGTGGGAGGGTCGACAGGCCGGGCGGAGACCGGCAGCGGAACCCGGCCCAGGTGCGGCTCGCCGGGGTGAAGACCTCGGCACGTCGGGATCTGCGTCTGTCGGTTGGTCGATGAGCGCGCACTTGGCCGGTCGGGCTACCTACAGCACCCAGTCACAGTGTGGTCGGGCAGCCGGATCACAGGAGGGGCGCATACCGTCGCGTTCGCCGGCTGGTTGTGCGATTGACTGGGGCCGGCATGACCGAACGATGCGAGCTTCATGGGGGCCACGCAGTGACGAGCAACGATATTCCGCTGATACCGGACGCGGTGTGGCTGGAGGAACGGCTGGGCGAAGGCTCGCTCTGGCGACCGGACGAGGCCGCTCTGCCGGCCGAACTGACGCATGCGGGGTCGAGGGAGTTCCTGCTCACGGTCGGCTTTCCCGCCATCGACCTCGACGTCGCGGGGATCGACACGACGCACTTGCGGGACGAGGACTGGATGGAACCGTTCGACGCCGACGAAATCTACGGAGAGCGCTACCCCGACGACGACTCCCCGCCCACGAACTTCTGCTTCACCGTGGCCACCTGGGGCGACCAGCACCTGATGCTCGACGCGGCGAACGGCGGCATCACCCACTACGACCCCAACGGATGGGACCACGGGGCCGGATGGAAGGGCCCGGCCGCCGATGACCTCCCCATGCTGGCCGTGCTCCTCGGGCTGATCGCCGAGTCCAGCAACGCCCTGGAAACGGCCGACGACGCCGCACGCGCGGCCGCCGTCACCGAGCTGCGCAAGCGCATGATCGAACATGAACCGTATGTGGACGACTCTGCGTTCTGGGACGAGATATTCGAGTGCCTGGGCTGAGAACGCGCCGACGAGGACGGGCGTCGCCGGGCGGCCGGTCTCGGCAACAGACCACATGGCCGTGCGCAACCCGCAGGCCTAGGTTGAAGGCATAACCAGAGTGCAGGCAGGGACCGTGGCCGCCCTGCCTGACTCGGCCAGTCGGCGAGTGATCCCCGCGCCGATTCCGATGGACCGGCCGACGCCGGTCACCAACGCGACCGGCCTGACGGCATCGAACAGTGGCTTCACATCAGCAGTCGTCACAAGCCGCAATCGTTCGGCCTGCTACGCGGGGATGGCAACCCGATTTTCCTTCAGCTCATCCACAAGTCTTGGCCATTGCTCCCGTCGGCCGTCGCCGTACCCTCGGCCGATCTACGCGAATAACCCGATGGCCGCCGCACGCTACCGCGACAGGCACAGCGACTCCCGCAAGCAGTCCGACCACCTAGACGCCACGGTGCTCGCGACGAGCATCCTGCGCACCGACGCCGCCGCCCACCGCGCGCTCCCCGCGGACAGTGAACTCGCCCAGGCCGTCGCCGTCCTTGCCAGAGCCCAGCCGGACGCTGCCTGGGATCGCACCCAGGCCGGCAACAAGCTCACTTCGCGTACCTGCGCGAGTACTTCCCCGGTTTCCTCGGTGCGGTCGGCGTATGACGCGAAGGCGTGTGCCACCCCATCGCCCGCGTCCCGCTGACCGCCGTGCCCACCCCCGAGCGCACCTCCCGGCTGACTACGACCGTCGCAAGGGCGCTGAGATGCGCACTGCCTCGGTCGGCCGCATGCTGAGATATAGCCGGTTATAGCCGCGCTCTCGAGCCGTTCATCCCTCGCTCCAGCGGTTGACCGCGCTATTCATTTGTCCCGCCACTCGTGCGGGCCACGCACATACCACGAGAAAGGTGATCGAATCATGACCAGGCCACTGATCCGAGAAGCAGGCAACGCGACACCGGAAGACACGAAAGCGCAAGTCCGTGAAAGCCTCGCACAATCCGGCCTCGACTCCTTCGACGCGATTGTCGAGCGATTGGCAGAATCCGTTCCCCGCACCCTGAATGAAGTTCCCGCGACGCTCGTCGGAAATCTGGACGGTGGCGTCAGCACGCCGCCCAACCACCAGACCCCCGAAATGATGGTGGTGATCGACGGCGAGACCCACGAGCCCGAAGTGATCAAGCAATTCGATGGCCAGGCACTGTATTCCACACCTGGTCTTGACTCCAAGCGAAACGAGGTCCTTTACTGCTTCACTTCGCTGGAGGGTCTCAACGACCATGCGGTCCAGGAGACTTCAGTCCGTCACGACATCGGAACGACGAACCCCGACTCACTCCCAGAGTACTCGTCCTATTTCGAGCACGATGACGCAGGCGGAGACCGGTTGGACAACAGGCCCGGATATGGCTGGAGGAACCTGCGGCGTGTCCCACGCGGGATCCTGGGCCTCGGCGACTGGAACGACATCATTTCGTCGGTCAACTGGTGCCGCTGGCACATAACGCTTTGGGACCGCCCTGACTTTGGGGGCAATCGCCTCGAACTCTACGCCGGACGGACGTACTACCACCTCAGCCAGTATGGATGGGGCGACTGCGTTTCCGCGACAATGAACTGGGGGAGACGCTTCTGACGCCGGACGGTCTGCGCCGGAGGCTCGCCAGCGGTCACTGTGCCTCCCGGCAGAGAGCTTCAAGAAAGGCGTGTTCAGCGGTCAGGCGGTTGGTGGTGAGGGGTTTCCGTCGGTGATCGCCGATGTGTTCCACTGCCTGGAACACATCGGCGACGCCCACAGGCTGCTGGAGTCCGCCCAGTACAGCGGCAAGATCGTTGTGTCCTCATCGCCCAGAGTTCGCCCAGGAGCCGTCAGGCCGCTTGTGCGGAGGGGCGCGGTGCCGGGGAGTGGGGGTAGGCGGCTGTCCGGTGCTGGAAGGAGAGGATCTTCGGGTTCCGGACGACGCCGTCGCGGATCTCGATGGCGTTCCTGACCGTGGCGTCGCTCTCCCATGCCGGGGGGCCGCTCATGACCTTGCGCAGGTAGGGAAGGAGCGCCTCGCTGATTTCCCACGTGGCCGAGTTCCACAGGTGGGACGGGCTGTGGTCGACCGCGTAGTAATGGCAGCCCGACCCGACTGTGGGCATCGGCTCGCCGAAGGACGTCGGGCGGGCCCATGCAAAACCCATGCCCTCGTCACAGGCGACATCGATGAAGAAGCTCCCCGGCCGGAACAAGGCGAGTTCCTCTTCGGTGACGAACACCAGCGGCGCGTCGGTGTCCTGCCGGATGCAGTTGACGATGATGTCGAACCCGGCCAGATACTCCGCGAGCGGCACGGGACCGGCCGAGGTGAGTGCCCGCAGGCGCGACGGATCGCCGTCCTGCTCCTCGAAGTGGCCCATCACGACCGACGGCATCGGCGAAGCCACCGCCGCCGCGGCGCGCTGGGTGAGCACCGTGACGTCGGAGACGCCCATGGCACCCAGACCCGTGACCGCTCCGCGCGCCGTGGCGCCGAAACTGATGACCACCGCGCGCAGGCGGCGTCCGTAGCTGCCGGTCAGCCCGCCGAGCTGCAGGGCGTGCAGCACCGAGCAGTAGCCGGCGAGCTCGTTGTTCTTGTGGAACACATGGACGCTGAAGGCGCCCGCGGAGGTCCAGTGGTTCATGGCCTCCCAGGCGATGAGGGTCAGGCGTCGGTCGATGCCGAGCTGGGTCATCCGCTCGTCCTGCACACAGTGCGGCCAACCCCACAGCACTTGGCCCTCGCGCAGCCCGGCGACGTCCTCGTGCATCGGTTTGGGCAGCAACAACACGTCACATTCGGCGACGAGTTGCTCGCGGGAGCGCAGGCCGGCCACGAGCGGCCGCAGCGCGTCGTCGGCGACGCCGAACCGTTGACCGTAACCCTGTTCGAGAAAGATCCTCTCGCGTACGTCCGGGGCGATCCGGTCGAGGTGGCCGGGGTGCAACGGCAGGCGGAACTCGTTCTCCTTGCGGGAGGAGGCGAGTACTCCGAGACTCATAAGGCTCATGCGCTTCCTCGTCATTCCATGCGTATCGTGCGTGTCGTGCTGGTTGTGGCTGCCGGGAGTTAGTCCGGGTCAGGAGCGGTCGGCCTGGTGCCTGCGCAGCCGCTCGGCCATCGGGAGGGGCGTCTCGTCCAGACCGGTGACCGACCCGCTCGCCATCCGTGCGCACGTCCCGTGGCAGGCGAGCTGTTGCTTGTCGTCACGGTGGGAAACCACCACCGCTTCCGCGTCCGGTGCGCTCCGGTAGTCAGTGCCGCAGATGAGACAGGCCAGCCCGGAGATCATCTCGGCGGTCGGTTCGGGGCGGCCGCGGCGGCGGCCGGAGATCGCGTCCTGTGAATACATATGTCCTGCGTCCTCTTGGTCGGTCCAGGGCAATGCGCGAGGTGCCCGAATGCTGGGGAACACCTCGGGAATCAGGAGATTTCCGCTACCGCGGAGCGCGGAACGGGACAGGGAAGCCGGCGCGAGGGTACGCGTCAGGAGGCATGGTGCGGCTCTTTTCTGGCCGGATCCGATGTGGTCCGGCCATTGCCGTTCCCCGAGGGCGACGCCGAAACGGATGACGGCATGCGAGGTGCGCTCGATACCGCCACCGTACTCCCCTCCGACCCCGGAGCGAGCCGAACGCCGCAGCTGAGCAGCCAGGCGTCACCGGCCTCTTCCCCGCCCAGGCAGCCACCTGCCGGGCGCGGGGAACGATCCCGGCGACCCGGACGTTGAGTCAGTGGTTGTAGTTGAAGTTTGCGATCGTGGAAGCGCCCGCGGAGTTCCGGCAGCGGGCCTTTCGTCGTTCCAGAGGGGTTTTCTTCGACGGCGGACGACCAGCAGCCCGGGATCCCGCGAGCAGCGCGCATACCGCCCTGCTAGTCACCTCGAAGGACACCAGATTGCTCACGGAACCGTGAAGAAGTAGTTCAATCCGGCCGAAGGTTTCGCCTTCATCGCCCCAGATGACGGCGGCGGTGAGATCTTCGTTCCACCACTCGGCAATCGGCACGGGTGGTTTCCGCTCCCTGGAGGAGAAGCAGCGGGTGGAGTTCAGCGTCGGCCAGGGGCCCAAAGTCATGCAGGCCGATCAGGTCCGCGCGCGCTGAGAACACCCTCTGCCGAGGCAGGCACGCACCGCGGGCCTGCCCGCGCGCTGTTTCCATACGGGTTTCCGAATCCCGGCCCTCTGTTCCCGCGCCGTGGGCACCGGTCCGCGCGCACCCCGAGAGGAAAAGTGTGACCACCGACATCATCGACCGGGGCGCCGATCCGGCGGACCACGCCGAGACCACGAAACCCCCGCCCGGCGGCCGGGGCAGCGACTACGCCGCGTTGTCCCGCGAGGTGAAGCGGAGCGGGCTGCTGAAGCGGCGACCCGGCTACTACTCCGTCAAGATCGGGGCGAACCTGCTCCTGCTGGCCGCGGGCTGGACCGCGTTCGCCATGCTCGGGCAGTCGTGGTGGCAGCTGCTGACCGCCGCCTTCCTCGCCGTGATGTTCACCCAGACGGGATTCATCGGGCACGACGCCGGCCACCACCAGATCGCCGCCTCCAAGCGCGTCAACAACCTGCTCGGCCGTGTGCACGCCGACCTGCTGATCGGCCTCAGCTACGGCTGGTGGATCTCCAAGCACACCCGGCATCACTCCCACCCCAACCACGTCGACCGCGACCCCGACATCGCCGACGGCGCGATCGCCTTCACCCAGGACCACGCCCGCGTCCGCAGCGGACCGTACGCCTGGCTGGCCCGACATCAGGCCTGGCTGTTCTTCCCCATGCTGCTTCTGGAAGGACTCGCCCTGCACGTCGCCGGCGTACGGGCTCTGCTCGACCGCAGCGGCACGCATGTCGGGCGGGCAACCAAGCTGGGCGAGGCAGCCCTGTTGACGGCGCATCTCGGCGGCTATCTCGGCGCCGTGTTCTGGGTACTGTCGCCGCTCCAAGCCGTGTGCTTCCTCCTCGTGCACCAAGGGCTGTTCGGGCTTTACATGGGGTGCTCCTTCGCCCCCAACCACAAGGGCATGCCCATCTTCGCCAAGAACGACAAGATCGATTTCCTGCGCCGGCAGGTACTGACCTCACGCAACATCCGAGGCCGCCGGTTCACCGACTTCGCGCTGGGCGGGCTGAACTACCAGATCGAACACCACCTGTTCCCCTCGATGCCGCGGCCCAACCTGCGTCATGCCCAGGAACTCGTGCGCACCTTCTGTGCTCGGCACGGCATCGCCTACTACGAGACGGGACTGTTCAACTCCTACGCCCAAGTGCTGCGGCACCTCCACACGGTCGGCGGCCCCCTGCGCCCCGAACTGGAGTACTGATCACCTTCCGGCCCACCCCAGGGCACAGCATCATCGACGCTCTCGGCGAGACCGGACTCAACTGCCGGGCGGCCAAGCGCCACCAAGGCTCAGACGGCACGCTCCGCCTCCCTCGACTGCGTCCGGTCGGACAGTCTTTCCGCCGCTCAACAGGCCGTCGCGCCCGGTTGTGGGCCGACGAACGGGACGGCCCCGCGAGCGCGATGACGTGCTCGCGGGCAGCGGGCCTTGGGAGGGCTGCCGCTGTGTTTCTTGCGGTCGGCAGGAACGCCGGGGCAAGGTTCGGGGCGTGGCCACTTTGCTGATCGTCCATCACACGCCGTCGCCCAACTGTCAGGCGATGTTCGAAGCCGTCGTCTCGGGCGCGAAGGCGCCGGAGATCGAGAACGTCCGGATCGTGCGGCGGCCGGCGCTGTCCGCCACGGTGTCCGACGTGCTCGCCGCCGACGGGTATGTGCTCGGTACCCCCGCGAATCTCGGCTACATGTCCGGCGCCCTCAAGCACTTCTTCGACCAGGTCTACTACCCCTGTCTGGATGCTGCGCGAGGTCGGCCCTTCGGCTACTACGTGCACGGCGGTAGTGACGTCACCGGGGCGGTACGGGGAATCGAGTCGATCACAACAGGCCTTGGCTGGCGACGTCAGGCCGAGGCCGTCATCGTGACAGGAGAGCCGAGCAAGGCCGACGTCGAGGCGTGCTGGGAATTGGGAGCGACGGTCGCGGCCCAACTGATGTGCTGACCAGCCGTCAGCCGACCCCTGCCGATCCTGGCATGCCCACGCCCATGCCAATGCCCACGCCCACTCCCAGCACCGGCCGCCGGGCGCCCGACCGACGGGGCGGGCCGTCTTCGCAGCGACATCGAACGCATGCGTGCTCACTCGCCCGAACGGATGGTCCGCATCTCGGTCCGACAGGCGCGGACGCAGTGCGCGCGGCGAGAAGCGTGAGAACGCGAGAAGCGGCGGGTGAGTGGGCTCTGCCTCGCCGCGCTCGCAGTGATCGTGCGGTCCGGGTAGCTGAGCCGCCGGCTGAACCAGCGGCCCGACCGGCGCGTCCCGGCCGCCGAGGAACAGGGAGGCGGCGCTCAGAGCCCGGTGACCTTGGCGCTCGCCGACAGCTCGTAGACCAGGGTGACCGTGCGACGGCCGTCGGGCGGGAGAGCGACGTCCCAGCGGGCGATGCCCTCGGCGTCGACCACGTCGGGCGGCGGGGAGCATGAATCCTTGTGCAGGCGTATCTCGACCGCCGAGACCTCGGAGACCGGGATCCGCTCCCGAAGGACGACGAGCCGCTCGCCGTGCTCCCCGGGGGCGGAGAACCGGGACAGGTGCAACCGGACCGTGCGGGTGACCACGGTCCGCTGGGTGATTCCGGCGGAGTCGCGGGACTCCTCGGTATGCCGGGCCACCCTGTAGTCGTCGCAGCTGCCGAAAGCCAGCTCGACGGGCGCACCGGGGGCGGTGAAGTCCAGCGTGCCGCGGCCGCTGAATCCGCTGCCGCGGACCAGATCCACGGGCCCGGCGAGCAGCGCGTGGCCGGACAGATTGTCGAACCGCACCACCCGGGTGACCAGCGGTGACACCTCGGGTGAGCAGGCGTACTCGCTGCTCGCGGCCGTGGTGAACACGGAGAGCGGCACCCGGTGGGCGCGGCCGTCTGAGGGCACGGAGACCGGCGCGGGGGATCTCAGCACCCGCGCCTCGCCGCCGTCGTCCACCCCGGGCAGGCCGAGCACCGGGGCCGGGCCGAGGTCCCCGATCTCCTCCTCGCGCAGCTCGACGTCGACCGTGCGGCGCTCCGCAGGGGAGCGGTCCTCGAGCGTCAGCCGGTCCTCGCCCAGCCGTGGCGGCTCGCCGGCCAGCGCCGAGCGGGCCGTCGACAAGGTCAGCCGTACGTCCGACCAGTCCTCGCCGGTGCGCTGCCAGACCATCGCATCGGTCTCCAGCGTCAGTGAGTCCCCGTCGAGCACGGCACGGTAGGCGGGCCGCCACAGCGCGCACGGCGTGAGGTGGCTCAGGCGCAGCCCGACCGGCCCGGCGGCCGCGGACTCCACGGTCAACTCGACAAGGCCGACCAGCTCGGCGGGCTCCTCCTCGGAGAGGTCCAGGGCCCGCTGGGCTTCGTCGAGTTCGGCAGCGAGCGCGGCCAGCCGCGCCTCCACGGTGCGGAGCTGCTCGCCGTGCGCGTCGCGCTCGTCGTCCACCCGGTCCAGTTCGCGGGCCCAGCGGGACCGTTCGCTCTCCCCGGAGCCGGCGCCTTCGCCGATCTCCCGCAGCAGATCGGCGGCGAGACGGCCGAGCAGGTCGAGGCGGGCATGCAGACGGTCGCGTCGCTGCCCGAGAGCCAGCCGCTCCTCTTCTAGGGCGTGTGTACGACGGCGCAGGGCGGAGTCGTCGTCGGTGGACGGCAGCGGCCCGCGCGGCGTCCAGCTGCGGGCGATCCGCACGTCGAGCACGGTCGCGGGATGATCGGCGCTGAGCTCGGCATGGAGGGTACGGTCGACGGCCAGTGCACTGACCGGCCCGAGACGCAGCCGCTGGACCCCCGCCTCCAGGTCGAGCACGGTGGCGCGCTCGACGTGGGCGCGATCCTCGAGGCACGTGACGGCGGTGACGGGGAGGGCGATCGGCTTCGGGACCGTGGACATGGCGTGTGTCAGCTCCTGCGGTTGCCGCCGGCCAGGGCCTTGCCGGTCGGGATGCGGATCTCGTAGCCGCCGTCGAGGGCGGCGGTGGCGCCAGCGGGCAGGTCCAGTCGCCAGACGCGGGTGCCCGGCGCGTGGCGATCGGGCCCCGTGCCTTCCTCGGGTGTCGCCCAGTCGGCTCGTTCATCGATCCGGACGCCCGGTTCCGAGGTGACCGGCACCCGCTCGCGGACCTCGACGGTGACGGGCCTCGCGAGCCGGTTGGCCAGCTCCACGTGGACGCGGTGGTCGAGCACGGTGGTGTTGTTGCGCAGGCCCGAGGTCGACTCGTGCAGGTTCGTACGACGGGTGACCCGGATGCCCTCGGCCGGCCCGAGCCCCACCCGGCGGACACCGCCGGGGGCGAGCGTGGGCAGTGCGGCCGTCAGCAGGAAGTCGTCGTCGACGGTGACCTCCACCGGCCCGGCCAGCAGTGCCTGGTCGGTCGCGTTGGAGAGCACCAACGTCGCGTACACGGTCTGCTCCACGGCCGGCACACAGAGGTACTCGGTGCGCAGGCCGACCGGGATCTCGCCGACGGTGACGGTGTGCCAGGTGCCGTCCGACGGAATGTCGGCGCGGGCGGTGGCATCGAAGCGGTGGTCGAAGGAACCCGCCGACTCGCGGGGCCGCACGGCCTGTCCGGGCAGCGGCAGCGCGGCCACCGCTTCGGCGCGACGGCGGTACTCGGCCGCCACCGGGTCGAAGGGGGAGCCGGGAAACAGCCGGCCTCTGCGACCGTCCTGTTCGTCGGGGCCGCACAGGACGAGGGTGGCGTAGTCGAGCTCGGCGCCGCTCGGCTGCGGTGGACCGGCCACCGGTGCCGGAGGGGGTGGCGGTGCGGCCCGGCCCGGAGCCGCGGGCGCCATGGGGGCGGGGGCACCCGCGAAGGAGCTGCCGCCGGTCCGCGGCAGGCCTGCCGGTCGCGAGGGGGCCGGTTGCGCGAGGTCGGCCATCTCGCCGCCGAACGACTTCGGGGAGGGGCCGTACGCGCCGCCGGGCACCGGGACCGCGGCCGGTGGACCGCCGTAGGCCTGCGGTGCCGGCGGCGGGGGAGGTGGCGGTGGCGGAACGGGACCGGACGCGGAGCCGGCCGCGAAGGCCACGGGCGCGAAGACGCCTGTGGCACCCACGGACGCGGAGCCGACCACGACCGCCGCGGGTGCGGTGGTCGTGGCAGGGCGGGGGCCGGCTGCCTCGTACCCGGTGAACAGGTCGGCGAGCCCGGCCGGAGGCTCGCGCCAGCCGGAGGGCGCGGGGGCGGGCTGACGGCGTCCGAGCCGGATCGAGCGGAGCCTCGGCAGGTCGGTGCGGCGCCGAAGATCGGCGGTGGCCAGGGCGATACGCACGCCGGTCCAGTCCTCGCCGGTCCGCTGGGCGACCGAGGCACGCAGCACCAGACGGCCGGTGCCGTCGCCCTGACGGTGCGTGAGACGGTAGGTCGGTACCCAGACGGCGCCCGGCACCCCGTACTCCAGCTCCACTTCCGGCTCGGCGTCGCCGGCGCCGTCGAGGGTCAGGACCGCGCAGACCGTGGTCTCCACATGCGCTGACGGTACGTCGGTGGAGGCTCGGGCGAGCCTGTCGGTGGCGACGGTGAGCTCGTGCTCGACGTTGCGCAGCGCCTCCTCCAGCTCGACGAGGCGGCTGTGCAGACCCGTCAGGCGCTCGTCGACGAAGTCGGCGAGTTCCAGCCAGGCGTCGACCGGGGTGCGGCGGTGCGGGTCCTCGCGCCTGCGGGGAGGCGGGACCGGGTGGAGAGCCCTGACCTCCTCGATCAGGCTCAGCTGCCGGTCCCGGCGTCCCCGCGCCGCCGCGTACTCGTCGCCCAGGCGCTCGACCTCGCGCCGCAACTCGTTGGACGTGCCCGTGCCGAGCGGCTCGGCCTCGACGTCCACCCGGGCCTCGGTGACACGCACCCCGGGGGCGCCCAGGACACGGGCCCGCAGCGAGCCCGGGTCCAGCGAGCGGGGCAGTCCCGTCACCCGTACCCGGCCGTCGGGCGGCACGATGCCACGGGCCAGGCGGCGGCAGACCGCGCCCCGCGCGTACACCACGACCGAATCGAGGGTCGACCCCCACCTCTGTGTTGACTCAGCCGTCATGTGCTCCGCCCCCGCCGTGTCCATGCTGACCGAAGCCTACGCCCGGGCGGTCTGCGCGTCCGCGTCGACTCAGGAGTACAGCTGCTCCGGCCGCAACGGCCGCGACGTGTCCGGATCCGCATGGTCGACAGCTCCTGCACGAGTCGCGCACATGCGCAGCGAGAGGGACGCCGTGCCGGTCGACTCGCCCGGCCGCGCACCGGACGCGTCACGCCCAGCAGTCGTTCCCGGCAGAACCCGAAGATCGCGACAGACTCGACGGCGCCCCACTACGCTGACGCCACGTCAAGTGCACGACCGAAGCAAGACGGAGTGACCATGGGCGGTCTCACCAAAGCGAACCTGAAGAGTCTGTCCGGGGTTCGTTCATTCGAGCGCGGGCTCGGATACCTCGACGCGGTGTCCGGGGTCGAGATCGGCGACGGCTGGGTCACCGCCACCGTCCACGGCACGGAGCGGTACGAGGTCGAGCTGACGCTGGACGGGCCTGGCGGGCTGTCCGGCGAGTGCGACTGCCCCTACGGGCAGGAAGGCCACTTCTGCAAGCACCTGGTCGCCGTCGGCCTGACCGTGCTCGCCCAGCGGGAGAACCTGCCGCGACAGCGGAAGTCGGCCCGGGACCGTGCACACGGTCTCGACGCCTGGCTGTCCACCCTGACCAAGGACGAGTTGCTCGCCCTGGTGCGGGAACAGATCGGTGAGGACCGGCAGTTGCGGCGCCGTATGGAGCTGCGGGCCGCGAGTGCCCGCGGCGACCTCGCCGGGGTCCGGGCCCGCATCCGCGAGCTGTTCGACATCGGCCCGTTCGCGCAGTACGGGTACGTCGAGTACTCCGACGCCCGTGCCTACGCAGACCAGGCGCGGCAGGCGGTGTCCGCGATCGGCGCGCTCACCGGCTCGGGCCGGGCCGCAGACGCGATCACCCTGGCGCGGGAGGCGATGAAGCTGCTGGCCGAGGCCGGCGAGAGTGTCGACGACTCCGACGGATGGCTCGGACAGATCGGTTCCGCCCTCGCCGACGCCCATCTCGACGCCTGCCGCGCGGAGCGCCCCGACCCGGAGGAGCTCAGCCAGTGGCTGGTCGGCCACATGCTCGGCGACCTCGACGACCTCACCGGCATCGATCCACTCGACTACGAGGACGTCCTCGGCGAACGGGGGATGGCCGTCCTGCGGGAGCTGGCGATCGAGGCATGGCGGGGCAATCGCACTGGCTGGGCCGAGAAATACCTGATGGAACGTCTGGCCAAGGCAGGCGGCGACATCGACACGGTCGTTGCCGTGCACGCGGCCGACCTCGCCCCCAACGGCCACACGCACCTGGTCATCGCCCGCGAACTGGACACCGCCCGACGCCCCGACGAAGCTCTGCGCTGGGCGGAGCGCGGAATCCGGGAAACCGGGGACCTCGCCGCCGTCGACACGGCCCTCGTCGACTATCTGTGCGAGCGCCATGCCCAGGCGGACCGGCTGTCCGATGCCGTCGCCGTGCGCCGTGACCACTTCGCTGCCCGCCGCTCCCTGCTCACGTACCGGCAGCTGCGTGCCGCCGCGCATGCCGCCGACCGCTGGTCGACAGAGCGGGAAGGGGCACTGGCCCTGCTGCGTGCCGACGCCGAGCGGCGGCAAGTGGGCGGGTACGGCGGCGGCCCGGTCCTGGTCGACGCCCTGCTCGACGACAAGGATGTCGACGCCGCGTGGCAGGCGGCCACGGAAACCGGCGCCCACGACGGACAGTGGCTCACCCTGGCCGACCTGGCGCGTGCCTCCCGCCCAGCCGATTCGCTCGGCGTCTACCTGCGCCTGGCCGAGCCACTGACCCGGCAGACCGGCGAGACGGTCTACGTGCGGCTGGTAGGCCTGCTGCAGAGCATGCGCGACTGCCACCACCGTCTGGGCACACCCGATGAGTTCACGGCGTACGTCACCGCTCTGCGCACCACCCAGAAACGCAAGCGGAACCTGCTGCGCCGCATGGACGAACACGGTCTATGAAGAGAACAACCCGCCCGGTACCACGCGACGCCGATGCGCGGCGCCCTACCGGCCGGTGAGCAGGTCGAGTACGAGCGCCGCTCGTCGCGACCGTCGATCTCGCGGCACACGGTGAGGCACCGACCCGGCCGGAACGCGAACTCGTCGGCCAGGCGGTCGGGGACCTCCAGGGTGAGGGCCGAGGCATCGGCGCACAGCGGTTCCACGGCGGCCACGCGCAGCGCGTGGAACGCCGGACGGTGGCGGGACCGAACGGGGGACGGGGTGGGGGAAACGGTCGTGGCAGGTCCTTGACGTGGGGGAACGGCTCCAGACAGGTGCGGCAGCGCGGGAGCGCCGTGCAGGCGGTGGCGGCGAAGTGCGAGATCTCCTCCGTGTCGACGGAGGCGCAGAGAGGGCAGGGAACGTCGGTCGACGTGGTTGTCAGGCTCAGCCATGTGCGGCCCGCTGCGGGGCCCGGCGCGCGTCGTGGGCCCGGCGGCGCGACGCCGTGCTCCGCCAGTTCGCGGCGGCCTTCGTCGGTGATCCGGTCGGTGGTCCACGGCGGTTCGAGCACCGTGACCACCCGTACGTCGGCGGAGCCGGCGGCCCGCAGCCGGGTGGCCACCTCGGCACGTATCTCGGCCACGGCGGGGCAGCCCGAGTACGTCGGGGTGAGCCGGGCGACGACGGTTCCGTCCGGCGTCACCTCGACACCGTGCAGCACCCCGAGGTCGGCGAGCGTCAGCATCGGCAGCTCGGGGTCGCGGACCTCGGCGGCGATCCGCCACGCCCGTTCCGACCGTTCCGCCCGTTCTTCGTGGTGCCCGGCTCGCTCAGCTGCGCTGTCACCACGACGCGTCCGGGTGGGCGCGGGCGACGCTCTGCAGTTCGGCGAGGAGCGGTGCCAGATGCGAGGTGTGTTCGCCGTCCCTGCCGGAGCCGGGGACCGAGGACGTCGGTGCGTCGAGCGGGGTCAGGTCGTCGGACGGGTTGAGCCCGGCATCGGTCAGCACGTGGAACAGCTCCAGCCGGGTCCGCGTGGCCACGGCGGCCGGATCCCCGCCGAGGAGCTCCGCCGTCCGGTCCGTCAGCAACTCGCCCAGCCAGGGGGCGAGGGTGGCCCACGCGGCCCGCACCCGTCCGGCGGACTCGGCGGTGCCGTCACCGAGCCGTACCGTCCACTCGGCGGCGTAACGGCGGTGGTAGGCCAGCTCCTTGGCGCTCTTCGCGGCGATCGCGGACAGCACCGGGTCGGGGGCCGCGGTGAGCGCCTCGCACACGGCCAGCCGCCAGACGGACAGCACCAACAGGCGGGCGACGGTGAACGCGAAGTCACCGCCCGGCAGTTCGGCGAGGCGTACGTTGCGGAAGTCCTCCGGGGCACGGAAGTAGGCGTACGCGTCCTCGCCGCGGCCCGTGCCGTCGGCCCGGCCGGCCCTGGCGTACAGCAGGCGGGCCTGGCCGAGGAGGTCGAGGCCGATGTTGGC
This sequence comes from Streptomyces graminofaciens, assembly GCF_030294945.1. NCBI lineage: Bacteria > Bacillati > Actinomycetota > Actinomycetes > Kitasatosporales > Streptomycetaceae > Streptomyces > Streptomyces graminofaciens. Next base: position 1,887,636 of record NZ_AP018448.1, on the reverse strand, counting down.
CAGCGCCAGCTCCTCCTCCAACTCCGGTGCGCGGGTGCACCATTCGGCCAGCCGCTGCGCGGACACCAGGGCGTCGTCACCGAGCGCCAGACAGCAGGCGGCCAGGCCTTCCGCGTCGACACCCTCGGGAACCGACTGGTCGACACCGTGCAGCGGGTCGGTGAACCCGGTGCCGAACGCCCAGCGCGCGCTGTCGCCGTCGACGTACAGCTCCTCGTCGGTCATGCGCTGCTCCTCAATGTCCCTGGAGGTTCTGGATGTGAGGGACGTCGTCGGGGACGTCGTAGAAGGTGGGATGCCGGTGGACCTTGTCGCCGCTGGGCGCGAAGAAGGGGTCCTTCTCGTCGGGTGCGGAGGCGGCGATGGTGTCCGAGCGCACGGCCCAGATGCTCACCCCCTCGTTGCGCCGGGTGTAGAGGTCGCGGGCGTGGCGGAGGGCCATGTCGTCGTCGGCGGCGCGCAGGGAGCCGACATGGACGTGGTTGAGGCCGCGCTTGCCGCGGACGAACACCTCGTACAGCAGCCAGTCGCCTCTGCTCGTCGCGCTCATGCCGCCGCTCCTTCCCGTGCGCGGACGGCCTGCTTGGCGGCGTACGCGGCAGCGGCCTCCCGTACCCAGGCGCCCTCCTCGTGGGCGGCGCGACGGCGGGCGATCCGCTCGGTGTTGCACGGCCCGTCACCGGAGACGACCCGCTTCAGCTCCTCCCAGTCGGGGGTGCCGAAGTCGTGGTGGCCGCGCTCCTCGTTCCAGCGCAGCTCGGGGTCGGGCAGGGTGACGCCCAGTTTCTCGGCCTGTGGGACGGTCATGTCGACGAAGCGCTGCCGCAGCTGGTCGTTGCTGTGCCGCTTGATCCCCCAGGCCATGGACCGCGCCGAGTTGGGGGAGTCGTCGTCGGGCGGACCGAACATCATCAGGGACGGCCACCACCAGCGGTCGACGGCGTCCTGCACCATGGCCCGCTGCTCGTCGGTGCCGCGCATCATCGTCAGCAGCAGTTCGTAGCCCTGCCGCTGGTGGAAGGACTCCTCCTTGCAGACGCGGACCATTGCTCGTCCGTACGGGCCGTACGAGGTGCGGCACAGCGGGACCTGGTTGCAGATCGCCGCGCCGTCCACGAACCAGCCGATGACGCCCACGTCGGCGAAGGTGCGGGTGGGGTAGTTGAAGATGGACGAGTACTTCTGGCGGCCGTCGATCAGCCGTCGGGTCAGGTCCGCGCGGTCGGCGCCGAGCGTCTCGGCCGCGGAGTAGAGGTAGAGCCCGTGCCCGGCCTCGTCCTGGACCTTGGCGAAGAGGATCGCCTTGCGGCGCAGGGAGGGCGCGCGGGTGATCCACTCGCCTTCCGGCTGCATGCCGATGATCTCCGAGTGCGCGTGCTGCGCGATCTGCCGGACGAGCGTGGCGCGGTAGGCGTCGGGCATCCAGTCCCTGGGCTCGATGCGCTGGTCCCGGGCGATGGTCTCCTCGAAGGCGGCCTCGGGGTCGTACGGTCCCGAGGCCGCCGGGGGCGCTGAAGCGGGGTTGTCCATGACGTTCATGACGGCGGCGGTGTCCTGTCGTGGTCGGTTCGGGATCGGTGGGCGGATGGGCGGGCTGGACGGCGGGGCGGACCGGTCAGTGACCGCGGAAGACCGGGGTACGGCGTGACAGGAAGGCCCGGACGGCCTCGTGGTGGTCGCCGGTGGTGCCGAGCCGGCGTTGCACGACGGCCTCGCGTTCCAGAGCGGCCGGCAGCGTCGAGGCGGACGCGGACCGCAGCAGCGCCTTGGTCTCCCGGTACGCGGCGGTGGGGCCGTCGGCGAGACGACGGGCGAGGGCGAGCCCTTCGGCGCCGGCCCGGCCGTCCGGTACGACGCGGTGCACCAGCCCCCAGTCCGCGGCGTCCTGCGCCGAGAACCGGTCGCCCAGCAGCATGAGTCCGCCGGTCCGAGACGAGCCGAGTTGCCGGACCAGGGCGCGGGCGACCCCGGAGTCGGAGGCCAGCCCGAGGCCGCCGAAGGCGGTCGCGAACCGGGCTCCCTCGGCGGCGACCCGCACGTCGGCGCAGAGCGCGATGCCCAGCCCGGCCCCGACACAGGCGCCCTCGACGGCCACGACGAGCGGCACGGGCAGCGCGCTGAGCTCCTTCACCAGCGGGTTGTAGTCGTTGGGGATGTTCGCGAAGGCCTTCGCCGGCGCGTCGGCGAGCAACCGGGCGTGCTCCTGGAGGTCCTGCCCGACGCAGAAGTGCTTGCCGCGCGCGGTGAGCAGGGCCGCCCGGACACCGCGCGCGGTGTCCGTGGTCAGGCGCCGCGCGGCCAGCAGGAGCGCGCCGCGCACGTGCGCGTCGAGCGCGTTGCCGCTCGCGGAACCGCACAGTTCGAGGACCGCGACGCCGTCGGTGACCTCGTACGTCACCCCGTGCGAGCGGTCCGCCGCCGGGGTCGAGCCGCCGTCGTTCACCATCGGTAGAACCCCTGACCGGTCTTGCGGCCCAGCTCACCGCGGGCGACCTTCTCTCGCAGCAGCCTTGGCGGCGCGAAGCGTTCGCCGAGTGTCGAGTGCAGGTGGTCGGCGATGGCGAGCCGTACGTCGAGTCCCACGACGTCGGTCAGCCGCAGCGGGCCCATCGGGTGCCGATAGCCGAGGCACATGGCCTTGTCGATGGCCTCCGGCTCGGCGACCCCTTCCTCGACCATGCGGATCGCCTCAAGGCCGAGGGCGAGGCCGAGGCGGCTGCTGGCGAACCCGGGGGAGTCCTTCACGACGACGTCCTCTTTGCCGAGGGCGTGGGTCCAGCGGACCGCCGAGTCGAGGGCCGTCGCGCCGGTGTCGGGGGCCAGGACCAGTTCCACGAGGGCGGAGACGGGCACGGGGTTGAAGAAGTGCATCCCCAGGAATCGCCCGGGATGCCGCAGAGCCGCGGCGAGTTCGGTGACGGACAGGGAGCTGGTGTTGCTGGCCAGCACACATCCGTCGTGCACGACACCCTCGGCGGCGGCGAGCACCTCGGCCTTGAGCCCGGCGTTCTCGGGGACCGCCTCGACGACGAGATCCGCTTCGTGGGGCAGTTCGGCGACCGACGACACGGCGATCACCCGGTCCGGCACGTCGAGGTCCGACGTCCCGGCGAGCGTCCCGCGCTCGGCCGCCCGCCGAAGCCCCGTGGCGATCCGCTCCAGAGCGGCGGACGCCGTCGAACCGTCGCGCTCCACGACGACCACGCGCGCCCCGGCGGCCGCGAACGACTGGGCGATCCCGGCGCCCATGCGTCCACCGCCGATCACCCCCACCACGGAGGGCGCTGTTGCTGCCGAGCTCATGCCCGGCCTCCCTTCTTCTCCAGGAACCGCGTCATGCGCTCCTCCTTGTCCGGGCTCTCGAAGAGCACCGCCTGGGCGAGGTCGTCGGCCACGGGATGGGCCCCCGAGGCGTCGGTGACGAGCTTGGTGAGCCGCAGGGCGAGCGCCGAGGAACGGGACATCCGGTCGAGCACCGCGTGCGCCTCGGCGACCAGCCGGTCCGTCGGTACGACGTCCATGACCAGGCCGCAGGCGAGCGCGGCCCCGGCGTCGAGGTTCCGTCCGGCGAGCAGGACCTGCTTGGCCACCGACTCGCCCACCAGTTCCCGCAGCCGCCAGCACGCCCCGGCGGCGGCGAGGATGCCCAGCCCCGGTTCGGGGTTGCCGAAGACCGCGTCCGGCCCGGCGATCCTGAGGTCGCAGGCGTACGCCAGCTCTGCCCCGCCGCCCAGCGCCCAGCCGGGCACGGCGGCGATCGTGGGCAGGGGCAGCCTCCGCACCCGCTCGAACAGGCGGCTGTTGATCCCCTCCAGTGCCTCGTTCCGGCCGCGCCGGCGCAGTTCCGCGATGTCGGCGCCACCGGCGAAGACCCCGCCGTGCCCGGTGAGCAGCAGCAGTCTCGGGGTGCGCTCCAAGTCCTCGCACACGCGGTGCAGTTCGGCGATCATCAGGCCGTTGATGGCGTTGCGGGCGGCGGGCCGGCGCAGGGTGACCACCACCCGGTCGGCGTGGTCCTCGACCGACAGCGTCTCGTACACGCGCTCGCGCTCCTCGACCGACGGCGTCCCGTACGGGTGGTCCGCGGCTGTCTCGTTCATACGCGCTCCACGAGCATGGCCACGCCCTGTCCGACCCCGACGCAGAGGGTGGCCAGGCCCCGTCGGCCGCCCTCGCGCTCCAGGCGGCCCAGCAGGGTGAGCAGGACGCGGGTGCCGGAGCAGCCCAGGGGGTGGCCCAGGGCGATGGCGCCGCCGTCGGCGTTGACGCGGTCCGGGTCGAGCTTCAGCCGGCGTATGACCGCCAGGGCCTGGACGGCGAAGGCCTCGTTGAGTTCGACCGCGTCGAGGTCGTCGACCGTCCAGCCCGCCCGGTCCAGGGCCTTGGCGGTGGCCGGCACCGGGCCGAGCCCCATCAGGTGCGGCTCGACCCCGGCCGAGGCGGCGGTGACGACACGGGCCCGGGGCGTCAGCCCGAACCGCTCCACCGCCGCCCCGCTCGCCACCACCAGGGCGGCGGCCCCGTCGGACAGCGGCGAGGAGTTGCCCGCGGTGACGACGCCGCCCGGGCGGAACGCGGTGCGCAGGCTGCTGAGCCGCTCCAACGTGGTGGTCGGGCGCGGCCCTTCGTCCTGGGTCACCTCACCGTCCGCCACGGGCACCGGGACGATCTCCGCCGTGAACCGGCCCGCCGACTGCGCGGCCACCGCGCGACGGTGGCTGCGCAGCGCGAAGGAGTCGGCCTCCAGGCGGGTGATGCCGTCCAGGGCGGCGACCTCCTCCGCGGTATCGCCCATCGACACGGTGGTCGTCGCCGGGAAGCGAGGATTGGTGAAGCGCCAGCCCAGCGAGGAGTCGTGGATCTCGCCGGGCCGGGCCCAGGGCGTGCCGGGCTTGGCCATCACCCACGGCGCACGGGTCATCGACTCGACGCCGCCGGCCACGACCACCTCGGCCTCACCCGCCCGTACCGTCTGCGCGGCCGACGCGACGGCCGTGAGCCCCGAGGCGCACAGCCGGTTGACGGTGTATCCGGGCACGGTGTGCGGAAGTCCGGCCAACAGTGCGGCCATCCGCGCGACGTCACGGTTGTCCTCGCCGGCCTGGTTCGCGGCTCCGAGGATCACCTCGTCCACGGAGTCGGCCGGGATCCCGGCGCGGCGCACGGCCTCGCCGACGACGAGGGCGGCCAGGTCGTCGGGGCGTACGGACGCCAGGGCACCGCCGTAGCGGCCCTGCGGGGTGCGGGCCCCGTCGATCAGATAGACCTCATCGGACATCGGAGTGCTCCTCGTGCTCCTCGGTGGGGGCGTGGCGGCGGGACTGGAGGACGGCGAAGCGGCCGGTGACGAACGCCGGGTCGGTCAGCGTCGCGTTGGCGGCCGGGTTGGCCGAGGTGCCGTGGAAGTCGCTGAAGGCGGCGGACTGGTTGGGGAACACGTCGGCGGTCAGGTTCTCCGACAGGTGCACGCCGGCCTCCAGGGCCGTCTCCCGCGCGGCCGTCAGGACGTCCTCGCCGGTCGCGTACACGCAGGCGGTGAGCGCGCCGTGGCGTCGTACGGTGTCGTGCAGGACGCGCAGGGAGTGCGCGGTGTCGTCGGTGGCGATGACGAAGGAGACCGGCCCGAACCACTCGCTCGTATAGGTCTTCTCGTCGGCCTCGGCGTCGAGCAGGGCCACCAGCGGGGTGCGGACGACCGCGTCCGGGTGGTCGGGGTGCGTCACGGCACGGGAGGGACGGGCGGTACGGCCCAGGGCGGCCGCCTCCTCCACACGTGCGAGGACGCCGCCGTTCACGATCGCGCCGAGGGTGGCGGTGGCGCGGGCCGGGTCGCCGAGCAGGTCGTCCAGCGCGGAGCCCAGATCGGCGGCGAACTCGTCCGCCGTACGCGGCCCTTGATCGGTGGGGAACCCGTCCCGGGGCACCAGGAGGTTCTGCGGGGTGGTGCACATCTGGCCGCTGTAGAGCGACAGGGAGAACGCGAGGTTGCGCAGCAGTCCGGCGTAGTCGTCCGTGGAGTCCACGACGACGGTGTTCAGACCCGCCTTCTCCGTGTGTACGACGGCCTGGCGGGCGTTGTCCTCCAGCCAGTCGCCGAACTCGCTGGAACCGGTGAAGTCCACGATCCGCACGTCGGGATGGGTGGCGAGGGCGGGAGCGGTGCGCTCATCGGGGCGGGAGGCGGCCAGCAGCACCACGTTCGGGTCGAAACCGGCCTCGGCCAGCACCTCGCGGGCGATCCGTACGGTGATCGCCAGCGGCAGCACGGCCCGCCGGTGCGGCTTGACGATCACCGGGTTGCCCGTGACCAGGCTCGCGAAGAATCCCGGATAGCCGTTCCAGGTCGGGAAGGTGTTGCAGGCGATGAGCACGGACACACCACGGCCCACCGGGGTGTAGGTCTTGTCCATGACGAGGGGGCCGCCCCGTCGGCGGGGCTTGCTCCAGCGGGCGGTGGCCGGGTGGCGCCGCTGCGCCTCCCAGGCGTACGCCACCGCTTCCAGCCCGCGGTCCTGGGCGTGCGGCCCGCCCGCCTGGAAGGCCATCACGAAGGGCTGGCCGGTGGTGTGCTGGACGGCGTGCGCGATCTCGAAGCTCGCCGCGTTCAGCCGGGCCAGGATCTCCGCCGCCACTCCGGCCCGGACGTCGGGGCTAGTGGAACGCCAGGCGGAGGCGGCCGACTTGGCCGTCGCAATGGCGGCCTCGGGCGCCAGGTGCGGGTAGCTGACGCCGAGGGGGAAGCCGTACGGCGACACCTCCGTGGCGGGGACGGTGCCGGTGGTGGGGTGCCCGTCGAGCGGGAAGGGGCGGTCGAGGAGGGCACGGAAGGCCGCCTCGCCCGCGGCGGGCGCTCCGGCTCCGTACGCGGAGGTGCTCGGGGCCTCCGGGTAGGGCGTCCAGTAGCCGCGGTCGGCCGTGCGGGCCACCGCCTGGTCGAGCAGGTCCGCGTGGCGGGCGTAGAAGTCGGGATGCGGGTCGGGGGACATGAAGACTCCAGGCCGAACGTTCGGTAGGTGGATGGGTGCAGTGCGCCCAGTTACGGGGCACAGCGAGAAGGCGGGTCGGGTCAGACGTCGGCGAGGAGGATCGCCGGGCGTTCCACGCAGTCGGCCACGAAGCGCAGGAAGCCGCCGGCCACTCCGCCGTCGCAGACGCGGTGGTCGAAGCTGAGCGACAGCTGCGTGACCTTCCGGACGGTGAGCGCGCCGTCCACCACCCAGGGTTTGTCGACGATGCGGCCCACGCCGAGGAGCGCCGCCTCCGGATGGTTGATGATGGGCGTGGAGCCGTCGACGCCGAACACGCCGTAGTTGTTGAGGGTGAACGTGCCGCCGGTCAGCCGGTCGGGCGGAAGGCTTCCGGTCCGGGCCAGCTCGGTCAACCTGGCGAGTTCCGCGGCCAGTTGGACAGTCGTCAGCCGATGGGCGTCGCGGACGACGGGGACGACCAGACCGCGTTCGGTCTGGGCGGCGAAGCCCAGGTGAACCTCGTCGTAGCGCAGGATCTCCCGGCGTTCGGTGTCGACGGCCGAGTTCAGCTCGGGGTAGCGGCGCAGACCGGCGACACAGATCCTGGCGAACAGGGCCAACAGCCCGACGCGGCGGCCGGGTTCGGCGGCCTCCAGCGCCTTCTTGGCCTGGAGCAGTCCGGTGGCGTCCACGTCGACCCAGGTCGTGGCGTCGGGGATCTCGGTCCGGCTGCGGGAGAGCTTGTCCGCGACGGCCTTGCGGACGCCTCGCAGGGGGATGCGGACGGGGCCGTCGGAGGCGGGCTCGGGTCGGGACATGGGTGTGGGCTCCGGCCGGGGGACCGGTGCGGGTTCCGTCGTGGCCGGTGCGTGCTGGGCGACGGCCCGCTCCACGTCCCGGCGCAGGACGACCCCGGCGGGACCCGACGGCGCCAGCGCGGTGAGGTCGATCCCGTGGTCCCGGGCCATCCTGCGCACGAGGGGCGAGATGACCCGGGGAGCGCGCGGCTCGATCGCCGGCGCCACCTCGATCGCCGGCGCCGCCTCGACCAACGGCACGGGGATCGCCGTGGCGGCCCCCGCGCGTCGGCGGCGACGGCGCGGTGCCGGTTCGTGCCCGGTGCCGTAGCCGATCAGCACGTTGCCCGATCCGGCCCGCTCCTCCTCGCGGTAGCGCTCGGCGGAGGCGTCGGGGGTGGCGTCGGGGGCGTCGGCGGGTCCCGGCGCGGGCACCCCCGCCCCCACCGTGATCAGCGGTTCCCCCACGCCCAGCGCCGTACCCGCCTCCGCGTGCAGCCGCAGCACCGTGCCCGCGTACGGCACCGGCACCTCGACCGCGGCCTTGGCGGTCTCCACCTCGACCACGATCTGGTCGATCGTCACGGTGTCGCCGACGGCGACCTTCCACTCGACGATCTCCGCGTCGGTCAGGCCCTCGCCGAGGTCGGGGAGCTTGAACAGCTGCTCGTGCTGCGTCGCGGTGGTCATGCGACCGCTCCCTTCAGCAGGTGCCGGGTGTCGGGCTCGTCCGTGAACTGCAGACGGTCGACGGCGTCGAGGATCCGGTCGACGCCGGGCAGATGCGCGTGCTCCAGCTTCGGCGGCGGATACGGGATGTCGAAGCCGGCCACCCGCAGCACGGGCGCGGCCAGCGAGTGGAAGCAGCGCTCCTGCACCCGGGCGGCGATCTCCGCACCGACCCCGGCGAAGCCCTGGGCCTCCTGAACGACCACGCAGCGCCCGGTCCTGCGCACCGACTCGGTGACGGTCTCGTCGTCGAAGGGCACCAGCGTGCGCAGGTCGACGACCTCCAGCTCGATCCCGTCCTCGGCGGCTGCCTCGGCCGCGGCCAGGGCCACCGGGACCGACGGGCCGTAGGCGACGACGGTGGCGTCCCGCCCCGCCCGCCGGATCGCCGCCCGCCCGAACGGCAGCGCCCCGCGGGTCCGAAGGTCGGTGTCCTCCCGCGACCAGTACAGCTTCTTCGGCTCCAGGAAGACCACCGGGTCGGGGTCGGCGATCGCGTCCCGCAGCAGCCAGTACGCGTCCTCGGCCGTGGCCGGCGTGACGACCTTCAGGCCGGGCGTGTGCGCGTAGTACGCCTCGCTGGAGTCGCAGTGGTGCTCGACCCCGCCGATCCCGCCGGCGTAGGGGACGCGGATCACCATCGGCAGGTTGATCCGCCCACGGGTGCGGTTGCGCAGCTTGGCGACATGCGAGGCGATCTGCTCGAACGCCGGATACGCGAAGGCGTCGAACTGCATCTCCACCACGGGCCGGAAGCCGCCCATCGCCATGCCGACCGCGAGCCCGACGATGCCGGCCTCCGCGAGCGGGGTGTCGAAGCAGCGCTGCTCGCCGAAGTCGCGGGTCAGCCCGTCGGTGATGCGGAACACGCCGCCGAGCGGGCCGACGTCCTCCCCGAAGACGAGGACCCGTTCGTCCTCGCTGAGCGCGTCGCGCAGGGCGGTGTTGAGCGCCTGCGCCATCGTGACCTTGGCCATGGTCGTCAGTCCTCCTGGGCCTGGGTGGTTTCGGCGAGCTCGGCCGCCAACTGGGCACGCTGCTCGCGCAGTTGCGGGGTCGGCTCGGCGTAGACGTGGTCGAACAGCTCCAGCGGATCCAGCACGGAGTCCGCGTTCATGCCGGCACGCACCCGCGCCGCCAGCTCCTCGGCCTCCTCCCGCAGCGCCGCCACGTCCTCGTCGGTGAGCGCGCCGCGGGAGCGCAGATACGTCTCCAGCCGGTCGACCGGGTCGGCGGACCGCCACTGCTCGACCTCGTCGTCCTCCCGGTAGCGGGTGGCGTCGTCGGCGTTGGTGTGCGCGTCCATGCGGTACGTGTGCGCCTCGACCAGGACCGGGCCGTTCCCGGCGCGGGCGTGCTCGACGGCCGCGGTCAGCACCGCCAGCACCGCGACCAGGTCGTTGCCGTCGACCTGCTCGGAGCGCACTCCGTAGCCGATGCCCTTGTAGGCGAGGGCGGGCGCCGCGGTCTGCCGGGCCAGCGGCACGGAGATCGCGTACTTGTTGTTCTGCACGAAGAAGACCACCGGCGCGCGGAACACGGCGGCGAAGTTCAGCGCCTCGTGGAAGTCGCCCTCGCTGGTCGCCCCGTCCCCGACGAGCGCCATCGCCACGCCGTCCTCGCCCTTGCGGCGCAGGGACTCGGCCATGCCGGTCGCGTGCAGGACCTGGGTGGCCAGCGGGGTGCACTGGGGGGCGACCCGGGTGGCGGCGGGGTCGTAGCCGCAGTGCCAGTCGCCGCGCAGCAGGGTCAGTACCTCGACCGGGTCGATGTCGCGGGTCACCAGGGCGACGGAGTCGCGGTAGGTCGGGAACAGCCAGTCGTCCGGGCGCAGCGCGAGGACGGCGCCGATCTGGCAGGCCTCCTGACCACGGCTGGACGGGTAGACCGCGAGGCGGCCCTGCTTGGTGAGGGCGGTCGCCTGGGTGTCGAACCGGCGGCCCAGCACCATTCGCCGCCAGGCCTCCCGCAGGGTCTCGACCGGGGGCTCGGTGTAGTCGGCCGGCTGCTTGACGACCGGTGTACCGTCCTCGGCCACGAACCGCACCGGCATCAGGGACGGCAGGAGGCCCTGCACCGTCTGGCGGAGGCTCTTCACAGACATGGAGGGCACTCACTTTCTCTGGACACTTGACAGGAGAATGGTGGCCATAGCGGAATATGTGTTCAATAGTTCGGCTGAAACGGCGACGAACTGCCGAATTGAAAGACCTGGGAGGACAAAGTGTCCGAGGAAATCTCATCGCCGGGGGTGGCGGCCGGACGAACTGCCGTCCCGCTCGACGACATCGACCGGCAGATCCTGACCCGACTCCTCCAGGACGGCCGGATCTCGGTCCGCGCCCTCGCCGAGCAGGTCCACATCTCCCGGGCCAACGCCTACACACGCATCGGCCGACTCGTGGCCGAGGACGTCATCACGGGCTTCACCGCGCAGCTCAACGCCCAGCGGGCCGGCCTCGGCACAAGCGCATACGTGACGATGAGCATCGACCAGAACGCCTGGCGCGACATCTCCCGCGAACTGCGCGCCATCCCGTACGTGGAGCATGTCGTCCTCCTCACGGGCGACTTCGACGTGCTGGTGCTCGTGCGCGCGCCGGACAACCTGGCGCTGCGCAAGGTGGTGCTGGAGAGCATCCAGGCGGTGCCGGGTGTGCGCTCGACCCGCACCTGGCTCGTCTTCGACGAGGTGCGGGGGCGCGGCGCCACCTGGACGGACTGAGGACCGGCGCCGGTCATACGTCGAGCAGCTCGGCGGTGGCGGCGGAGCTCCGCGCGGCGACCGCCGGCCGGGCCGGTGCCGGGACGGGAGCCGCCGCCGGTGCGTGCCGCCGCGAGCGCACCACGCGGAACCGCCCGGTGATGAAGTGGGCGCCGGCGCCCGGCAGGTCGGCGCGAGCCGAGGACGGGTCGGTGGGCAGGTCGTCGAGGTTCTCCACGAGATGCACCCCGGCGTCCAGCGCCGCCGTCTCGGCCGCCGCCAGCACCAGCGGGTCGGTGGAGTGCACCGAGGCGTAGAGCGCGCTGTGCCGCGCCACGGTGCTGCGCAGGAGAGCGAGGCTGTGCGAGGTCGAGTCGGTGCCCACCAGGAAGGAGACGAGTCCCGGCCACTCGCGCGTGTAGATCCGCTCGTCGGAGGCGTTCAGCCGCACCAGCAGCGGGCTGCGCAGATCGGCCTGCGCGTGCTCGGTATGGGTCACGGGGCCGGAGGCGTGCAGTATGGGGCCGCACCGCGCGGCCTCCGTCAGAGCGCCGCGCACCTCGTCGGCGGTGACCGCGCCCAACACCCTGGCCACGCGGGCGGGATGCCCGAGCAGCCGGTCCACGGCGTCACCGATGTCGGCCCCGAGGTCCCGCAGCGTCTTGTGCCCCTCGTCGGTGTCGAAGCCACGCTCCGGTACCAGGATGTTCTGCGGCGTGGTGCGCACCGTGCCGTTGCACCGGCACGAGGAGAGGGCGAGACCCCGTACCAGGCCCCGGTAGTCGTCGGTCGAGTCGATGACCACGGTGTTCAGCCCGGTCCGGTTGGCGAACACGACGGCCTGGCGGGCGTGTTGCTCCAGCCAGTCGGCGAAGCGCGCGGAGCCGGTGAAGTCGACGATGCGCACCGCCGGGTCCGTGGCCAGCCGCCGGTGCACCTGCCGTTCCGGATCCGCCACCGCCAGTGTCACGAGGTCCGGGGAGTGACCGGCCTCAGCGAGCACCTGCCGGGCGACCCGCACCGTGATCGCCAGCGGCAGCACCGAGCGCGGATGGGGGGCCACGACAACCGGGTTGCCGGTCACCAGGCTGGCGAACAGGCCCGGATACCCGTTCCAGAGGGGGAAGTCGGGACAGCCGACGAGCAGCGACACCCCGCGGGGCACCAAGGTGCAGGTGCCCCGCAGCGCGCGCGGCTGCCCACCGCGTTCGGTGCTCTCCCAGCGCAGATCGGCCGGGACACGTTCCGACTCGGCGAAGGCCTGCGCCACCGCCTCCAGGGCACGGTCCTGGGCGTGCGGCCCGGCGGCGCGGAAGGCAGCCTGGAGGGGCTGGCCGGTGGTGTGGTGGACCGCGAGGGCCAGTTCGTGGCTGCGGGTGTTGAGTCGGCGCAGGATCTCCACGGCGAGCACGGCGCGCTCGTACGGCCCGGCCGCCCGCCATCCGGCCGCCGCCCGCCCGGCCGCCGCGACCAGCTCCGCGGGGTCGCAGCGCGCGTAGGCGACGGCCGGACCGACGCCGTACGGCGACGACTCCGTGCACACGAGGCCGAGCCCGCCGGGCTGCCCCAGCCCCAGGTCGAAGGACCGTCCCAGCAGCGAGCGGAACACCTTGCCCGCGGTGCGGGTCGACCTCATGCCCGCGTCGGCCGCGTCCTGGCCGGTCGCCTCGGTGAAGGGGCGGCGGCACTCACCGGCGGCGATCGCGCGAACGACACTCTGGAGCAGCTCGCGGTGCTGTTCGTAGGGACCGGGGCGCATGGCCGTCAGCCTCTCCAGCTCGCAGCCAGCGCGAGCAGGGCGTCGTTCTCCTCCGGCAGCCCGATCGTCACCCGGACGCCCTCGCCCGGGAACGGGCGGACCACGACCTTCCCGTCCAGGCAGTGCAGGGCGAAGTCCCCGCTGTCGCCGCCGAGCGGCAGCCAGACGAAGTTGGACCGGGAGTCGGGCACGTCGTGCCCCAGCGCGCGCAGCCGCGCGGTGACCCGGTCGCGTTCGGCGACCGTGAGGGCGGCCCGCCGGGCGACCTCCGCGCCTTCGCCGAGGGCGACGACGGCGGCCCGCTGGGCGAGGGCGCTGACGCTGAACGGCACCTGCGTGCGGCGCACGTGCGCGGCGATCCCGGGCGGCGCGACGCAGTAGCCGACGCGCAGCCCCGCCAGTCCGTACGCCTTCGAGAAGGTGCGCAGCACCGCCACGTTCGGCCGGTCGCCGAGGAGGGCGAGGCCGTCGGGGACCCGGTCGGGATCGGCGTACTCGCGGTAGGCCTCGTCGACGACGATCAGCACGTCCCGCGGCACCCGGTTCGCGAAGTCGGTCAGGGCCCGCGCGCCGACCGCCGTGGAGGTCGGGTTGTTGGGGTTGCACACGAAGACCAGCCTGGTGCGGGAGGTGATCGCCGCGGCCATGGCGTCGAGGTCGAGGGCGTGGTCGCGCAGCGGCACCCGTACGGCCGTACCGCCCGCGACGGCGGTGAGGATCGGGTACGCCTCGAACGACCGCCAACCGAAGACCACCTCGTCACCGGGCCCGACGACCGTGTGCAGCAACTGCCCGCACACCTCGGAGGACCCGGCGCCCACCGCGATCCGGTCCGGCTCGACCCCGTGGTGCGCGGCCAGGGCCTCGACGAGGGAGGCGGCCTGCAGATCGGGGTACCGCGACACGCCGTAGGCGGCCTCCGTGAGGGTTCCGGCCACCCCCGGCAGCAATCCGTAAGGGGACTCGTTGCTGGCCAGCACGATCGCCCCGGGCAGTTTGCGGCCCGGGACGTAGGCGGGCAACTGGGACAGGGACGCACGGACACGCACCATGCTGGACTCGCTTCTGCAGCGCTGGGGCCCGAGGGCTGGCCGTCGGGCACTTGACAGGGAAATCGTGATGAGAGGACGACAAGCGCTCAACTGTTTGGCGAATTCAGCTACAAATCGCCGATATCGAAGCAGTTGATCGGCAAACCGTCTTCCAGCCGGCACTGCGGGGCCTTTGGTACGAGACGGACGGCGCACCCGCTGTCGGACACCGGGTCTCCTTCTTGATCACGGGACGGACACAGCGTGCTTTCGGCGCCCCCACCGCGGGCGAGGTCCCAGCAGACTGCTCGCCGCCCGGGCCGCGTGATGTCCGCGGCCCGCCCCGTTCCGATCGAGGGAGATCATGCACAGCATCCAGACCCGCCTCCGCCACGGAGCCCTGACGGCGTGCGCGGCGGCTCTCGCGCTGCTCGCGGCCGGCTGCTCGCAGGCGTCCGCGGGCGCGCAGGCCGGCGGCTGCCGCGACAACGGCCACTGGTCGGAGCGGGAGCAGGCCGCGTGGCTGCGGACGGCGGTGGCCTTCCGCGGGACGGCCGACGGGGCCGACCCGTCCCACGAGAAGGCATCGGTCGTCGTCCGTGCACGGCACAACGGCGATGTCCGCGTGCTGTGCCGACCGCTCGCCGTGCAGGTGGAGTTCTGGACCCTCACGGCCACGACGACGGGGACGCAGACGTCGTTCGTCATGCGCTACCGGCTGTCCACGAACGGAAGCAGGACCCGTACCGTCGGTTTCCCCGCCGGCCTTCCCACCGGACAGGACGGCACCTGCGCCCGGGTCCTCGTGGCGGCGTACGCGGGCGCGCCCCCGGCCGAAGTGGAACTGCCGACGACCACACGGGACTTGGCCGCGTCCGGGGACGCGGACGTGCGGTTCGGGACGGAGCGGGTCGGTGCGTACCGGCTGCTCCCGCCGCAGGATTCCGCACAGTGCGACCCGGACCGGCCGACCACCAGCCCCTCACCCAGCGGGTCGACGACCTGGAACATCGACCATCCGTGACGCGGTAACGGTCGCGACCGGACGGCCGTCGCGCTCGCGTGGTCGATTTCCGCGTTCTGGTCGCCCGCCCGGGTCCGGCTGGTCGCGAGCGGTGGCGAATCCCGCCGGTCTGCTGCGGTCCGCAGGGCCGCCCGGTCCGTCGTGACCCGGGGCCGTGGCGGAACGATCTCCCGCACGGCCGGGCCCGTCGGCTCCGGCGCCCTGGCCGTGCGGGGCTCTCCCTTTGCTCAAGCGTCGTAGGTGTGGAAGCCGCGGCCGCTCTTGCGGCCGAGGTGGCCTGCGGCGACCATGCGGCGCAGCAGGGCGGGCGGTGCGTACAGCGGTTCCTTGAACTCCTCGTACATCGACTCGGCCACCGCTTGGGCGGTGTCGAGACCGATGAGGTCGAGCAGGCGCAGAGGTCCCATGGGGTGGGCGCAGCCGAGCTCCATGCCCTGGTCGATGTCGTCCGGGCGTGCGGCGCCCGACTCCACCATCCGTACCGCGCTGAGCAGGTAGGGCACGAGGAGGGCGTTGACGACGAAGCCGGAGCGGTCGGGAGCCTGGATGGCCTGTTTGTCCAGCTGCCGGGCGAAGTCGCGGGTGCGCTTCACGGTTTCCTGGCTGGTGGTCAGGGCGGGGATGAGCTCGACCAGTTGCTGCACGGGCACGGGGTTGAAGAAGTGCATGCCGATGAGTTGCCCGGGTCGCTCGGTGGCGATGGCGAGGTCGACGATGGGGATCGAGGAGGTGTTGGTGGCCAGAATCGCGGCGGGGTCCTCGACCGCCTTGTCCAGGGCGCGCAGGACGTCGGTCTTGATGTCACGGTTCTCGGCGACGGCCTCGATGACGAACTGGCGGTCGGCCATGTCGCTGAGGTCGTGGGTGAAGGAGAGTCGGGTGAGGGCCTGGTCCCGCTGTTCCTCGCCGAGCTTGCCACGCCGTACGCCCCGGTCGAGGGAGGCGGTGATACGGCGTCGGCCGGCCTCGACGGCGTCGTGGGTGGCTTCGGCGACACGGACGTCGATGCCTCTGAGGGCGGCGACTTCGGCGATGCCGGAGCCCATGAGGCCACAGCCGACGACGCCGAGACGGGTGACGGGATCCATCTGAGGTCCTATCCGATGAGGGGCTGCACGGGGGTTTCCGGGGCAGGGTTCAGACATTGCGGCGGTACTGGCCGCCGACCTCGAAGAAGGCCTCGGTGATCTGCTGGAGCGAGCAGACCCGGGCGGCGTCCATGAGCACGGCGAAGACGTTGCGGTCGCCGACCGCCGCGTCCTTGAGGGCGGTCAGGGCGGTGTGGGCCTGGCCCTGGTGGCGGGCCTGGTGGTCCCGTACGCGGTCCAGCTGGGACTGCTTCTCCTCTTCGGTGGCGCGGGCCAGCTCGATGACGCCGGGTTCGGCGGTGTCGGCGTGGGGGTTGCGGAAGGTGTTGACGCCGATGAGGGGCAGGGTGCCGTCGTGCTTGCGCTGTTCGTAGAGCATCGACTCGTCCTGGATGCGGCCGCGCTGGTAGCCGGTCTCCATCGCGCCGAGGACGCCGCCGCGTTCGCTGATGCGCTCGAACTCCTGGAGTACCGCCTCTTCGACGAGGTCCGTGAGTTCGTCGATGACGAACGAACCCTGGAGGGGGTTCTCGTTCATGGCCAGGCCCCATTCCCGGTTGATGATCAGCTGGATGGCCAGGGCCCGGCGTACGGATTCCTCGGTGGGGGTGGTGACCGCCTCGTCGTAGGCGTTGGTGTGCAGGCTGTTGCAGTTGTCGTAGATGGCGATGAGTGCCTGCAGCGTGGTGCGGATGTCGTTGAAGTCCATCTCCTGGGCGTGCAGGGAGCGGCCGGAGGTCTGGACGTGGTACTTCAGCTTCTGGCTGCGCTCGTTCGCGCCGTACTTCTCCTTCATCGCCACGGCCCAGATACGGCGGGCCA